>JAQGOE010000308.1 GCA_028293725.1 Gammaproteobacteria bacterium | reverse complement strand
CGGCTGACACCCTGCTGTTCTATACGCAGGAGTTCAGCTTTGTCGAGCTGCCGGAAGCCTTCACCACCGGCTCCTCGATCATGCCGCAGAAACGTAACCCGGATGTCTTCGAGCTCATCCGTGGCCGCTCGGCCAGCGCGCAGGCCTGCCTGACGGAGGCCCTGAGTATCTGCGCCAAGCTGCCGTCGGGCTACCAACGTGACCTGCAGTTGTTGAAGTTCCCTCTGTTCAGGGGAATCGACCTCGCCCTGCAGACCCTCGACATCCTGGCACCGGCGATCGACGCCATGAAATTCCGGCCCGACCGCATCAGGCTCGATCCGGCCATCCACGCAGCGGAGGAAGCCAACCGCCTCGTGGTGTCGGAGGGCATTCCGTTCCGCGAAGCCTACAAGCGCGTTGCGGCGAAGCTGAAAGGCGAATGACGTCGGCGCGGCGAGCGGCACACGCGCCGTGCCCCCTCAGCTCAGTGGGCATCCGCGGGCGGGGCGCTTGGGGGTAAGACCTTTTTCATCAGTGGGATGAGAAGCGTCGCGACGATGAGGCAGATCATGATGGCGAGGAACGCGTCGGCGAAAGCCTGCGTTTGTGCTTCTCTGAAAGTGAGCGTCCACAGCTGATGGATCGCGGCCGAGGCGCCGTGAACCGTGTCGCCGTTCCAGCGCGCAGCGTCAGCGGCGGCCACCTGGGAGAGGAGGGCTTGCGCACTGGTATTGCTGCTATTCAAGTGCTCCGCGAGATGCAGAAAATGCACATTAGAGCGGTCGTTCAGAATCGTGCCGCAAACGGCGATACCGATCGCGCCACCGAGATTGCGCATCAGGTTGAACAATCCTGAGGCCAGCTTGAGCCGCTGGGGCGCGAGACTGCCCAGCGCCAACGTGACAACCGGCGCCACCGCGAATTGCTGACCAAAGCCGCGCAACGCCTGCGGCAGCAGCAGTTCACGCCAGCCCCACTCATGCGTAATCGGAGCGAAAGTCCACATACTCAGCGTGAAGCAGCCAAACCCGAACATCATGAGCCAACGCAGATCGATGCGCCGGGCGAGAAAGGTATAGAGAGGAATCGCACAGACCTGAAACAGGCCGGTCGAGAACACCGCGAGGCCGATCTGCAGGGCGCTGAAGCCGCGCACGCGTCCAAGGAACAGCGGAGTGAGATAGATCGTGGCAAAAATGGCGATTCCGCTGACGAACGAGAACAGCGATCCAAGCCCGAAATTGCGAATCTTGAGTGCCGAAAAATCGACGATCGGTTGCGGGTGAGTCAGACTTCTCCAGATGAAACCCACCCCCGCGAGAGCCGCGATCCACGCGGTAGTACGAATCGTATCGTCGCTGAACCAATCCCAACGCTCGCCCTCCTCGAGGGTGTACTCGAGACAACCGAGACAGAGGGCCATCAGGACCATCCCGATATAGTCGGCACCGCGTAACAGCGACGGATTCGGCTTATCGACGCGGACGAGAATGGGGACGACGACCGCGACGAAGATTCCCGGGACGAGGTTCACGAAAAACAGCCAATGCCAGGAATAGTGGTCGGTGATCCAACCGCCTACCGTGGGTCCCAACGTGGGAGCGAGAGACGATATGGCGCCGACCGTGGCAGCGGCGATGACACGCTGATTACCTGAGAAGTAGATGAATGCCGTGGTGAAAACCGTCGGAATCATCGAGCCGCCGAGAAACCCCTGCAAGGCGCGAAAGACGATCATGCTGTGGATGTCCCAGGCCGCTCCGCATAGCATGCTGGTCGCAGTAAATCCGACCGCCGACGCACAGAACAACCAACGGGTCGACATGACCCGCGACAGCCAGCCCGACAAGGGAATAACAATGATCTCGGCGATGAGATAGCTCGTCTGCACCCAGGCGGTCTCGTCGGTACCGGCCGAAAGACCTCCACCAATATCTCGCAGCGATGCCGACACGATCTGAATGTCGAGCAGCGCGATGAAGAACCCGATACACATCGCGGCGAAGGCGAATACCTTCACTTTTATCGAGAGTTGGTCGGGGGCGAACTCCCTACTGTCAGCCACAGCGTTCACGGCGCAGCAGCTCCCGGCGCGCGCTCATCCACATCGACACTCACTGACAGCCCGGGCCGGAGCCTGCCGAGTGTCGACGCGTCACCGTCCAGGACGATCCGCACGGGCACACGCTGGACAATCTTCGTGAAGTTGCCCGTCGCGTTCTCCGCTGGTAAGACGCTGAACTGCGCACCCGTTGCCGGAGCGAGGCTCGCGACGTGCCCAACAAACTCATGGCCTGGCAGAACGTCCGCCTTCACCGTCGCGTGCAATCCCGGACTCATCCGCGCCAGCTGGCTCTCTTTGAAGTTGGCGTCGATCCACAGTCCCTGTGCAGGAACGATAGATACGAGTTGCGTACCCACAGAGGCGTAGGCGCCGGTGCGTGCGCTTCGATTACCGACGACCCCCGCGATCGGCGCTCGGAGTTCGGTGTAGCTCAGATTCAGGCGAGCCAGATCCACACTCGCGGTAGCTTCCGCCAGCGCGGCCTGCGTTTGCCGCTTCTGTGTGTCAATCACATCCAACTGGCGCTCGGCGGCGTCGACGGTGGCCCGGCTTTTTTGAGCCTGTGCGACGGCCTCTTTGTAGTCGGCATCAGCCTTCTGAAAGACCTGCACCGACGCGGCCGAATGTTCCGACAGGTCGCGGAACCGGATCTCGTCGTCGTGTGTACGGCTGACTTCGGCATCGGCGGCGACAATCCCCGCATGCGCCTGCGCAATGATCGCTTGCTGCAGCCGCCGCGTGGCATCGAGATTCTCCAATGTCGCTCGCTGCGCGTCGGCCGCCGCTTCGGCTCTAGCCAGAGCAGCCCGATAGTCGCGATCATCGAGCCTCACCAGCAACTCGCCCGCTTCGACCCGTTGATTGTCCGTCACGGCAACCTGATCGATGAAACCTGCAACCTTGGGCGCGATGACCGTAATGTCGCCACCAACGTAAGCATCGTCGGTGCTCTGGAGGAACCGCGCCACAGTCACCCAGTGATAGCCATAAGCCACCACAGCCAGCGCGGCAAGACCGATTGCACAATAAACCGCTAGCCGTTTAATCCCGATTCCGAGAATTCCGGGTGATGTTGGCGCGGCAACATCGCGATCTACGACGGCAGCACTGGCGTTCATTATGAGGTCCCTACTTTTCGATGTTTGGCGGGCCGTGATTTCGGCCCGCCGCTGTTAGTTACGCCGGCTGGGCGTGTCGGGGTCGATTTTCGCGTCAGTATGGGTGTCGGCGTCGGTGTCAGCACCGGCGTCCGTGTCGCCGGTGTCGGCAACCGTCTACCGCCCGGGGTCGCCATCTTTACGGGCGCATTCGCGCCGGCCGCCGGCACCGTGGCAACCTTGAATTCTGGGCCGCGCAACACCCTCCCACTGCGGCCATCGACTAACACAGGTTCGACCTGTTCACCCGTCGCAGCGTCGACCACGGCCACGGTTTGTCCCTCGGGCGGAAAGTGTTTGTTTCCCCAAGCCACCAGCGCCCAGAGGACGGGACGGAAGTCACGGCCTCGATCCGTCAGAACGTACTCATGACGAGGCGGCTTCTCGCTGTAGAGACGACGCTCCAACAGCCCCGAATCCACCAACGTATTGAGCCTGCGGGTCAGCATGTTGGGCGCAATGCCGAGGCTCTTTTGAAACTGATCGAACCGCGACACCCCCTTGAAGGCGTCGCGCAGGATGAGAATGCTCCACCACTCACCCACCCGCTCGAGACTGCGGGCAATGGGGCACGGCATCTTGTCGAATCCTTTGTGCTGCATGGTGCTCAGAGCCTAGTTGCTATCATCATGCAAGTAATATAGATTACTTACTATCATTATGCAAGTGACGACGGCGCCGGGAGGCGGCAGATGCTTCGCGAAGCAGGAAATATGGGGTCGGAGGGCACGAAGGCCAGTGCCATGAGCGCGGGGGAAGGAGCCTACCCAGGAGCACTCGGCGCTACCGGCGCCAAAGGGCGCGGCCCAGGAATGACTCTTTCATTGGCGGCCCCGGCCCCGTTACTAAGGCTTCCGCGAAGGGGGCCCTCGCGAGCTTTGGCGCTGGTATCCAGCCTTTCGCGCTGGAGCGCTCCTCGCGCACTGGTGCAGGCGTTGACCATCGCTTCAAACCTTCCGCGATGTTTCGCTGTGCGGACACAATCGCCGCCGTCCACCCCGCCGCCACGTTCCGGCCCACGCGCTTTGGCTGTTGCGATTGGCTTCTGTACTGTCGTATGGCTCTCCGCTTGCACAGTCGGCCCCCAATACAAAGGCCCTCCCGCCACAAAGCTGACCGGCTTCCACAACAGCGCCTCAGTCGACAATCGCCAAGTCGAGGCGCCCGCGCCGCCCTTTGAAACATGGTGGACCGGCTTTCGCGACCCCGTCCTGACACACATCGTCGAGCGTGCACTAGAACAGAACCTCGATCTCGCAGCGGCGATCGCTCGGGTCGATCAGGCGCGCGCCGTCGCACGTGAAGCCGGCGCAAACTTGCTACCCACAGGCACCGCCGCTGCTTCCGCCAGCCCACTTCACCAGTCTCTGAACAGCCCTATCGGGACTATCGGGCGCCATCTGCCGGGATACGACCGCAACCAAACTCTCTATGACGCTGATGTAGGCGCTCAATGGGAAATCGATTTGTTCGGAGGACTGCGACGCGGAGCCGAAGCCGCGCGAGACGAAGCTGCAGCCGCTGAAGCACAGCAACTGGGAGTGCGCATATCCATAGTCGCGGAGGCTGCGGACTCATATTTCCAGGCCCGTGGTGATCAGGCGCGCCTTGCCATCGCGCAATCGCAGGTTGAAACGGACACTCGGCTCCTTGAACTGGTCCGTTTGCGGTTCTCACGAGGCGCATCGGCAGAGAAGGAGGTGGCGCAGGCTGAAGCACTTCTCGCGCAGGCGCGCGCGACGATTCCTCCGTTACGGACCGCGCTCGAAGCGCAACTGAACCGGCTTGACGTCCTGATGGGCGCCCAGCCTGGAACCTACGCATCCGAGCTTTCAAAACAGGGCGACATACCGAGCGCACCCGCCATCCCGCCAGGACAGAACGCGTCCGATCTGCTGCGACGTCGGCCGGATGTAATCGCGGCTGAGCGCCGGCTCGCCGCCTCTAACGCCCGCATCGGTGTGGCTATTGCCGAGTATTACCCGAAAATATCGCTCTCGGCGCTGTTGGGATTTGAGAGCCTGAGCGCGAGTCACCTGTGGAGCGCCGAGAGCTTCCAGCCAGAAGCCACAGCGGGTCTACGTTGGCGACTGTTCGATTTCGGCAGAGTAGACGCGGAAGTTGCACAAGCTAACAGCGCCAATGCGCAGGTGCTCCTGACCTATCGTCAAACCGTGTTGCGGGCAGCCGAGGACGTGGAGAATTCCTTCATGGCCCTGGCACAACTCGAGCTACAAACGCGCGATCTGGTTAACGAGGTTGACGCCCTGGCCCGTGCGCGCGAGGCCTCTCAGCGATCTTACCTGGCCGGCGCGAGCAGCCTCACAGACGTGTTAGACGCCGACCGGCAGTCTCTCGTCGCCCAGGATGAGCTCGCCCGCACGCGCGCCGACACCGACCGCGCGGCGGTCATGTCATTTCGCGCACTCGGAGGGGGATGGTCGATGTGAGGCAAGCTGCGGCGCTAAAGGGCGGCCCTTAAAAAACCTAAGGCGCCGCCTTCATCTTCAGCCCCGACCCTGAGCCCGTGAGTGCTACAAACACTTCGGAGCGGATGAGCCACTTGTCCCCCCGCTTGACCCATTGCGCCGAGTAGCGACCCTCGACCACCACCAGCCCGTCGCCCTTGCCCAAGTGCCCCTTCCAGGCGCCTGTCTCGAACGCCAACGGCCAGACGGAGCTGACATCGATTGACGCCGGATCCCGCTCGTAAACGATCACATCCGGGGAAACTGGATCGTCTTCTGCGAAGAGCTTCAGGTACGCGGCCTTGCCCGCCATCTGGATCCCCAAGCCCCGGCATATCGTCACATCATCAGTCCAGTAGGAGGCGATCGCATCCAGGTCATGACTGACTATCGCGGCGTTCTGCCGCAGGCGCGCGTGCCTGATAGCCGCTTTATCGGCACCCGCCGACGGTTCGACTGCCGTAGCAACGGAGCTGAACAACAGCGCGGCAAGCATGAAGTTTGTGATTCTCATAGGCGGGGGATCCCATCTCGGGGCTTCAGGTTAGCACGACCTGTGGTCGAAAACGCGAGACCCGGGTGTGGGAACGCCCACCCGACCGACATCCGGCGCGCGAGATGCTGCGTTGCACGACGCCGTGTTGCACATTGGCATACGCACTAACGCCCGTTCCCCTACCAACTAACCCACATGGCACGGCGCTGTCGCTGAGTGTTTCCTGTTGCACAAGCCGACCTGTTGGGATGTAACAGGTTTTATTTCCGTATGTACTCCGAGATACCAAGCCGAATAATAAATAACATTGGGGGGACGGCGGTTATGTCCAACTCTATCGAGGCCCACCCAGGACGAGCGGCTCGTGTTGCACTGCGGGCGGCAGCTGTCATGGCTATCATCGCAGTCCTAACATTCAAGGACGCGTTGGCGGTGCCGAGTTTTGCACGCCAGACGGGGATGCCCTGCTCGCAATGCCACACACTATCGTTTGGCCCTGCGCTGACGGATTATGGCCGCCAGTTCAAGTTGAACGGCTACAGTTGGGGCGACGGTGAGCACCCGCTCCCACTCGCACTCATGATCCAGGGAGGGTTCAGCCACGTAGACGCTTCGCTGCCCGAAGCACCTGCGGAGCACTTCAGCACCAACAACAATCTGTCGGTAGACCAGGTCTCGATCTTCTACGGCGGGCGCATCACGGAACATTCCGGAGCTTTCGTCCAAGTGACCTACAGCGGCGAGGAGCGGCACACCAGCTGGGATAACATGGACGTACGCTACGCGCGAGCAGTCAAGTTCGCGGGCACGGACGCAGTGATAGGGGTCTCCATCAACAACAACCCCACGGTTCAGGATTTGTGGAACTCGACGCCCGCCTGGGGATTCCCGTACATCTCCTCACCCCTCGTTCCGGGTCCCTCGGCCGCTACGCTGATCGAGGGCGGCCTTGCCCAGACCGTGCTCGGAGCCACGGCCTACGCGATGATCGCCGATCACGTGTACCTGGAGGGAGGTGCGTACCGGAACCTCTCCGATCGATGGTTGGGCAACCTGGGTTTGGGGCCTGGAGACAACCCCCACATCAACGGCGTCGCGCCCTATTGGCGACTCGCATACCAGGTCAGCAAGGACCCCTATTACTTCTCGATCGGCACATTCGGGATCGAAGCCAAACTACAACCCGACACGACGGTTCCTGATACGGACCGCTACTCCGACGTGGGATTCGACGCCACCTACCAATATGCGAATCAGGATCAGTCCGCGCTGACGGTGAATGCGTCGTACATCCACGAGAACCAGAAACTGTCTGCGACGTTCAACGCCGGCGGCGTCGCTGCGGCGTCCAATCACCTGAACACCCTGAGACTCGACGCCTCATTCACGTACCACCAGACATGGAGCGCGGGCGTAGGCGTCTTTGACATCACCGGAGGCGCGGATCAGGTTTTCTACGGGCCCGCGCCGCTCTCAGGAAGCAACAATGGCTCGCCGGACACGCGGGGCTACATCCTGCAACTCGAATATGTGCCGTTCGGGAAGATGACTTCCTGGGGTCGGCCGTGGGTGAACGTCCGGGTCGGCCTGCAGTACACAGGTTATCTGAAATTCAACGGCGGCACCTCCGACTACGACGGATTCGGCCGCACGGCGCACCAGAACAACTCCGTATTCCTGTTTTCGTGGCTGGCTTTCTGAAATCATGACTGCGCGAGGAAACCCCATGACATCCCTACAACTGATCGGTGCCGGCGCGCTGCTACTCGCGACCGGGGCTGCGAACGCGGATCCCTGCAAATTGACAATCGAAGGCAACGATATGATGCGGTTCAACCTGCGCGAGATGACGGTCCCGGTGCAATGCACCGAGGTCGAGGTAAACCTCCGGCACTCGGGCCAGCTCCCCGCGAAGATCATGGGCCACGACTGGGTGCTCGCGCGAGAGTCGGATGTGTCCGCGATCGTCAATGCGGGCTTGGCCGCCGGCTTCAAGCGCGGCTTTCTGCCCGAGAACGATCATCGCATCATAGCGGCGACAAAAGTGGTTGGAGGAGGCGAGAGCGCGGCGGCGAAATTCAGCACGAGCGCACTGCAAGAAGGAGTGCGTTACGCGTTCTTCTGCACCTCTCCCGGCCACTCAACAGTGATGCGTGGAACGTTCCTATTCGGCAACACCAAGACGGTTGCAGCAGCCCGGTAACGGAGGCCGCGGCACGCTACTATCCAGCGTCGTACCAGCGCCAATCCAGCGGGCAGCCAATCGTTCCTTTGCCGCGCACGGGTTGGTGGGCGACAGCAGTGGAATCGAATCCAGGCGCGACTGGACGATCTATTCGTCGGCAGCCTTATGAGCCCGTAAGGCGTCGCGAATCACTGTCGCCGCGTTAACGAGGTATGTTTGCTGATCGTCATCCAACTCCGCACCAAACTGGAGCTTCAGTTGCCGCAGCAGAGCTTGCTTCTCCGCGAGCGTGATACCGAGACGGTGCGGAGTGGTGCGAGACCCGGGTGTGGTATTCAGTAGCGTCGAAAATGCCTGCGTCGAGGTCGCGAACAACGAGTGGTCAATAGCATCGACTTTCGCGTTATATCGGGATACCGCGGCCATGACTTCCAAAGAGCTGACATTGGCATTGGCTCCCTCCTTGAGCGCAGTACACTCACTGACGACTTCGTTGTAGAGACTGAGCTTGTGACCGTAGAGCTCCACGAGTCGCCCGGGTAGGGTCTGCGATGGGGGAGGCACCCTCATGCCACGCATGCGGGCCATCTGTTGAGTGATCTCCAGACGGTATCGATTGCCACTGTCTATGCAAGTGGCAAGCATACTTTGATGGGGCGCCTGGAGCTCTCGCTCCTCGGCCACGCGGATATGCTCGATCGCGCTGAATTCCCGTAGATACTCGGCGACGAATTGCAACGGAGGAGTTTCCTGCGCACGGACGGCCGGAAAGGCGCAGACACAGGCAACCACCATGAGACAACTAAAAATCTTCACCCGGCCAGCATTCCTTTGAGACGCATGCCAGCTGCATCGGTAACACGTAGCCGCGGCGAACGCTACACAAATTTAAAAGGGAGATACCAATCTCCAACAGCCCGGTGGCCGCATCTCTGCGAGAGTTTGTCGATCCGAATGCAGCCTCCACGGGCGCAAAGAGGTGGTGGGCAGAACGCGACTATTGGTCACGCGGAGTTCACGCCGCGCGCGGCCGCGCCGGGACTAAGTGGCAGGGGTTTTCGGTCGCCCCGGGCGGGCCCTGATCGCTAATACCAGGCAATGCCAACCCGGAGACCAACAGCCATGCGGTCGCCGGGAGGGGCGTAGGCTGCATGGTCGAATATGGCCATTGCGGACGTATTTCCGGCCGGTTACAGAGCCACTGGTTGTGGCACTGTTGTTTCTCGGGATACGATGTCATGTAGTTGCGCCGTTCGACGAGGCAGTCCACGTTGCAGACACATAACGATACTAACGAGGTCGCCATGCACGTTGTGAGGAATTTTTTCGTGGGGACCCTTCCGACGGGCGTTCAACTATGAGAACGCTTGTGCTGCTGTCGATACTGGCGTTGGCCACACTTCAGACGTCAAATGCGGCAGAGGCCGCTCCGGACTGCAAACTCAAGCAGGTCGCCTCGATCGACCTTACTGTCTCCAATAACCGGATCTACCTTCCGGTCGTGCTCGGCGAACATGCAGCGCTCATGATGTTGAATACTCAGAGCGGTGTGTCCGTGCTCTGGGCCGAAATTGCCGCCAAGTACGGACTGCCGCATTCGAGCCTTGCCAAGGGCGTAGACGCGAGCTTCGGAAACCAGCGGATCCGGCAATACGCCACCGCCACGCCATTCAAGCTGGGCTCCGTGACGATCAAAGAGGCGCAGTTTGCGCTGGTCTCCATCGACGGACCGAGTGCCGAAGGAACCATGGACGTTGCGGGCCTCGTCGGGATGGATTTCTTCAACACCGTCGACGTCGAGTTGGATGTCAGAAATAGACACCTGAATCTGTTTTCGCAGGATCATTGCCGGGGCGCGGTAGTGTACTGGACGAATACCTATGCCGAGGTGCCCCTGCATCACGGGCGCATCGGGACCTGGTATTTCCCGATGGAGCTCGATGGCAAGAAGATCGAGGCGACTCTGGCGACCGGCGCCCCACAAACGACACTCACGACGGATGTGACCGGTAAGCTATATGGCTTCGATGAGCACTCTCGGGACGTCGAGACCGAGACGAACGGCGATGGTAAACCCGTGGCGCAGTATCGCGCCATGGCACTGACAGCCAAGGGATTGAATGTCAATAACACCAGGATCAGGTTGCTTCCGGGAAGGAAGGACTGTGCCTTACGGGCCAACGGGCCGGAGGATAACGCCGCCCAGTACGCGAATTGCTTTGGTAGTGAATCGCCGCTACACCTCGGCATGAACATTCTCCAGCAACTGCATCTGTACCTGGCAACCAAGGAGAACGTGTTGTATGTCTCGTCAGCCGATGCGCCGCCTAAATAACTGGAGGCCGGATTGTCGGAAGCAGCGGGCGCTGGTCCCAGGAACCTGACGAGACGGCCCTCGTGGTTCCGACCATGGGTTCATTGATAGGGGTGACGCTGCCGTCCCCAATCCTCTCCCCGCCACGAGAATCCCAATCTCTTGGTGACGCTAGCGAAACTGCAGTAAAATCCGCCCCGACGCGCTCGTAGCTCAGTTGGATAGAGTGGCAGCCTCCGAAGCTGCAGGTCGCGCTCGCTTCGATGGGACTACCACGGATCCCCATGAGGAGTGCTGATTGGATTAGGCGACGGTCCTTCGCGCCCTGATTAGGACCCCTACCGCTTCCCTTACGAGACTCGCTTCAGGTCCCACCGCTTGATCGCGGGAGGCGTCCGGCCAGTTATTGCTGACTAAGCTGCCTGCATTACCGCCCGGCGGGCGGCCAGTGGCAACTCAACCTCGACGAAACGCTCCGCGGGATATAGGTAGTCGTCGCCTGATTCGTCAACCACGCGAATGCGTCCGTGCCGAGCAGCCTCTGCGTCGGGAACAACCACGTAAATCTTTCGGCGCTCGAGTGATACCTCGTAGCCGGAGTTGTCGAGACAGATGACAAGGCGTCTAGATGCTTTTGCCATGAGAGAAGCTTCCTTTACAGAAAGCGCTTAATCTTGAATTCGCGTTTGCCAATCCCGGTGGCTTCGTACCAGTGAAGCTCCGCCCGGATAATTGTGCCATCACTCAGCCGCAGTTCAGCATATCCCTTGCGCTTTCGCCAGCGGCCTCGGCCGTAGCGCTTGCGCAAGCGCGCGAGCTCTCGGATGCCGGATCCGGTAGCAATCGTTTCGATTTCAGCGATATCGCCTAAGACCTTGAAATCCATGGCGACATCGTTTCAGGGCCAGCCAGTACGGTCAAGCCGGAGAATCTGGCTGAAAGCGGCAGAAATGCGGGCTTTGACGTTGCGGCGTGCGCTCGAGTCTATATGCCTGCATGCGCTCACCAATGAGTAATCAATCTAATTCGTCCGGATTCGACTTTATCGAGAGGGAAGTCTAGCGAGCGCTCCAGCTCGCCAATCGATCGGCGACGCGCTGCTTCAACAACGGCCTTCCCTCCACGCGCGACCGGCGAAGGTCTGCCCGTAACTACACCGCGCTAATCACCGTGCGAAGTCACCACGTAACAGATTAAGTGAAAATGTTGTCTATAGGCTGTCGAACTATAATCTTCACGACAATATTCTTTGAGGCCGATGTCACGATCGGCCGACACCAAATTACTGAGAACTTACGGAACAGCCCAGTGGGCTTTCCGCAAGGCCGGCGATCTGACCCAGGAAAACCTGTTAGACCAAGCTTCGGGGCTCGGGCTGGAAGCGCCGAATCGCGCGACCGTTTCATCGCTCGAGAACGGCCGCAAGGAGCCTGGGCTCGAGATGATATTCAAGTTGGCCCGTGCACTTTGCGTCAGGCCCAGCGTGATACTCCGTGAGGTGGAGGAGCGGACCCTTGCACTCGCCGAGCGCCAACGCATGGACCGCAGCAGCGTCGCCAAAATCGAGACCGCTCGCCTCCTTTATGAGACCAAACGCCGACGGAAGGCACCGCGGGCGAAACGATCCACCTGAGATACAACGCCCGCTGGACGGGTCGCGACATGGCGCAGCTACTTCCCTTCGTGCTCAATCTGGCTCTCATTGCGTGGCTTCGCACAGCCGTCGTAGCGCGACGACGCGCCAGTCGCATTCATTACTGGTGTATTGAGTTAGGTTTCGGAATACTCATCGCGCTGCCGCTGCTCAGTGCCCCCGGCGATTAGCGCCTGGTCCGCAAAAATTGGCCGTCCCCAGCTCTTTCCCACCGAAAGAATTCCCGATCGCTTTGTGACGATCTGGCGACTGCTGTAAACCGCAGCCGACGCGCTCGTAGCTCAGTTGGATAGAGTGGCAGCCTCCGAAGCGCTTGACTTAAATCAGTCGGACCGAGTCAATAACTATAGGGAGAATCGACGACGTGGAGACTGTTAATCCAAACACCACCCAATCGCAGGGCAGGTATCGCGGGTGGCTCCTGATGGTGGTTGTGCTTTTGACCGCCGGGTGCGCCACCTCGCCTCAAACGAACTCAGGCGCACCGTCGCCCAATGTAATCAAACAGACCCCACGGCCCGGACCGGGCTTTCCGCAAACGGAAAATTTCTACCCGCTCGAATCCAAGAAGCTGGGCGAAACCGGCGGCCCCATCGTGCGCGCTTGCCTCGATGAAAAGGGTGTTCTGACAGCCCCGGTGGAACTCGTGAAAACTTCCGGTAGCGCACGACTTGATCAGGCCGGGGTGGCCCTCGCCACCGCTGGCTCCGGTCGCTATCGCCCCGCGACTGAGAACGGCAAGCCTGTGCCTGCCTGCTTTGCGTATCGCATTAACTTCGGCATCCCGATCAAGAACTGCGAGCCGCCTTGCGAACATATCCCCCCTTGAGGGTTACCCGGTTGGTGAGAGTAAAGAATCTGCGGTAAGACCTCACGAACGCGCTTGTCATGTGGCACTGGCTAAACCAACTGACTTTGATCGGACTAGTGTTTCTCTCCGGAGCGGGCGTTGCTTGGAGCAATGTGTGGTTCGCGTACGCCTCGCGAGGTTGGCCGACGACACCAGCCCGTATTGATCACCTTGGGTTGTCTCGCGAGGGGATCAATATCGGCTGGTTGCGCGATATTCCTATGCGGTCAACGGGATGACCTACGAGTCGACGCGCTGGCGATTCGGATTAGGTCCGAGCGGGAATATGCACGCCGTCACGCTCGCGAGCACGGAGATCAAACCAGTCGGCCCAGTGGTGTTTTACGATCCCAATAAGCCTAGTCGCTCTTGCCTCGTCGTGGGGGTCGACGAGACGACTCTCGCCATTGCGATCATTGCCTCTGTGGTGGGGGTGACGGCACTCGTTGCCGGGATTCGGTAGCTTTGTATCGACACGAGCGGCTCGATGGCCCAGCGAATGACGACCACTCCCAATTCTCTCCCCACCACGAAATTCCCAATCGTTTGGTGACGGTACGGAAACTGCAGTAAAATCCGCCCCGACGCGCTCGTAGCTCAGTTGGATAGAGTGGCAGCCTCCGAAGCTGCAGGTCGCTGGTTCGAATCCAGTCGAGCGCGCCACTCCCCGCACCCCCGGAAAACCAGCAAAAACAATAGCCTGCGCGGGCGAGCCGAAGTGCGCCCGCCGCGAGTGCGGGCCAGTGCTAGTGGTGGTGCTCCGACGCCGACAGGTCGTCAATGATCTGGATGAGCTGCTGCGGCCCACCAGCCTTCGCTACGTCGGTCGAATACTTGCCGTCCACGACGACGAGCGGCACGCCCTGCACCTGGTAGCGCTGCGTGAGCTGCTCGGCGCGTTGCAGATTCGAATTCACTGTGAAGGAGTTGTAGGCCTTGGCGTAGTCGTCGGTGGTGATCCCATTGTCCTTCGCGAACGCCTCCTGCAGCTTGAGCGTTTCGTCTTCGCTCTGGGCGACGAGCGGCTCGTGCTTCTGCTGAATCGTGTCGAACGCCTTCTCGAACAAGTCGGGGCGGTTCAGCGCCTGCAACGTGTAGAACAGTCGGGCATGCGCGCGATGCGCCGGGCCCCACATCACGGGGACGCGTACGAATTCGATGTAGGCAGGCTTGTTCTTCAACCAGGCCTCTACGAAAGGCTCGAGCGCATAGCAATGCGGACAACCGAGCCAGAACACCTCGACGACCTCGACCTTTCCAGGCGAGACGTTCGTGGGTTGGGCGGGTGTCAGCACGTCGTAGTTGGTGCCCGGCTTCCACTTCCCGGCAGGAAGTACCGCGTCCGCGGGAAGCGCGGCGAGATGCTCGAGGCTGACATCGCCGCGATCCGGCGGTGTGCGGTCTTCATCCGCATTGCTGCCTGCGGTTTCCTGCGCAGCGGCGGCTTGTTCCGTCTCGCTCTCAACCGTTGCAGCCGCGGACTGCGCAGACGCCGTGCCACCCTGTTGTGTCGCGGCCGGACGTGTCTGTTGTGCCGCCTGGGTTGCGTTATGTTGGTGCGACGTGGACGCGTGTCCACAACCGCAAACGAGCAGGGTGAGCAACGGAGTCAAAATGAGCGGTCGGATCATCGGAAGCCTCAATTGTTGGGTGGGCCTTCGTCAGCCCACCGGCAGCCTAGCTCAGCGCATCCCCTGGACGTACGACGCCACGTTGCGAATGTCTTCTGGTGTTAGACGCTTCGCAATGGCGAGCATCATCGCACTGTTAGGATCGACAGTTGCGACGTTGGTTCCCACGTAGCGAGCACCGCTGGCGTAATCATTGAGCTGCTTCACTACGTAGACCGACTCCTGCGCCCGCAGCGCCGGATAGCCGGCAGCAAGATTTCCGCGGCCAACAGGACCATGGCAAGCGATGCAGGCAGGAATATTCCGCGCCTTATCGCCGCGGCGGTACAAATCGGAACCGGCCTTCCAGAAGGACGGATCCGCCTCGAGACCCGTTACGGTCTGCGCCTGGTAGTACACGGCGAGATCGCTGATGTCTTGATCGCTGAGGCTGCCGGCGAGTGGCTTCATGATCGGGTTGTCACGCGTACCCGCACGGAACATCCGCAGCTGCTCGGCGATGTACACCGCGCTCTGACCTGCGAGGCGCGGCCAGTCGGGATTGGCACTGTTGCCGTTCGGGCCGTGGCAGGCAGAGCACACCGCGGCCTTCGTGGCGCCCGCGGCAGCCGTGCCGTGCGCGAATGGGTCGACTGGACCCGAGGTTGCCGGATCGGTCGTCTTCGACGCATCTGATGCGGCCGGCGCGGCGGCGGCGGGTGCCGTCGCGGCAGGAGGGGCCGAACTTCCGGAGGTCGTCTGTGCAAGCGCTGGGACCTGTACCAGAGCTAATGCAACCGTTGCGGCCAGCGCGGCGGCGCTGTGGAGCAAACTCATCGTCTTCGCCATTCTCTTTCTTTCCGCTTCGTCCCAAGGTGCGAGGGCGCAGAATTGTACACTAGAGAGGCGCGGCAGCCGCTCAACGAGGTGAATAGGGCAGAGGCTCTTCCCCCGGCGCGCAGCGCCGCTGGGTGTGTTCAGGCTTGCGGCGCGCGTGTTACGCGCTCACAAGCGGCAGAGGTGGCCGAAAGGCCCTCAGGGTGGTCGCATCGACCCGCAGGAAAGTTTGGCGGAGCCTATACATGAGTCGTTTTCCCCGGGCCGAATTTCTGATCAGTGCCGCTGCGCCCGGGCAGTTTCCGGCCGACCATGGTGCGGAGGTCGCCTTCGTGGGCCGCTCCAATGCCGGAAAATCGACGGCCATCAACGTCATCGTCCAGCGCCAAGGACTCGCCCGCACCAGCAAGACCCCGGGTCGCACGCGGCTGCTGAATTTCTTCGAGCTGGCCCCGGCACGGCGGCTGGTCGACCTGCCCGGCTATGGCTACGCCAGCGGCCCCGCAGAAGAGCGGCGCACCTGGATGCCCCTCATCAATGCCCTCGCGACCCGCGCGTCGCTGCGCGGGTGGTTTCTGATCGTGGACTCCCGGCGTGGAATGGCCACGGGCGACGAGGCCTTACTGGAATGGGCGTCCGCGGGGCAGCAGATCCATGTGCTCCTCTCGAAGGCAGACAAGCTCAATCGGAGCGAGGGGGCCAAGGTCCTAAAGGAGGCCGCCGCGGCCCTGGGAGGCCGGGGCACCGTCCAACTGTTCTCGGCCACGGCCAAGACCGGGGTGGAAGAGGCTCAGCGAACACTCGAGCTCTGGCTGAAAACCCCGGTTCCAGAGGCCTCTTAGGCAGCATCACCCATAAAAAAACCCCGGCGACTGTGACGTCACCGGGGCCAGACTAACCCGGTACAGGTCTCGTGAACCGGGTTATACCCGCTCAGGGAGGGAAGCGGGGAATGCCGAAGCATTCAGGTATTCAGACGACTGGCGGAAGGAGAAGTTCCGAAAAATCTCAAAATTGAATTCTCAATAAATTCAAATGGTTATATTTCAAACTGTATCGCCGACGCTACAGAATCGTATAGGACACGCCGAGGCTGTAGAGCTGCACGTTGTCGGCGTCGCGGATGTTGAAGTGCTCGTACTCGACCCGCGCCGCGAAGCGCTCGAGGAAATGGACCTGCAGACCCACACCCCAGGCAAAGTCCGTCCCATTGTCCGAAACAGCGAACAGCCCCTCCTGCCTATTGAGGTTCCCATCGAACTGCCAGCGGGCTAAGCCAGCTTTGCCGTACACGTCGATATTGGGCGCAGGAATCGGCAGGTAGCCAACGGCGTAGGCCGCGAAAGCCTTGGCGTCCGCATGACCCACCCCCTGAAACGTCCCGGCCGCGGAACTCCCCAAGTCCATGTAATCCACGTCGATCCCTAACGGGAACCCCAGCGGGCGAAATCCTGCGTAGACCTTCCAGGAAGTGTTACTGAGGTTGAAGTCGGTGTGGAAGATGTCCTCCACCTTCGCTCTCGTGATGCCCGCACCGGCATACAGCCCCAGGAGATCGTCAGCCTGGGCGGCGCCCGCAAAGAGCGCCAGGGTGCTGGCGAACAGAAGTTTTCGCATGTCTGAACCTCAATGACTGCAGTAATCGTGTAACGAATTGTTGGACTCGTCCCGCGCGAGCAACAACTCCATCGCATGGCAATCGTCGATGATGACTGACTGGCGACGTCACGGAAAGTTCGCGAGTTTACGCGCGGCAGGCGCTTGGCAGAGCCTCGACCCAGTTAGTGGGCCTCATCCCAGTTGGCGCCGGTTCCGAGGTCAACTCGCAGTGGCACCTTCAGTTCCGCCGCCCTGACCATGTGCTCACGCACACCAGCGGCAACGGCTTCCGTAGCATCCGCGCGAACTTCGAGCACGAGCTCGTCGTGCACCTGCATGATGAGGCGCGCCGGAACATCCTCGCGCGTGCACCAGGCATCCACGGCGATCATGGCTCGCTTGATGATATCGGCAGCGGTTCCCTGCATCGGCGCGTTGATAGCGCTGCGCTCGGCATACTGTTGTGTTTGCTTGTTGCCGGAGCGGATATCCGGGAGATACAGCCGCCGCCCGTAGACGGTCTCGACATAACCCGTCTCGCGTGCGCGCAGTCGCGTCTCGTCCATGAAACGCCTGACTCCGGGATAGCGTTGGAAGTAACGCTCCACGTACCTCTGCGCCGAGCCACGATCGATGCCGAGCTGGCGCGCGAGCCCGAACGGCGACATGCCGTAGATGAGCCCGAAGTTGATCGTCTTCGCGAGACGGCGCTGGTCGGATGTAACCTGCAGCAACGGCACCTCGAAAACCTCCGCAGCCGTCGCCTGGTGCACATCGCGGTCTTCCGCGAAAGCCGCGAGCAGTCCGGCGTCGGCCGACAGGTGCGCCATGATCCTCAGCTCGATCTGCGAATAGTCGGCCGCCATCAACACGTGGCCCGGCGGAGCGATGAACGCCTGCCGGATGCGGCGGCCTTCGGCACGACGGATCGGAATGTTCTGCAGGTTAGGATCGGCGGAAGACAGGCGTCCGGTCTGCGCCACGGCCTGGTGATACGAGGTGTGAATGCGCCCCGTCCGCTCGTTGATCTGCTCTGGAAGCTTGTCCGTGTAAGTGGATTTGAGCTTCGCCAACGCACGGTAGTCGAGCACGATCCGCGGCAGGGCGTAGGAGTTCGCCAGCTCCTCCAGAACATCCTCCGCGGTCGAGGGCTGCCCGGTAGGAGTCTTGCGCGTCACCGGAATCTGCAGTTTCTCGAAGAGAATCTGTTGCAGCTGTTTCGGCGACTCGATATTGAACTCAACACCGGCTTCCTTGTGGGCCTGTCCCAGCAACACCTGCAGTTGCGTGGCGATCTCCTGGCTCTGCCGACGCAACAGGCTGCGATCGACGAGCACTCCGCGATGCTCCATTCGCTGTAATACGGGGACCAGCGGTTGCTCGAGCTCCGAGTAAAGCCGCTGCAAGGCCGGAATCGTCGCGAGCTTCGACCAAAGCTCCTTGTGCATACAAAGCGTGACGTCCGCGTCTTCGGCCGCATAGGCCGAAGCCTTGTCCACCGGAACCTGGTTGAAGGTCAGTTGCTTGGCGCCCTTGCCGGCTATCTCCTCGAACGTGATGGTGCGCATGCCCAGGTAACACAAGGCGACCGAATCCATGTCGTGCCGGGTGCCGACACTGTTCCAGACATACGATTCGAGCATGGTGTCGAAGCGCATGCCGAGGAGATTCACGCCATGGTTCGACAATACGTGCGCGTCATACTTGAGATGGTGTCCGACTTTGCCGCGCTCGGGATTCTCGAGAATGGGCTTGAGCGCGGCGAGCACCCGTTCACGATCGAGCTGCTCCGGTGCTCCAGCATAGTCGTGATGCAAGGGCACGTAGGCGGCGACACCGGCCTCGATACAGAATGACAGCCCTACGACCTCGGCTTTCATGTAATCGAGATCGGTCGTCTCGGTATCGAAAGAGAACAGATCTGTGTTGCTCAGAGCGGTGATCCAGCGCTCGAGGTCCGGCCATGTCGTAATGGTCTCGTAGCGGCGCTCGATGACCGACAGCGGGTGAGGAGTTGGAGCTACGCCGGCGCCGCCCGCGACGTCAGCCCCGGCACCCGGCCCGGCGCCACCCGCCGCTGCAGCGTCCGCTCCGGGACCATCCGCGACAGCCGTGTCACCGGCCGCCGCCCGACCCTTGGTCCCAGCCGTACCGGGGGCCGCAGCCGCGCCAGGACTCTCGCCACCATCCAGCTGTCGCAACAACGTACGCAACTCATAGCGCGTGTACAACTCGCGCAACTGCTCGGTATCCGGCGCGACCGGAATCAGCTGCTCCGATGAAAGCGGCATCTCGAGGTTGCTATGAATCGTCGCAAGTTTCCGTGACAGCTCCAGGGTTGCGAGCCCGGCGCGCAGATTCTCACCGACTTTGCCGCTGATCTCCTGTGCATGGGCGACGAGATTGTCGAGCGTGCCGTACTGGCCGAGCCATTTGGCCGCCGTTTTAGGACCCACCTTCTCGATGCCGGGAATATTGTCCGAGCTGTCGCCGACGAGCGCGAGGTAGTCAATGATCTGCTCGGGATAGACATCGAACTTGGCCTTGACCCCGGCGCGGTCGAGCACACTGTTGGTCATGGTGTTGATCAGCGTGATCGAGCCGTCAACGAGTTGCGCCATGTCCTTGTCGCCGGTGGAGATCAGGACGCTGTGCCCTTCCCGCGAGGCCCGGCAGGCCAGCGTGCCGATGACATCGTCGGCCTCGACGCCGTCCTCGCGGAGAATCGGCAGCCCCTGTGCCCGCAGGATCGTCAGCAACGGCTCGATCTGCGAGCGCAGATCGTTCGGCATCGGCGGGCGGTGCGCTTTGTATTCGGCAAACAGCTCGTCGCGAAACGTCTTTCCAGGAGCGTCGAACACCACCGCAATGCGCTTTGGCTGGTACTCCTTTACAAACTTCACGAGCATGTTCAGCACGCCGTGAACGGCCCCGGTGGGCTCGCCACGCGAGTTGGACAAGGGCGGAAGCGCGTGGAAGGCCCTGTATACGTAAGACGAGCCGTCGACTAGAACGAGATCGGGGGAGGTGCTCATGGAATAAATCAAACTCGGGCGGGCCGGAAGTATACCGGACTTGTGAAACAGTTCTCCTTCGGCGGCGCCGCTGCCGCGCCCGCGTTCCGGCGGGCGGCGATCGAGCCAGCGCAGCGGTGGGCCGGGCGTCCGGCGTACCGGGGGCGGCGGCCTACCGGCGCACAGGTCAACCGGCTGCCGACTGCCGCGCTATACGGGCATCTGCATCGGAATCCGCCCCGAGGGGTTTACACAAATGCTCGAGCGGCTCACGTCCGCCATTGCGGCCAATCGGTTCGGGCTCGGCGCCCGACCCGGCGAGCTCGATACCATCGGCGGCAACGGTCGCGACTGGCTCGGCACGCAGCTCGAGGACGCACCCCCGCAGCTGAGGGATTCGCAGCTACGAACTTCCTCCGACATCCTCGTAGAAGCGTTGGATGTGCGCAGGGAACTTCGCGCCTCGCGACAAGCAACTGCATCCGGCGACGGCGCGGAGGGGGCCCAGGCAGTCGCCGCGCTCATGAAAGTGCCACAACTGCTGCGTCCCATCTATATCGAGGAGGCGACGGCCCGATTCAAGCAGGCGGTGGGCACCGATCGACCCTTCATCGAGCGGGTCACGCAGTTCTGGACGAATCACTTCGCCGTCTCCGTCGATAAGAATCTGCTGCTCGGGCTTGCTGGAAGCCTCGAGCGTGAAGCCATTCGTCCCAACGTCCTCGGCAACTTTGGCGACCTGTTGCTGGCGGTCGAAAGACACCCGGCCATGCTGCTCTATCTCGATAACCATCTGTCCGTCGGACCGAACTCCAAGGCGGCGCGAAACGTGGGTCGTCGGCACATCGAGCGCAAGATCGGCATCAACGAGAATCTCGCGCGCGAAACCCTGGAGCTGCACACGTTAGGTGTCGGGGGCGGTTACACGCAGGCCGATGTTACGAGTTATGCAGAGGTGATCACGGGCTGGTCGATTGGCGGGGAGCAGGGCCGCCGACCACAGGGCGAGCCTGGGAAGTTCACCTTCCGCGCCGAACTGCACGAGCCCGGCCCGAAGGTCGTCCTGGGTAAACGCTACCCGGATACCGGTTATGACCAGGGTGTCGCGGTCCTGCACGACTTAGCCAGCAATCACTCCACCGCGCGCTTCATCGCTACCAAGCTCGCGCGCCATTTCATTGCCGACGACCCGCCCAGCAAAGCTGTCGATCGAATCGCACAAGCCTATATGAGCAGTGGCGGCCACCTGCCGAGCGTCTATCGCGCCGTCATCGACGCCCCGGACGCCTGGACGCAACCGCTCGCGAAGTACAAAACGCCGTCCGATTACATTATCTCCAGTTTTCGTGGCCTGCAGATTCCATTGGAGAATGTCCGCGCGCCGCTCGCGCCTTTCGATCTTCTCGGACAGCGCACTTATGGCCCCGGCTCTCCGGCTGGGTGGCCCGATCGCAGCGCCGACTGGGACGGCTCTTCGGCACTCATGAAACGCATCGAGTGGGCAGACGCCGTAGGACAGAGGCTTGGCAACCGGCGCGACGCCGCGGAACTCGCTCCGCAGCTTCTAGGCGACACGCTGACTAATACGACCCGTACTGCGATCGCCCGAGCGGCGAGTGGTTCGCAAGCCATGACCCTTCTGATGGCTGCACCCGAGTTCATGCGGCGCTGACACGCACGAGGCTTTCCGATGAAACGACGCGACTTTCTGACAGCCGGTACGCTCGCCGCGGGTGGCGCCCTGCTGACCTCACGGCTCTCCTTCGCCAATACCACGACAACCGGCAAATCGCGCTTCGTCTTCGTCATCCTTCGCGGGGCGCTCGACGGCCTCGCAGCCGCACCGCCCCACGGCGACCGCGACTACGCCAGCCTGCGGCGCGACCTCGCGATGCCAGCTAACAGCATATTGCCCCTGAACGATTTGTTTGGGCTGCATCCTTCGCTGACCTTTCTCAGCGAGTCGTTCGGCGCTCGCGAACTCATCGTGTTTCATGCGATCGCCAGCCCGTATCGGGAGCGCTCACATTTCGACGGACAAGATGTGTTGGAAAGCGGTTACGTGCGCGCGCACGCGGCGCAGAGCGGTTGGCTCAACCGCGCGCTGGCCGCTATCCCGGAAGGGCGCGTTTCCGAGGCGGAGTTGGGTGTTGCGCTGGGCCAGAATACCCCTTTGGTCATGCGCGGCCCGGCGGCGGTAACGTCTTGGTCGCCGTCGAAGCTGGCTGCGCTCGACGAGGACACACTCGAGCGAATAACCGATTTGTACTCCGGCGATCCCGTGCTCGCGGCCCGTCTCGCCGACGCGCTTGCGGCCGATGCAATCGCGGATTCGCCAATGATGAGCGCCGGCGACACGATGAATACGAGCGGCGCTGTGAGCCCTGTTGGTGCCGTCGACGACCGCGCCAGCACCTTGGCCCCCAACCCCCGCAACAAGCTGGAAGCCGCCCGCGGTGGGGGCGCCCGCTACGCAGAGGTCATCCACGCGGCGGCGGAATTCCTGCGCCGTGACGACGGTCCCAAGGTTGCTGTGTTCGACACCACCGGTTGGGATACTCACGCGAACGAAGGCGCCGCCCAGGGCCAGTTGGCGGGCCGACTCGCGGCTCTCGATTCCGGGCTCCGCACCCTCAAACAGCAACTCGGTCCCGTATGGAATGACACCGCCGTACTGCTGGCGACTGAATTCGGCCGAACCGCCGCGATAAACGGCACACGCGGGACCGATCACGGCACGGCCACCGCGGCGTTTCTCGTCGGCGGGGCGGTGCGTGGTGGGCGAGTAATCGCAGACTGGCCCGGTCTCTCGAGCCGCGCGCTCTATCAGGGCCGCGACCTCATGCCGACGCTGGATATGCGGTCGGTGCTGAAGGGCGTGATGGAAGAACACCTGTTGATCCCTGCGCGCGCGCTCGACACCACGGTGTTTCCGGATAGCGGCGCAGCGAAAGCGCTGAGCGGGCTCGTTCGGACCTGAGGCGCTATCGAGCCGGCTTCGGACACATCGAGCGTCGCACTATCGGCATCGCCGCGCGACTCTCAACTCTTCGGCGTCGAACTCGTCGACTGCGAGTCGTCCTTATCCTTGTCTTGCGGCGGCTTGGGCGTCGACGGTGTCGGCGGCGTCGTATCGCCGGGAGCTGGCGCCGGTGCCGTCTGAGCCGGTGGCGTAGTCGTGCCGGAGGTACCCGGCCGCGTGACAACCGACGCGTTCTTATCAGGCAGGAACAACGGCCCCTTCATGCCGCAGCCGCCCAGGGCAACACTCGCGCCAACAATAAAAATCCAACCCAACTGTTTCATACGTACATCGGCCTACGATCGCGCAAAGCCAGCCAGCCCCGCAACACACGGTAAACGATCCAGAGCCCCAGGATTGCGAACCCAACCAAGGTGAGCGGAATACCAATCAGAACGAGCCACAGCGGCAGCGTCACCGCCCAGATGACCAGAGTCCATAACACCGCGAACCAGAAGGTCCGGATCTGCCACCGGAAGTGTGACTCGAGAAAGGTGCCCCGGGTCTCGCTGCGCCGCGCGTAGTTCATGATCACGGCAACGATCGACGGAATTCCGCAAATGAAATAGCCGACGATGGTCGCGCCTGTGGTGATACCCACCAGCACCGAGAACGCATGCAGACCGTAAATCACATGCGTGTAACTGATCAGCGTCTCATCCACGGCAGGCGCCATTCCAGCCGCGCCCGAGCTCAGATTGTCTGCCATGACCAGCATACCTCCGCAAGCAAACCATGCTTCACGACGAAACGCTCGTCTCTACTTGCGTTCCACCACGGCCATCGTGAGGCGCGACACGCAAACGAGCTTGTCGTTCTCATCGCGAATCTCGATGCCCCAAACCTGACTTCTGCCCCCGATGTGAAACGGGCGAGCGGTCCCGGTGACCAGTCCCGACGCCGCAGAGCGCACGTGGTTGGCGTTGATTTCCTGCCCAACGCACACGTACTTCTCGAAATCCACGCATAGATTCGCAGCGAGGCTGCCGACGGTCTCCGCCAACGCGACCGACGCGCCACCATGCAGAATGCCGCTCGGTTGATGCGTGTGCGAATTGACCGGCATGGTCGCCCGCAGGTAATCCGGTCCGATCTCCGTCACGCGAATGCCGAGATGCTCGGCCAGCGTATTGCGCGCGCGTTCCATCAATTGCTCGGGCGTGGCCTGTACGCGCCAGATGGGCTTGCTGCCGGTTGTCATGAGCCTAGTTTAGCCGATGCCGCTTTCGGACGACCTGCCTTCGATGGCAATCTGGCGGTTCCTTGCCGCACCGAGCACTCCGATGACCGACTTTGCCTTTCCGCCACCCGCCGCGCCGAGCGCCGCGATTTCCGGCAGCACGCAGCGTTTCCCAATCCACCGCATCTACTGCGTCGGACGGAATTACGCCGAGCATGTGCGCGAGATGGGGGGCGACGAGCGCGAGCCGCCAGTGTTTTTCACCAAGCCGCCCGACGCTGTGACGGCGAACGACGCCGCCATACCTTATCCAGCCCGTACGTCCAATCTGCATCACGAGATCGAGCTGGTGATCGCGATCGGCCGCGGCGGTCGTGACATTCAGAAAGATCGCGCGCTCGAGCATGTATTCGGCTACGCCGTCGGCAACGATCTCACCCGGCGCGACCTGCAGACCGAGTCGAAAAAGAAGGGCCTGCCCTGGGACACCAGCAAGGCGTTCGACTGTTCGGCGCCGTTAGCGGCCATCCGACCCGCGTCGCGTGGCCATGTATCGAAAGGCAGAATCTGGCTGGCCGTGAACGGGCAACTGCGCCAGGACTCGGACATCGCTGAATTGATCTGGACTGTACCGGAGGTGATCGCAGAGCTGTCGACCCTGTTCGAGCTCAAGCCTGGCGACCTCATCTTCACCGGCACGCCTTCCGGCGTCGGCGCGCTCAAACCCGGCGACCGGATCGAAGGCGGCATCGAGGGGCTGGAGGATCTACGCAACACCATCGCAGCCGCAACCTGACACTCCGATCTGACGCGGCACGCAGCAACTGCTATCCAACATCCGACACCACGCATGAAGCTCTACACCTACTTCCGCAGCTCCGCGGCATTTCGAGCGCGCATCGCCCTCAACCTCAAGGGTATCGCCTACGAGCCCGCCTACATCGACTTGCGGCCCCCGGCTCCGGCACACCGCGCTCCGGAATTCCTCGCCATCAATCCACAAGGCCTCGTCCCCGCGCTCGTACACGACGGCACGACGATCGCCCAATCGCTGGCGATCATTGAATACCTGGACGAGACCCATCCCGACCCGCCGCTGTTACCAAGCTCGCCGGCGGATCGGGCCCGCGTTCGAGCGATGGCTCTCGCGGTCGCCTGCGACATGCATCCACTCAACAATCTGCGCGTCCTGAACTATCTGCGCTCGCCGCTCGCGCTGGACGAAGACACGGTGAACGCCTGGTATCACCATTGGATGGGTACGGGATTTCGCGGCCTGGAAGAGGATGCAAAGCGTGCCACCGGCGATGGTCGCCACATGTTTGGCACGACCGTAACACTCGCCGACATCTACATCGTGCCGCAGATGTACAACGCTCGCCGCTTCAAATGCGACCTGGAGGCGTACCCAACACTGCGCGGCATCTGCGCGCATCTGGAATCTCTGCCGGCCTTCTCGAAGGCGGCGCCGGAGCTACAGCCCGACGCGAGCTGAGCGAGGAGCCTGCCTGAATAACGCTCGCCTAATGGGTCAAAATCACACGCGTCTTCGACCAGCGGTCATGCCAGCCGGTCGACGGCCCAAAGAAAGAAAAGGGCTCGAAGGGCACCAACCGGATGAGTGACCGCTGCAGGATCTGCAAGGTCGTCGGCTTGCCACCGGATTCGGTGACAACTCGTGTGCCGGAAACCAGTTTGCCGACGGTCCGACCGGTCGTCGCCTCGCACAAAAAGTAGTACCCCACCCGCACGACCCCGAAAAGCAGCCACCGAGTGACAAAGGACATGTCGAGGAATGACTGGGTCAGAGTTTCGGCACCCACCGCGGCCCCGATCGGTACCAGGATCGCCGCAATGATCAGGTAATAAACAATGTCATCGATCGTCAGGTTGGTGATGCGCCGCCCGCGCGAAGCCAATCGCTTCCCGTCGACGCTGCCCGCGTCATCGTCAACGGCGAGCCTCTCGTTCAGAGCGGCTTTCGTGGGTGCGTACGGGTTGTGCTCCATGAAATCGCGTTCTCCGTGCCTGTCCGGCGCAGACTCTAGCCACTATGGACATATAGCATGACGACTAGTGCCCGACCGGCCGTGGGTATCACTCCGGCGCATCGCCCGGCTATACTGCGCGGCCATTAAATCGCACCCCCCACGCGGATGACATCGTGAGCAAGCAGGACACCCACTTCTTCAACGTATTCAGCATGGTTATCGGCCTGCTGGTAGCGATCGCCATTTGCCTGTTCGCGCTTGCCCGCATCGTGGCGAGCGAGACCCAGGACAGGCAGGTCGTGGAAGACGCCAGCTACGTCACGAACGTGGAGCAGCGGATCCAGCCGTTCGCGCAGGTGGCTGTGGCGGGGCAAGACAATAGCGCGATGGCGATCAAGGCGGATGCCGCCAACACCGCCCAGGCCGGAGCGGGTACCGCTGAATTGCCAAAGACCGGGGAAGCGCTGTTTCAGCAGACTTGCAGTGCTTGCCATGGTGCCGGTATCGCCGGCGCACCGAAAGCGGGCGACAAGGCGGCCTGGGGACCCCGCATTGCGAAGGGCTCTCCAGCTCTCTACGACCACGCCATCCACGGCTTCCAAGGCACCGCCGGCGTGATGCCAGCCAAGGGCGGCCGCACCGATGCTCCCGATGACCTGGTCAAGCAGGCGGTCGA
>JAQGOE010000303.1 GCA_028293725.1 Gammaproteobacteria bacterium | reverse complement strand
CGGTTTTCAACAGGCCCTTCGCATCGGCCGGCGTCGCCGGCACCGCGACATTCAGGCCCCCGAGATTCATCAGGAGGGAATGCGGCGTGTCGGAATGTTGGGCCGCATTCGAACGGCCGCCGCCATAGCCGGACATGATGGTGATGGGCAACTCCAGTTGCCCCCCGGTCATGAGGCGCAGCTTCGCCATCTGGTTGGCAATGGCGTCAAAGCCGGTGTACAGGAAATTGGAAAACATCATGTGCAACACAACGCGGTAGCCCGCGGCAGCGGCACCTACGGCCATGCCGGTGAGGGTCGCCTCACAGATGGGGGTGTTGCGGATGCGGTCAGGCCCGAACCGCTCCAGCAGCCCACGGGTATCGCCGAAGATGGCGAGCTCCACGTCCTCCCCGAACACGATCACCTTGGGATCGCGCTCCATCTCTTCGAACAAAGCGTCGTTGATTGCCTGTGTGTAGCGTCTGCGCGCCATCATCTAACTCCCGCGGCTAGCCGCTCAAGGTCTCTGGCCGGCGAACATGAGATCAAACACGAGCTCCGGGTCGGCGGGCTCGCTACGTTCGGAAAACGACACGGCGTCCGCTACAGCTCCCGCCACGCGCGTCGAGATTTCCTCGAGCTTCGTGGGGGTCGCGACGCCGGACTCGAGGAGCTTGCCACCCCAGCGCGCAATGGGATCACGCGCGACCCACGAGTCGATTTCCTCTTGATTCCGATACGCACCGCCAGCCAGGAGCTCTTTCTCGAACTCCATGTGTCCTTTGATGCGATAGGTCTCGGCTTCGATGAAGCACGGCCCCTCGCCCCGTCGCGCGCGCGCGACGGCATCGCCCGCCGCCATCCAGACCGCTTCGACGTCGTTGCCATCCACCACGGCGGTATGAATTCCGAAGGCTTTCGCCCGATCGACGATGTTGCCGGCGGTAACCTGCTCGGCCCGCGTGAACTCGCTGAAGTGGTTGTGCTCGCAAACGAACACCAGCGGCAGCTTCCACAAGGTGCTGACGTTGAGACACTCCATGAACACGCCCTGGTTGGAGGCTCCATCGCCGAAGAAGCAGACCGCGGCGCGGCCCGCGCAGCGCAACTTCTCGCCGAAGGCGGCGCCGACCGAAATAGCGAGCCCGCCACCGACGATCCCGTTCGCACCGAGAATGCCTTTCGTCAGATCCGCCACGTGCATGGAACCGCCCATGCCCTTGCAGATGCCCGTCTTCTTCCCCCAGATCTCGGCCATCATGGCGTTGGGATCACCGCCCTTGCCGAGGAAATGGCCATGACCCCGATGGGTGCTGGTGATCCAGTCGGTTTCCTTCAATTGCATGCACACGCCGGCGGCAACGGCTTCCTGCCCGATGTACAAGTGCACCGCGCCCGGCAACACGCCCGCGGCCGAATCCGCGCTCAGCTTCTCTTCCATGCGCCGGATGAGCAGCATCCGCTCGTAAAGCGCCAGCGCCTGCGCGGGTGTTGGCCTCGCGACTTCAGTTGTTTGACTCATGAAAATTGCGCCCGTGTAGTGTTGAACGCCGTCGTCGCCGTCTTCTCCAGCGACCAGGAGCGCAGCTCCTGCGAAAGCACTTCGATACCAACCGGCCCACGGTAGGGAGAATCCGGCAGCTTGGAGGTGAAGCCCTTGATGTCGAACTCACCCATGCCGCAGAGTTTCCGATGCGAGGTGGTCTCCGTGACCATGTCCATCCCCGCTGGGGTCTGCAGATAGCCGTCGTTGATCTCGAGTCCCATAAAATATGCAGCGGGGAAATTCATGACATCGTCGTAGGGGATCGCCAGCTTAACGATATGCCAGAGATCGAAGATCACCCCGCCGTTTTTCTGAGCGGCGCTCTCCACCAGGCGGCGAGTCTTCTCCAGTGTCTCGATGACCGAGAAGGGCATCAACTCGTAGCCGATGCGGATCCCCCGTGGCGCGGCTTCGCGGCACAGGCTGCCGAACTCATCGATGAGTCGCGACATCGCGCAATCGGACTTGAAGAAGTCGCCAACCTTGAGGTGGCGGGCACCCAGCCCCTCACAGGCTTTGAACAGGAACTCGCGGCGCTCATCCGAGGCCGTGCGCCGCTCGCCGGGCGGCAGGAACCAGTCGGCCAGGAACTCCACCTCGACGTGCTTCAGGCCATTGTCGTCGAGAATGCGCTTCATCTGCGGGAGGGTGTAGCTCTTGAGGACATGCTCGATGTCGGCATGCCAGAGGCCGATGCCCTTGAAGCCCGCGCGGGCGATAGCCTCGCAGCGCGGCTTGAACTCGAACGTACTGTATTCCGCCTCGGAGTGCGGCAGTGCGCCGCCCGCGAAGGTCCAATACGAAGCAATCAGCTCGACGTCACTCATACAACCACCCCTCAACGCAACCCACCGACGCGGCGGCGTTTCAGGCGGCCGCCCTCCCCCAGAGCTCGGCCGTCGCGAGGCGGGCGCCCGCGGCGAGCGCTTCAAACTTAGCCCACATCACTTTCGGATGCACGCGGGCCAGCGTTTCCTGCTGCGCGAACCCGCAATCCGAGCCTGCGATGACGTTCTCTCGCCCTACTATACGGGCGAACCGCACGATCCGGTCCGCAATTACCTGAGGATGCTCCACCGTGACGATGTGGTGAGTAATCACACCGGGAATAAGTATTTTTCCGGGAGGCAGTTTGACGCGCTCCCAGACGCGCCACTCGTGCTCGTGGCGCGGGTTCGCGGCCTCGAGGGAATAGGCCTGCGCCGGTACCCGCAGAATGAGATCCACGATCTCCTCCAGCGGCGCATCGACGGTGTGCGGCAGATGCCAGCTGCCGAAGCACACATGATAGCGAACCCGCTCCTGCGGAATATCACGTAGCGCGTAGGTGAGCGCCTCGACACGCAATTCAGCCCATTTTCGATAGTCCTGCGGACTCTTCTGCGTCAGATGGTCATACATGTTGGCCAGTACGGCATCGTCCACCTGTACCACGAGACCGGCCCGATAGACTTCGAGATACTCCTGCCGCAGAGCCTCGGCCATCGCCATGACGTAGTCATGCTCATTATGGTAATAGTCATCGATGGCGTTGAATGCCGCGCTCGCGGGCGCCACGACCGTCAAAAAACCTTCAGCAGCACCGGTTCCGGCCAGCGCGTCGTTGAGGTTCCTGGCATCCCTCGTCACCTCCGCAATGGCCTCGTACTTTATCGGCGCCACACAGGCCTGCACGGGCTTCTTGACGTAGCTCCCACCGAATTCCGCTTCGATGAGCTCCGGAAAACGCTCGCGCTCGCGACCCAGCCAGTCGCGCGAATCGAAGTGCCCCTGCCGCACCTCGAAACCGCTGATTCGCTCCAAGACATAGTTCGCCCAACTGGACTTGCCGTATTCGCCGTCATTGACGATATCGATGCCGGCCGCGACCTGTTTGCGGACCACGTCTTTGACGGCATCGTGGAGGGCGGCGGCGTAAGCCGCTACATCCTTTGGAGGTCCGATTTTATGACTGCCGAGCGCCAGCAGGGCCTCGGGCCGGATGATGCTGCCGACATGCGTGGTGAGTATCCGGTCGTCGCTACGTTTCATTCTGGGATCTCTCCACCGGTGGTGACACACTCGATTGTCCACACGAATGTTTGCCACGGTAAACCAGTGCCCCTTAAAATAAAAGCATGCTTCGTATCTGGCGCCACCCATGACATTAGAAGCCAAGGCTGTCGGACCCTCCTTCGCCGCTGAAGTGACCGGCGTGGACTTCTCGAGGCCGCTCGACTCCAGCCGGGTCGCGGAGATCGTCGCCGCAATGGACCGCTATGCGGTCTGCGTGTTCCGCGGCACGGCGCTGAACGACGATTCGCACATCGCATTCAGCCGCCAGCTGGGCAAGCTCGAGCACGCGCCCAGGCTATTTGGCAAAGGGTTTGCGCGCTTCGACCAGCCCGAGCTGTTCGACGCCGGCAACCTCGATGCGAGCGGCAACATCCTGGTCGACGAGCGCCGCCGCGTTTACAACAAGGGCAACGCGCTGTGGCATACCGATTCCTCCTTCAATGCGCACAGGTCCTCCTACTCTCTTCTGCTCGCTCACGAGGTTCCGCCGGTGGGGGGCGACACACAATTCGCTGACATGCGGGCCGCTTATGACGCGCTGTCCCCGCTGGGGATTCCCTCGCTGGCCGCTCGGTCGCCCGCCGCGCTTCAGGCAAAGATCGAGCCCCTCTGGGCGGAGCATTGGCTCTGGCATTCCCGCATGCTGGCGGGTTACCCGGAACCCACCGAGGCCGAGCGCCAGGCCAAACCGCCGGCGCGCCACAAGTTGGTCCAGACCCACCCGGGCTCGGGGCGTAAGACGCTTTACCTCGCCTCTCACGCCTCACACATCGTTGGCTGGCCGGTCGAGGCAGGCCGCCAGCTACTCAAAGAGTTGATCGAATTCGCGACCCAGCCGCAATTCGTGCAAGCTGTTGCCTGGAAACAGGCGGGAGACCTGGTCATCTGGGATAATCGTTGCACCATGCATCGGGCCACGCCGTTCGAAGACACCTTGTACCGGCGCGATATGCGGCGCACGACGGTTTACGATTCCTCGCTCTGAAGGGCGCGGCCGCACACGACACCCGGCCGCGCGCATGGATACAACAACCCGCCGCATCGACCCGGTCCCGACGATCGACGTCGGACAGTTGATCGAGAGCCAGAATCCGGGCCGGATTCTGCTGCGTCTCGTGCTGGTGTGCTGGCTGGTTACGTTCTTCGACGGCTTTGACACGAACGCCATCGCCTTCGCGGCGCCCTACCTGGCGAAAGCCTATTCTTTCGACAAGCCGGCGCTCGCGAACATTTTTGCCGCGGGCGGCTTCGGCACCTTGCTGGGCGGCTTTCTCTTCGGTGCCCTGGGCGATCGGATCGGGCGCCGCCGCGCGGTCGTCATGGCAACCCTGACATTCGCGATTCTGACGTTGCTACTGGCGCTGTCAGATCGCTTTTGGGAGTTGCTGGTGGTCCGCTTTCTGAACGGCGTGGCCCTGGGGGGCGCCCTGCCACTGACCTGGGCGCTCGGCGTCGAGTACGTCCCGACACGCTATCGTGCCACGGCGGTGACCCTGATTATGCTCGGTTACGGGATCGGTGTAGCTACGGCGGGCCCCGTTTCCGTGGTGCTGCTACCCCGCTTCGGCTGGCAGGCAATATTCATCTTCGGTGGCGTGACCTCGCTGTTGGCCACGGCGGCGCTGTTGGCTTTTCTGCCGGAATCGCTGCGCTTTCTAGCCGCGCGTGGCGCCGACACCGCACGTCTCGCGCGTGTGGTCCGCTGGGTAGATCCAAAGCGGGAGGACCCTGACGGCACTCGATACGTGTCGGCATCGCTCGCGCCGCAAGAGCGGCAATCGTGGGGGCCCGCGCCGCTATTCACCGGCCAGGGGCGTTGGATAACGCCTCTTCTCTGGTTAGGTTTTGTCGCGAGCTCAATGATCTCATTCTTCTTTACGACGTGGGGCCCCACGGTTTTTGAAGAGATGGGGCTCGACAGGCAAACAGCTGCCTGGGCGGTGTCAATGAACTCCCTGGTCGGAGCGCTCGGGGGCATCGCCTTAATGCGCTTCACCGACCGTCTTGGCGCGATCAGTATCGCCGTCATGCCCGCGATCTCGGTCCCCGCATTGCTGGCGATAGGTCTTGCCCCGATTGCGCCGCTGAGCGCCGTAGTCATGATGGGGGTGCTCTACCTTTTCCTGGGTGGCAGCCACTACGGCATCATGAGCATCGCCGGCACGTTTTATCCGACAACCCACCGCGCGCTCGGCACGGGGTGGATGTCAGGCATTGGCAAACTCGGCTCCATTCTCGCCCCATATCTCGGCGGTGCGCTCCTGGGCTCGGGAATGCCCGTGCAGAAGATTTTTGCGCTACTGGCCGTGTTTCCCGCGATCTTTGCCCTGTGCGGATTCACGATCGGCCGGCTGGAGCGGGCGGGAAAGCTGCGCCCGGCCGCGTGACATCAGCGCCTCACGGCACGTCCATGTTGGCCAGAATCGCCGCGAACACTGACATACTGACACCCAGGTGCTCGGGAGAGATGTTCCGCAGCAGCTTCTTGCGCACCGTCTCCTGGATTGCCGCGATCTGGCGCATGACCGGATCGGCGGCACGCGTGAGACGGATTACTTTGGCCCGCTGATCGTGCGGACTAGGCACCCTCTCGATGAGACCCTCCGACTGCAGGTCACGCAGTACGCGGCCGAGGGTCTGCTGCTCGACACCGATGCGATCGGCGAGCTCGGTTTGATTGAGGCTGTCGCCGTACACATCGATCCAATAGAGGGTTCCCCAGCGGGCCTGGCTTTGCCCGACACTACTCAACTCATGATTCATCAGGTTGCGCCAGCGGCGCGCCAGAAAGATCAGGCTCTGGGAGAACGTGTAGTGCATGTCCGCGCCAGTGCCCGGCTCCGCCGTCTCCCGCCGCCGCAACAGCAACTCTCCCGTCGGCGATACCGTCGGCTCCCAACGCAGCGCGGGAGCAGTCGCCGCCGATTCGGAGCGGGTAACTCGAGCGCGTGAGCGCTTTCTTTTCGCAACCTTGCGTTTCGTCATTCGCATCGTGTACACGACTTCCAGGCATCGCGTCCAGTCAACGCCGGAAAAATCGCTCGAAACAGACCTTGGGGAGAAGCAGGCCGAACGCCATGGCGAGCGTGATGAGAAATGCAGTCCCGCCATCGGCAAGTGTAGCCGATACCACGCCTGGAGGTGTTGCCGCCCCGGCTTCGATGAGTTGTACGAACCCTTCCGCCATGCGGAAAATGTACACGCCGGGAATGAGCGCCACTACCGAGGCGAACGCTACCGCTGCGAAAGGCATTCGCATTCGATCGGCGAGCGGCGTAATCACGACGCCGACAATAAGGCACGCCAGCAGCGCCGCGACCTCCACGCTCGCACCGGCAACGGAAATGGCGGCCCAACGGGCGCCGTGGGCCAGCATCCCGACCAGGATGGGTAGCGGCAACATACGGGCCGGCATCGCGAAGAACGTACCGTAAGCCGCGATCGCAACGCCGGCGGCAAGCACGTCGAAACCCAGCGGCACCGGAACCGAAGGTCCCGCGACCGGCAAGGTGGTCCCGCCAAAGGAAAGACCCAGCAGCAAACCCGAGCAGATCAGGAGAATGATCAACGCCGCGTAGCCTATCCTCGCGGCGCCCAGTGGAACCCGCGACCTTGCAAGATCCAACGCGCCGTTCAGTATGTGAGGACCCGGCACCAGCACCATACAGGGACAAACCGCCACCAATCGCTGGGGCTCGCCGGGCCGTAGATACAGGGCCAACGCGGCGACCGCGCCCGCCAGCAACGCGGCACAAAATGGTTGTAACAATGGATTGTGGCTCTTACGACCCAACCAGCGGCGCAAGTACCCTCCCACACCCGCGCTCAGGGCGATCACGACGACGGCGAACGCGTGAATCACACCGAATATAACACCCAACGCCACCGCGCCCGCCGCCGCGAACACCGCGAAGTGGGTGTCGGAGACAGGACGCCTTTGCGTGACCGCCCGCAAGGCGGATTGTGCCGCCGGAGCGTCCATGTCGCCACGAGTCAGCTGATCGATCACCTCCAGGGTCGCAGCGACCTTCCCCATATCGACACCGGTGGGGGCAGCCGCGATAACCCTTTCGTGCACAGCGGCGTCGCCGGTGAGACGAACAATCAGCTCGCCCCAACGAAGAAAGACGTCCGCACCGAAGCCCAACGACTTCGCGAGCCGGCGTGCATCATCGATGGTCCGCTCGGTAGTCTGTCCATTCTCGAAAAGCAGGGCCGCCGCATCGGCGGCCAACTGCAACGCCGTCGCCGGGGTCGTCGATGGCTCACTCACGAAGGATAGACGGGACGATACACAGAGGCCCGAATGAGAGCCGCAATGTCTTTCGGACGTTGTACCCGCGCGAGCCCCTTCTCGAAAATGTACTCGGCCACTCCAATAGCGACGTGCAGCGAGGCTTCGAAAATCTGGCTCTGCGGCGGATAGATCAAGCCGGTCGCCAGACTTGCATCGCTCACCTGCTCGGCGACCGCCTTCGCCGCTACGATAAACATCGCCTCGGTGACGCGCGTCGCTTGGGTGGCATAGACCGCCATACCCATAGCCGGAAAGATGTAGACGTTGTTGCCTTGTCCGGGCACGAAGGTCTTGCCACCAATTTCGAGGGGCGGAAACGGACTGCCGCTCGCGAAGATGGCTCGGCCGCTCGACCACCGGTAGGCCTCGTCCGCCGTGCATTCCGAGCGCGAGGTGGGATTGGAGTACGGAAAGATAATGGGTCGCTCGTTGATCTCGGCCATGGCCTCGATCACTTGTTGATTGAACAATTTGGGCACGGTACTGACACCGATGATTCCAGTGGGCCGTAGCGCCCGCACGGCGTCCACGAATTTATCGATCGGGGCGTGGTCCTGTGCGAAGGGCTGTTGAAACGGTGCCAGATCGGTGCGCGACTTCACCATGAGACCGTTGATGTCGAACAGCGCGTTACGAGCCCTCGCGGCGGCGATACTCAAACCCTCGAGCGTCATCGCCTCGCTGATGAGCTCGGCAATGCCGGTTGCCGCCGAGCCACCGCCGAGAAACAGAAATCGCTGCTCCGTGAGCTTCTGGCCGGAGATCCGCAATGCGCCGAAAATCCCTGCGAGCGCCACGGCCGCCGTGCCTTGAATGTCATCGTTGTACGTGCAGATCCGGTCGCGGTAGCGCTCCAGGATCGGCACCGCGTTGATGTTGGCGAAGTCTTCCCACTGAATGCAACACTTCGGATAGCGGGTCTGCACGGCCGCCACGAACTCTTCTATGAACGCCATGTATTCCGCGCCGCGCACTCGATTCTGCCGCAACCCCAGGTAGAGCGGATCCTCCAGCAGCGCCGCATTGTTACTACCGACATCGAGAGTAACCGGGAGGCAATACTGGGGCGGGACTCCGGCACATGCCGTGTACAGGGCAAGCTTGCCAATCGGGATCCCCATGCCACCGACCCCCAGGTCGCCCAGGCCGAGGATGCGCTCGCCGTCCGTGACGACGATGAAACGCACATCGGTTTGTGGCCAGTTACCGAGAATTTCGTGCAGTCGGCCGCGCGCCGTAATAGGCAAGTAAACGCCGCGCGCCGCTCGAAAGATGTGATCGAATTTCTGGCACGCTTCACCGACGGTCGGGGTGTAGACGATGGGCATGAAAGTGGCCGGATCCGACATCAACACCGCGTAGAACAAAGTCTCGTTACGCGATTGCAGGTCCGAAAGCAACAGGTACTTCTGCAAATCGTGGTCGAGGTTCGCGAGCTCGGCGTGTGTGCGCGCCACCTGCATTTCCAGCGTACTTACGCCAGGGGGCAGCAGCCCCTCGAGACCGTAGGCGCTGCGCTCCGCCAAGGTAAAAGCAGAGCCCTTGTTGAGACGGGGTGTGCGCAGACGGGCGTACCCTGTGAGAGCGGCCGGACTCGTGCGTGCACTATCGGATTCGTTGCGGAAGTCAGTCATACTGCACCTCTGGCGCTTGAGAATAACGGTCGCACGGAAGGTCATGAAACTGAAGATTCGTCTGGTTGCTGCTGCGCTCTTCGCGGGCATGGCTCTCGCGTTCATGGATGCCACGGCAGCGCCGGGAACGCCTCTCACACACGAACTGCTCTGGATGATGAAGCGGGTCGGCGCGCCCATCATCAGCCCCGACGGCAAGTGGGTCGTCTTCTCCGTCCTCGAGCCTTCCTATGAGCCGGACAAGGAAGCCAGCGACCTCTGGCTCGTTCCCGCCGAGGGTGGGGTCGAGCCACGCCGCATTACCAACACGCGGGCGCCCGAGAGTGGCGTCGCATGGTCGCCCGACAGTCACAGCATCGCCTTCAGCACCAAACGCGAAGGCGACGAGGTCGAGCAGATTTATATTCTCGACCTCAGCGGTGGCGGCGAGGCGCGCCGCCTCACTGACGTCGCCACTGGAGCGAGCAGTCCAAAGTGGCGCCCCGACGGCAAGGCCATTCTGTTCGAATCGGCTGTCTTCCCCAACGCCCTGGACGACGACACCAACAGAAAAATCGCCGCCGAGCGCAAGGCCCGGAAGTACAACGTCCGTGTGTATGAGCATTTCCCGGTGCGCCAGTGGAACCAGTGGTTGGACGACCGCCAGCCGACACTGCTGGTCCAAGCGCTCGAGCCGGGTGCGAAACCCAAGGACATCCTTTCCGCAACGGCGTTGGCCCACAGTGCCGGCTTCTCGGGCGTACCCGACTCCACCAGCGCCAGCTCCTCGCTCGCGGCCGTCTGGAGCCCGGATGGCAAAGAGGTGGTGTTTACCGCAACTATCGAGCGTTGGAACGCTGCGTCCGGCCATGTTGGTTTCCATCTCTATCGCTTGGCCGCCGCCGGTGGCGCCGAGCCCGGCATCGTCACTCCGCTTGCCGGGGAATACGATAGCGCGCAATTCAGCGCCGACGGCAAGGCGCTCTTTTTCAAGTATATCCCGCAGGATGAGGAGATCTATCATCTGCCGCGACTGACCCGCGTTTCCTGGCCCGGCGGAGGCGACGCCACCCTGGTGGCGCGCGACTTCGATCGTGAGCCCGCTGTCTATGCCATCACATCTGACAGTCACACGGTGTACCTGCTTGCACCGGATGGAGCGAAGGAAAGTCTGTTCCGAGTCCCGGCCGCGGGCGGAAAACCAACCGCCGTGATCGAGCCCGAGGCCGGTGGCTACACCGCGTTGGTCATTCCACAGAAAGCCGCCAAGCCCGCGCTGCTTGCCAGCTACGGTAGCTCCGTGAGCCCGCTCGAGATAGTACGAATCGATCCGGCCACGCGGCGGCACGCGAATCTCACTCATTTCGACACGGCAGTGGCCGCAACCCTCGACTGGCAACCGCCGCGGCACTTCTATTTCACCAGTGCCCGCGGTCGCAACATCCATAGCATGATCGTGTTACCGCCGGCTTTTGACCCCGCGAAAAAATACCCACTGGTCACCCTGATCCATGGCGGCGCCGCAGCCAACAATCCGGATCAGATCGGACTGCGCTGGAACTATCACCTGCTGGCCGCGCCGGGCTATGTGATTCTGCTGACGGACTACACGGGCTCGACGGGCTTTGGTGAGAAATTCGCGCAGGCCATCAAGCTCGATCCGCTAAAAACGCCAGGCGACGAGCTCAACCAGGCGGTCGACGAGGCCATCCACCGCTATACGTTCGTCGACGGCACGCGACTATGCGCGGCGGGAGCGAGTTACGGCGGTCACCTCGCCAACTGGATCGAAGCCACCACAACTCGTTACAAGTGCATCGTAAGCCACGCGGGAGAAGTCGATCTCACCACACAATGGGGCGAGAGCGACTATATCTACGAGCGCGAGGTGACCAACGGCGGGCCGCCTTGGGCCGGCAATCCCATCTGGCGCGAACAAAGCCCCCTCACCTACGCCGCGAACTGGAAGACGCCGATGCTCCTCAGCATTGGCGAGCGCGATTTCCGGGTGCCCCTGGGCAACACCCTGGAGAACTGGGCGACCTTGCAACGGATGCATGTCCCGAGCCGACTCCTCGTCTGGCCGGACGCCTGGCACTGGATCCTCAAGCCCGAGGACAGCCGGCACTTCTATGAGGAAGTGCACCGCTGGCTCGGGACTTATCTGAAGGGTGATAAACCCTGACAGTTATTATTTCGCGCACGCCCGATAGACACTCGCCACCGAGCAGCTCTTGGTGCCGGGAGGGAGTGCCGTGGAAATAGCCAACTGCTCGCGCTCGGTGTCGCCACCACAGATCCTGGCAATCAATTTCACAGCCTCCGGTGGCGTCAGCGAGCGTGTGTGGATGGCGGCGAAGCAGCGGCCCGGCCGCAGGAGAGCATCGTCGAGCGCGCCTACGTTGGGCAGATTCGTCGTGAAGATGATCTTCCGCCCTTGTGCTCGGATCACGCCGTCGGCGATCGCCAGGAAGCGATGTAGGTCCTGATTGCCGCTGGCGCGGGGTGTCAGGATGTGGTCGGCGTCTTCGATTACGAAAGCGTCATGGTCACCGGTAATGAAATTCACGAAGATCTCGTCATTCTCCAGCGCCCGCTTGTCACAGGTATACATCACCTGAGCGCCCTCTCCTTTACGGCGTGACATTTCGCCAAGTATTGCACGCACGAGGCGAGTCTTCCCGGCGCCCGGTGGGCCCAGGATGACCAGGACGGTTTCATTCGCAGCCAGATAGCGATTCACGAAGTCGCGTACGGGCTCCCCGAGGACCGGGTAAGCCTCATCGTGCAATTCCTCGTGAGCGATCTCCTCGAAAGAGGCGTTGCTCAAACCGCCACCGCCCGCGATGAAGTGCCAGTCGATCACAAAGGTTTCGTCCAGCATGCGCCGATCGCCGATGATCCTCATCATGGTTGCACGAGCCTCGTCCGCGCGAGATTTGCCGTCAGCCCAGATCTCGGCGGTGCACGAGCAATAGCCAGCCTTCGCCGACCCATTGATGTACGCAATCACGCCCGGACCCGCCAATAACAGGCTTCCGCTATACAAACGCTGTGGGATCAGACCCATCGAGAGCGCCAGGTCGTCAAATACGTCTTCCATGCTCCCACGGACAACACAGCGGACCAGCCGGTGAATCGGGAAATTCCCGACCATGCTATCGAACGACTGCAGGGCGCGTCCTTTGAGGATCGCCCGGGCAAGCGAGTACTCCCTGTGGTCAATCGAAATCCCAGCCGCCAGCGCTCGCGCACTTTCAGCAGCGGACTCAGGCATCAATTTGTGAAGTGTCATACGTAACTTTCAAAAAGCCCGGCGGGTCTCATCCCGCCGGGCAGTCATGGCGCACGAATCAGGCGTTTGGCTCATTCAACCATCCGTCCTGATGCGCACGACGTCCTTCAGAACACCGTCGAGGCCGCCGAAGACCGTCAACTTGTCGATCTTCTCAGTCACCTTCTCCAGTGTCTCCAGCTCCTTCAAACGCAACAGCGTCGGGTTCTCATCCATGAGCCGCGCGGTGTTGAGCAACGACCGGGTCGCTGCCGTCTCCTCGCGGCGCTTGATGAGGTTCGCCTGCGCGACCTTCTCAGCCTCCACCACCTGGTTGAGGATGGTCTTCATCTCGCCGGGCAAAATCACGTCCTTGACGCCCACCGAGTGGATCGCCAGACCATGCTCGCCGACCTTCGCACGTACGGTCGCGCCGATGTCGCTGTCAAGCACACCCTTGTCGCCGAGCAACTCATCGAGCGTCCGCGTACCAACTGCCTCTCGCAGAGCGAACTGCAGCTCCTTATACGCAAATTCGACGAAGTTGCTCAACGTGCTGCGCGCCCTGACGACGTCCAACACCTGCCAGAGCGCCGTCAGGTTCACACGCAGGCTCACCTTGTCGCGAGTCAGGATTTCCTGTCCCGCAACCTCCATGGCCTGCACGCGGCGGTCCACGATCTCGGTCTTCAGCGCGCGCTGGTACTTCCAGAACGCGTGCAAACCGGGCTCAAGAACCTTGACGAACGCGCCGTCCACGATGAGCAGACCCACCGCGGTATCCGGCACTTCGACCGCACTTACAGCCTCTGCCACCTGGGCGGCAAGCGGCTGCTTCGCGCGCACGAGCACCTTGGCGATACCCGCCGGAATCTCGAAGTTCTCCGAGATATCCTGCCGCACGACGGCCACCTCGATCGGACCGCGCCAGTAGAGCTGCCTCTTACCCGGTGCGAGCACGCCCGTGATGTTGCCGTTCTTGTACACCAGGCCGACCTCCCGATCGTAGATCTCAACGACCTGAAAATGCGCCGTGATCGCCCCGCCGGCCGCTTCCAACAGGAAGTCGACGCGCGGGTGCTCGAACTCCGGCACCGTCAGGTCACAGATCTGCACTTCGGTCCGACGCAGCGGATCGAAGATCCACCGCACGCCCGGCTCGAGAACGGCCACGAAGCTCCGGTTATGGAACAACAGGCCACGCTCGTGCTGGGCGATGGTGATTCGCTTCATGCCAAACATTTTCAT
>JAQGOE010000298.1 GCA_028293725.1 Gammaproteobacteria bacterium | reverse complement strand
TGTATCTCTCGATCCACGAGGCCGCGCTCGTCGACTATGCGAGCATGACGCTCTCGCGCACCGGTCCTAACACACTGAAGGCCGATCTCATGCCGTGGTCGGACGGCGTGAGAGTTCGTCGCACCGGGCCTTTCGTCACGCCGTGGCGCATGATTCTCGTCGGCCGGACGCCGGGCGAGCTCGTCGATTCGCGTATCGAGCTGAACCTGAACGAGCCCAACAAGCTCGGCGACGTTTCGTGGGTCAAGCCGGGCAAGTTCGTGGGCGTCTGGTGGGAAATGCACATCAACCGCTCCACATGGGGCAGCGGCGATCGACATGGCGCCACGACCCAGAATGTCGAGCGCTACATCGATTTTGCGGCCCAGTATGGTTTCGGCGGCGTGCTTGTCGAAGGCTGGAATACGGGCTGGGACGGCGATTGGATCTCTCACGGTGATGAGTTCAGCTACACGCGCACCTACCCGGATTTCGACCTCACCGCGATCACAAACTACGCGCGCGAGAAGCAGGTGCAGCTGATCGGGCATAACGAGACCGCCGGGGCCGTGACCAATTACGAGACGCAGATGGAAGATGCGTTCGCGCTCTACCAGAAGCACGGCGTGCGTGTCGTGAAAACCGGCTACGTCAGACCCAACGGCACGATCATCCGTCCCTCGCCGGATGGGGCGATCAATCACGAGTGGTTCGCCGGGCAGTACATGGTCCGGCACCATCAACGTGTGCTCGAGACAGCGGCCCGCTATAAGATCGCGCTGGACGTGCATGAGCCCGTCAAGGACACGGGGCTGCGCCGCACTTATCCCAACATGATGACCCGCGAAGGCGCGCGCGGCCAGGAGTACAACGCCTGGGGCGATCCGACCAATCCCCCTGAGCACGTCGTGATCCTGCCGTTCACTCGCCTGCTGGGCGGCCCGATGGATTTCACGCCGGGCATTTTTGACGTCGCGCACGGCAAGACCGATGTCGCCAAACGGGTCCAGTCCACGCTGGCAAACCAACTGGCACTCTACGTCGTGATCTACAGCCCGCTGCAGATGGCGGCTGATCTGCCGGAGAACTACCTTCGCCACCTCGATGCGTTTCAGTTCATCCGCGATGTCCCGACGGACTGGGAGCGGTCGAAAACGCTGAGCGCGCAGATCGGGAACTACATCGTGGTCGCCAGGCAGCAGCGCAACGGACCGGATTGGTATTTAGGCGCGCTGACCAACGAACAGCCGCGCACGCTCGATGTATCGCTGGACTTTCTCGCACCTGGCAAGAAGTACCTGACCCAGCTCTACCAGGATGCGCCGGGCGCGGACTACCGGACCAACCCGTTGGCCTACGAGATCACTGAACGTACCGTGACTGCAGCCGATCGGCTGGCCCTGGCGCTCGCGCCGGGAGGGGGTGCGGCAATTCGGTTCAAAACGCTCGGTGATTGAGGTGCTGGATGCGTGCCCGTACCAGAGAGGCCACGCTTACAGACTGCGAGCGACTCGAAACCCAAGGTCAACGACTCGAGTCGACTCCGCATTCTGGGGATCGTACTTCCCAGCCGAGCTGGTCAAGAATAGGGCCGTTTCCAGAGGGTGTCTTTGCCGCGGATCAGCTTGCCGCGCCGCGCCCGCCGCCGAGCGCGGCCTCAAGAATGGCCCTGGCCCACTCAGGTGCGCGCCGCAACGCCTTAAGATCATCTGCGGCAGGCGATGTCACTTTGCCGTTTTCCATCTCGAGCACGAGCAGAGGGTCCGGCACCGCGCCGTCCGCGGCCGCCTCCGCGCTGTTGTCGTATACCTTGATATACGCCACGTGAGGCATGAGCTTTATGAGGTTCAGCTGCGCCAGCGGGTAGCGCTCGCGGATTTTCTCTTCTGGAATCGGATGGCCGCCCGCCGCAACGCGAGCCTTGACGCGCGCGATGTGCAACTCGGGGGAAGACAATCCGCAGAACCAGATCAAGATGTCGTGCGTCTTCGTAGCCTCTATGATCTTGGCCGTCACCGTGTTGCCGCCTAGTGTTGTTTCGAATGCGTGGTTCAAGCCCTTCGCGACGGCTTCGTCAAAGCGACGCATGCCCTCCTGCCACGCGTGCGCATTCGCCGTCTCCTGGTCGCATCCTATTGCGGCCTTGAGCTCACGAGCGAACGTATCGGGGTTGAACCAGATTAACCCCTCGCGTTCGAGGAGGTAACCGCCAATCGAGCTCTTGCCCGCCCCGTTTACGCCAGCAAGGACGTAGAGAACGGGCCGCGGCATCAATAACCCGAGCCCGCTTTCACTTTACCGCCCAACTTGGCATGACCGCGAATGGTCGACTGCAGACGAGTTGTTGCGGACCGGCCTTGAAGCACCGAGAGACGTTCATCAAAGCTTCGCCTCAGTCCCGCAAGCGCCGCTTCGGTCTGAGCCTTCGACTGCTCTACGAGCTGCATGAGGGCGTCATATTCCGCCACCGGAATAATCACGGCCTCGGGCTCATCGTGGTTGGTTACCACGATCCTCCCCTTGCTCCGCAGCGCATTCATCATCCCTCGCCACCCGAGCTTTTTCAGATCGGACGCAGGCGTGCGAGGCAGTTTCGCAAGCGCCAGAAAGGCGGCTGATTTTGCCGGGGTGGTCATGGGTTTCCTCCTGAGCTCGTAACCAAGTGGCTACTTTACCCCAATTACCTACCCATGGCCATTTTACCCTTTTTGGTCCATTTGACTTCGCCGCAAGAGTGATCCGTGGGCTGCCGTTTAAACTCCCTCCCGCAGCCTCAACGCAACTCCGATCGCGGCGTAGGTGCAAGCCGCAACCGCTCCGGCTTACGCATCAGGGCCGGAAGAACAGCTTCCGATGCCGCATCTCGCCACCCACTCAACGCATCGAACCGCGCAGTAAATGACTCTTCAGCGGCCGGCCCTGTCCAGCGGCCGAACCAGATGAACGTCCGCTCATGCTCGCGCACCGGAAGGCGGGGAAAGTTGTTCGG
>JAQGOE010000289.1 GCA_028293725.1 Gammaproteobacteria bacterium | reverse complement strand
AACTTCAAAGGAAACGTAGGTTCCTCGAAGGACGCCAGCACGGAGATCAAAGCTACGCAGGCTGAACGCTTCCAGCGCATTGTTAACGAGACCCAACTCGCGCGGCTAAACAAGATGATGGATGTCCTGGACGAATACGTACTCGATTCCGACGTCCACTACACCTACGTAGTTATTGATGATCTTGACCGTGACTGGGTCGACGAGAAGGTTGCTAACGATCTGATTCGCTGCCTGTTCCGTGCCGTCCTTGATTTGAAGCGAGTTCAGAAGCTAAAAGTTCTGGTCGCGCTAAGGACCAATATCTTTGAGGAACTTGACTTCGGAAGTCGAACGGGGGGGCAGGAAGAAAAATTCCGTTCACTGACGCTCCCTGTTCGATGGACACGGAATGAATTGAAAGACATGCTTAGTGAACGGGTGCGTGCGGCCGGGGATCAGTACTCTGTGACCGGTCTACAATCGATTGATGACCTAGTGCCGCATCCAAACAAGGCAAGAGGCGACGCGCTGGACTATATTCTAGATAGAACGCTAATGCGTCCAAGAGACGCCATTGCCTATCTCAACGAATGCCTAATTTTGGCAAGCGGAAAGCCGAAGCTAACGTGGGATCTGATCCATGCCGCAGAGCGATCCTATTCGTATAAACGCCTTCTGGCTCTACGTGACGAATGGAAGCCAACCTATCCTGGGATCGACCAGGTGTTTATGAAATTCAGGCAAGCGCCAATGGTGATGTCTAGGGAGCTCCTTACGGCGAGGCTCGATGACGCAATTCTCCTGGTCGCGGATCGTAATTTTCACGGGACGGTGTGGATGACTGCTTTGTCCGAGCCTATTTGGAATGGGGGTGGGGGGGAGTGGGCTGAGATGTACCAGCCGGTGTTCCGTCTTCTCTTCAACCTCGGGTTTCTAGGTTGCCGTGTCCCTTCGGATAATTCCACGGTATACGTTCATGATAACCCTGACTATGCGGAAACCGTGGGGAACATTGCCCGAACGCGCGAATTTGTAATTCATCCCACCTTCCGGGCGGCTGTTGACGCCAAGGAGATCATTGATGGCTTTGGCTGGGTAGCGCCCTCGGATAATTGGTAGTATGACCGGCTTAGCTTCATGACGGCCGTGCGATCCGAGGAACACTGTGCATTTCGTGGGTGGCGCGCTGTGGTATAGGTGCCGAAGGCAAGGTGCCTTGATCAGTGGCGGCCCAGTGGTCCAGCCTTGGCGCTAGTCGGCTCCTCCGACCTGAGTGCAGGTTCTGTGCTGACCAGGAGGACCGGATGACGCACCGAGAAGTCGCGTTGGTGATGTCGGCTAAATCGGCTTTGCGGTGGTCCAGACACGCTCGAAAGTAGCGATGTAGGCCGGGAGCATGTCGCCGTTCTCTGACGCGCGGAAGCAAAATACGGGGGCGTGGGCTGCGGGTAGCCCATAGGCGTGTTGGTTGACGAGGAGTTGGTCGTCGGTGCGGTAAAGCGAGTTGTAGAGCACAGTGTCGTGTAGACGGATCTCTACATTCTCTACCTTCAGCGCGGCGCGGTACAGCGTTAGCGCGTTGCGGACCTTCGCCGCTATTGCGTCTCCGATGCCTTCCTCCTGGCCACGTTGGGCTACGCAGGCGCCATCCGGGTCACCGAGTGCGAGTCGCACACGTACTCCACTACGCGCCTTGTCGGCGATGATGGCGAGCATGCCTGCGTCTTCGGCGAGGAACAGCGCGCTGTAGGCCAGGACGCCAATCTCGTGCTCCACGGATTCAAAGAACCGCTTCCAGGCGTCGCGCGGAATTGCCCAGCGGTGCGGATACACCGCGCCCAACTCCTCTGGCCGCGTGCGGCTCGTAAGCGGCCCGCCGGCGTCGGGCCAGAGGTCGGCTTCGTCCGCGCCCACCAGGTCGGCCAGGGCAGCACGACTGCTCGGGTAGGGCACGCGCCCAGTCAGCCACCGACGAACGGTCTTGGGATCGACGCCGAGTTGCGCTGCGACGTCGTCTTCGCGCAGACCCGCTCTGAGCAGCGCTTGTCGTAGCGGCTCGTTCAACCTTCCTGCCTTCCAAAGCGGACGGACGCTTCGACGGTACCAGAAGACGTCCCTAGAAGTCCCTCCCCGTAGTTCCCTAGTCCTGGCCATCTCGCCAGGCTTGGAGATCCACCCCCAAGCCGACGGAGAGCGCGAGTGACCAGTCAGGCAAGCGTCAAGCGCGGCCCAGCCGAGGACGAAGTCTCCTTGCGTGCGGCTGCCGCCCAACTGGAGTCTGAACATCCCGCCTGGATCGTGATCTTCGGGTCCTACTCCCGCGAGTTCGTCTGCTTCCCGCGGTTCGATGCGCCGAGCGAAACCCCAGTGATCGCCAGGTACCCGCCCGCCGCCGCGCACCGAATGCGGGCCATCGAGGATGCGTCATGGCGCATCGCAGGAGAGGAAGGTCAACGAGGATGAGTGTCTACCAGTGCGCGTGCCTCTTCACGGTCAACGACGCCGAGGAGTTCGAAGACCATGTGCTTGAGGCGTTCAGCCCCATGAGCGACATCGGGACTGACGGCCAGGTCCATGTCGAGTTCGCCGATCCCAAGCTCACCTGCATGTGCGGGTTCGCCGCCGCCGAGTCGTCGGACTTCGACGCTCACCTGCTGGCAGTCTTCACGACCGCCAACGGCGTCGGCGTTGACGGTGTCAAGCACACGACGTCGATACCCGTAGGCAAGGCATGAGCGCCGAAGCCGCAGTCCAACCAGCCGCGGAACTGTGCCCTGGTTGCTGCATGCTCGATGACATCCCGCAGTACACACCTAGCCTCGCAGTGCTGGCTCCGCTTGTCGGCTGCCAGCGATGCGGCTTCCTGTTCCCGATCCTTCCCGCAGAGTTCAAGCAGGTGACGCTCGACGCGCTGCACCATCACGAGTGCCGGGGGAGATACCGAGGGAGCTGGCCAGAACTAGGGCAAGCCATCGCCGAAGCCATCCACGAGCTAAGGATCAGTCCAGACCAACTCGCAGAACGACTTGAGGGATTGTGGCCTGACAACGAAACCATGGACGCGGAAGGAGTCCTGTCTCGCGGGACGTCTTGAGACGGCTTGTCGCGTCCGTGAACGTCCCTCGCGTGCGACGTAGGTTGATCAGCATGACCAACCAAGCACGCTGGGCCGAACGGCTCGCACGCAATCTCCTCGAAGACCCGCTACCGCGTCGTTGGGCTCACGTCCAGGGGGTAGCGGCGCAGGCCCGATCGCTTGCACCGATGCTTGGCGATGACGCCGACCTGCTCGAAGCTGCCTCCTGGCTGCATGACATCGGGTATGCGCCCAACCTGGCCGTTACTGGCTTCCATCAGCTTGACGGTGCCCGCTACCTTCGCGATGTCGAGCAAGCCGACCCGCGGTTGTGCAGCCTCGTCGGCCAGCACTCATGCGCAGGCATCGAAGCCGAGGAACGCGGCCTGGCCGACGATCTGTTCCGCGAGTTCCCGCGCGTCGATGGAGTCCTCGAAGACGCTCTCGCCTACTGCGACATGACGACGACGCCAACCGGTCACGCGGTGACGGTCCAAAACCGGCTATCTGAGATAGTCGAGCGATACGGACCGGGCAGCATCGTCACCCGCTTCATCGGCAGAGCCGAGCCAAACCTCGTTTCGAGCGTCGCGCGAACGCAACGCCGCCTCTGCCGAGCGACCGCTTGAAGTCGCAACGGCAGGAGTGACTTTTTGGGCGGCAGCAGCGCCCAAGCGTACTCGAAGTGACTGGGAACCCCAACCTCCTGATCCGTAGACTCGTGCGCGTCGTCCAGCTCGTCCGCCGGAGTCCATTTCCACTGGTCAGGGTCACCGGGTGTCCAGCTGGCAAGCCGACCCGGAGCGCAGGACGCCCGGCGTCCGAGCACCGGAAGCGGCGCGGCAGCGACATGATTTAAGAGGCCTCGTCAAGTGCGGCCGTATCGACCCAACGTGCCAGGATACTGAAAGCCGCAAGCTGTTCCAAGGCTTCGTCTTCTGAAAGATCCGCGAGTTGAACGTGTGCGGCAGGATTGCGGATTGCGCGATAGCAGCCAGTTGCGAATGCTATCACTCCCTCATGGAGGCTTTTGTGCGTGTCGCTGCCGTCGTTCGGCATGAGTCGGAGCCTCGGCTTGTTAGGTTCTGGGTCCTTAAGCGAAAAGCTTTCCTGGAAGAGTTTTGATTCCGATATGTCGAATCGTTTCACCTTATTCTGTGTCTCCGCGTTGACTTTAACGGCCGCTGCGGATACTGCTTCACGAAAATGTCTCGGCGCCCAAAGCGATCGAGCGCCATCCCAGACCCAACGGTGCATCCTGGCCGCGTTGAGATTGGGCGCAAGGTCTCCGAGGTTTTCTGCGATCTCCGCTTGGCGCTTGAGTTGGGCGAGTGCCCTATGGGCCACCTCTTGATACGGTTCCCAGGGGTCATAGTATGAGTAGCGTTTCTGGACCCTCTCTCCATCTCTCCAATCTTGGATGACTTGATCGAATATCTGCTCGACCACTTGCGCCTGACCGATGACTTGCTCTTCAGAACTCACGTGCCGACCGTAACCGTCGGGTCCCGGAACGTATTGGGTACTAGCAATGAACGCCTGAAGTTGTACCATAGCCCACTCGTTGTTCATGTTTAACAGCGTAGTGCTCGGACGTAGGTTGGTTACATCCAGGCGGCAACGGGGATTGCGCGGCGCGGCGCGTCGTGACGGGACCGGCCGCCAGGCCGCACGCCCGGCGCGGCCGCGTCCGGGCGC
>JAQGOE010000052.1 GCA_028293725.1 Gammaproteobacteria bacterium | reverse complement strand
GGGCCTTGAGATCCGCGAGCGGTCGCCAGATGAGGCCGACCTGCGGGTTGTTGGTAAACCCGAAGTCACTGTAGTGCTCCATGCGATCCGCCAGCGTCAACTCGAGCCGGTGAGCCTCACCTGCGCCTGCCGCGGCGCCCATCAGGGGCACGCGAAACTCCGCGTAGGCCGCTCCGACTCGCCGTTCCGGGTGAAATTCCGACATGGCCAGCAGGTCGGTGTAGTCGAACTCCTCCCGCCGGAACTGGGCGCCGACGGCGTAGCGCACATCGCCAGCCGGCAGGGAAAACACGCTCCCATCCAGCTTCGCGTCGATCGAGAGGATATCCGATTTGGCGCGTTCGTCGGAAATGGCGGCGGTCGTGTCCGCGAGAACGAACTTATTGCGCGTATCGCTGGCCGTGTACGAGCCCGTCAATTCGAGCTGCGCCCCGCGAGGAAGGTCGATCCGCGCTCCCGTGCTCGCGCTATAGGCATCGATGACTGAGTCGGACCGCTCGGGAACCTCCGCGAGCGGCAGGTCATGGTCGGTGGATCGATGCGAGTACGTCCCTTCGGCGAACAGTTGAACGCTATCGCTCACCGAGTCATCCGCCGACAAGAACATGCCGTGGCGCACCTGCTCTGGCAACAACATGAAGGGTTCGACCGCCGACTGACTGTAGCTGCGGCTGCTCGCACTCAGCGGCGTCCGATCCAGGTAGTCGTAGATCAACTGCACGGAGCCGGTGTCCCAACTGTGCCCGATCGTCTGGCCAACTTGTTTCTCCCGCGCGGACCCGCTGCTCACAGCGCCGTAGCGGACACGGGTCTCAGCGCCGTCGAGGTTACGGCCGAGGATGATGTTGACGACGCCTCCCACCGCGTCGGAGCCATAGATGGCCGAAGCGCCGTCCGTTACAACCTCCACCCGCTCCACCGCATAGAGGGGAATCATCGAGAGATCGACAAAGTTGCCCTCGGTGTTGCCGGGTGCGACTCGATGACCGTTGATGAGTACCAGGGTGGAATCATTGCCGAGGCCGCGCAAGTTGACGCCAGTGGCATCCACTTTGTTGTCCGCATTGCCGCCTCCCGTGACAGAAACGATGGTGTTCTCCGAGGCTCCCCCGTTGAAATTCTGGGGCATCTTCTGGATGAACTCCTGCAGGGTGCTGGCGCCCGAGGTCTCAATGACGTCCCGGTTGTAGACCGTGATGGGAAACGCGGAATCCGTGCTGCCGCGGATGTGGGTTCCGGTGACTTCGGCTCCATTCGTCACAACGTCGGCGGCCGCCGCAGCTTGCGGAAATGGCGCCAATGCCCCAGCAGCCACAGTGGTCACGGCAGCCGACCGCAACAGACGCGAGAGCCTGCTCAGGCCTGCGGATGACGAATGGGGATGGGTAATCATCGGAACTCCAATGGAGGGATCGGCGAAACGACATCGGGCGCAAGCCCGGTGGGAATGCGAGGAGGGCTACTCATGCTGCAACGCCAGCCTCAGGCGGCGCGGGTGCCTGCACGAGACACACCTGGCCCCGCCCAGTTCTCTTCGCGGTATACATGGCGCTATCGGCTCGGCTGAGGACCGCCTCGGGAGAATCTCCACGCAATACGAACGCGATGCCGATGCTGGCGCCCACCTGAACGCTGTGGGCGCCCAGGTCGATCGGCTGCTGGATCTCCGCGATAATTGCCCTGGCGATCTGCTCGGCCTTCGAGGGGTCGGCGATTCCGACGAGCGCGATGACGAACTCATCACCGCCGTGCCGTGCGATCAGATCCCCGCGCCGGGCGTTGCGCTCCAGGATTCGGGCGACGTGACGCAGCACCTGGTCGCCGCCCTGGTGTCCGTGGGCGTCATTGACCTCCTTGAAATAGTCCAGGTCGATCTGGAGAAGAGCGAGCTCGGGGGCCGCGTGCACTGAGAAAACGGCGCTCAGGCCCATATCCAGACCGCGTCGGTTGAGAAGCCCCGTCAACGTGTCCAGGCTCGCCAGCTCTCGGGCCGAAAGCTCATCGCGCTTTCGCTCCGTGATGTCGTTCACGACGCCCTGGAGCGCGGTAGGACCGATTGGATTCAGGGCGACCCCGATCCAGGTGGGGTACGGATTTCCCGCTGTCCGCAGCTCCAGGTCGACGTCGTATGCTTGACCGCTCGAAAGGCACTGACGGATGAGCTGCCCCAGGTCCGCGGCGTGCGGAGGCAGAAGTTGCTGTAAGCTCGTCGCGCCCGACTGCGGTAGCTGCGCGGCCGACAAGCGCAGAAGACGGATGAAGGCCGGGTTCCAGGACTCGAGAATGCCGCGATCGTCCAGGACGAACAGACCGCTCTCTGCTTTCTCGAAGATCAATCGCAGCTTGCGCTCGCCGACCTCGTGCGCCATACGCAGCTGGCGCTCGGTCGTCAGCAGGTCCGCGAGGCTCGCAATTAAGGTATTCACGTCGGTGACCAGCGTGCCGATCTCGTCGAATCGGTTACTCGCGGGGACATGCAGTCGGGCGCCCGTATCGAACCGGATCCGGTGCAGCTCGTTGGAAACGGCTTTGATCGGGCGCGTGGAGAAGAAGTAAACAGCGATCGCTACCGCGGCCGCCACCAACGTTACTTCGAGACCCATTGCGAGAGTCGAAGCTCGGCTGTAGCTGGCGGCTTCGGCGTGTATCGCGGCATGATCCACGACCAGCGAGATGTCGCCTACTGACTCGTGCGGCTCGAAAGGAGAGTAGATCGGCCTCGCGATCACCACACGATGGGCCTCTCGCCCCTGCATCGAAGGGCTGTCGATGTGAGAAAGCGTGAGCGTGCCGGCGGTGATGGTCACCCCCGAGACGGTGCGGTTGCTCATCAGTCCATGCGCTATTTCTTCCGCTAGTGCGCGATCCTTCAAATAACAGGCAATCTGCGCCGTCCTTTCCACCGTGGAAAGCAACTGTTGCACCCGGCTCTCCGCGCGTTGTTGCTCGTTGCGCTCCACACTCACGGACACGAACCATGCGAATGTCAGCCCCAGGACCATCGCAGGCGCGAGGATCGCAAGGGTCGTGCGCGTGACAATGCTGCCTCGCACGCGCACGTCGAGCCATTGCGCCCAGCGGTCAGGGAGTAATTTCAAGCGCGATCCGCACGCGCTTGTCGACTGCCGCGCGATCCACGTAGGCGATCGCGTTCAGATTGTTTGCCACGATATCGATGGCCATGTGCGCGTCGGATACCGCAAAGGGCGGTGATATCTTTCCGGAAAAAGTCAGGCGCGCCCAATACGAGCCCATATCCGCAGGCTCCTTGTGGGCGAGCAGCAGGTAAAACGCTCTGCGCTCGGTCGAGCTGACATCCAGGTCGATCGGCAATGCGGAGGCACCCGAGGGAAAAGTGCGATAGCGTCCCATAAAAATGTCCAGCACCTCCCGACGGCTGAGGTGTTGCACTCCAATGGCCGGATTGACTATCACAACGAGTGTCTGCTCGGGGACCGCGTGCGCCAGCGGCAGGGGGAGCGCGATGAGCGCCAGCAAAATCTGCAGGACTCTCCTCATCCATTTTGATGACGACTTCGTCGACGTCACGGATCGTCACCTCACATCCTGGAAAACGCAGCGGCGGGAACATTGTTGCGCGGTGGCCTTGGGTACTGTCGGGATATGACAGAAGTCTCCCATGCCGACGGGCAGCGGCGATGTGTCCTGGATCATCAATGCTGTTTGTGCCGAGGCGGTCAGCATAGCCTTCCGTGTGCCGCATATCACGGATTGTGCGATGCAGCATGCTCAATCTCAGCTACAGAACCCGGGAGGACGGGCACCGCTGGCCGGATGAGGCGTCCGTGACCGTTGTGCAGCAGCTGCGTCAGCTCGTCGCGCGGCATGGGTTTGGCCAACAGAAATCCCTGCACTTGGTCACACCCGAGTTCCGTGAGCACCCGGAGCTCCTCTTGCGTCTCGACACCTTCCGCGACCACGGTCAACTCGAAAGACCGCGCCAGGGCCAGGATGGTCCTGACGACCGACCGGCCTGAGCCGATGCGCGCCAGGCGGCTGGTAAACGTGCGATCGATCTTCAGCGTATCGATGGGCAACTCCGCCAAGCGGCTCAGCGAGGAGTGACCCGTTCCGAAATCATCTATCGCGATTCGCACGCCGGCCTGTCGCAATGACTTCAGCTTTTCGATTTCCGCGGCGCTGTCCGACTGCAGCATCCCTTCCGTGATTTCGATGTCGAGGCCGCAGCCGCTCGCGGCCAGAGGCGCGCAGATCTCAAAGAAGCGTTGCACGAAGTCCTCGTGCCGGAGCTGAACGGGGGAGACGTTCACGGCGATTCTGACGGGCAGCAGGTGGTGCTGCTGCCAGTGCTGGCAATCCCTGACCGACTGTTCGAGTACCCACTCTCCGACCTCAACGATCAGTTCTGTCGATTCCAGCAAGGGTAGGAAGGCATTGGGCGATACGAGACCCTTGTCCGGCTCATTCCAGCGAATGAGTGCCTCGACCCCTTCGAGCCGACGCGTGCTCACATTCACTTTCGGCTGGTAATGCAGCTCGAACTGGCGCCGCTCGAGCGCAACCCGGAGCCGATGCTCCAGCGCCAGTCGGGCCTTGTCTTGTACATGTTGGTGAGCGCTGTATGAGAGTTGCCTTTGGCCGGTGGTTCGCGCATTGCGCAACGCGGCCTCGGCATTCTGCACGAGTGCGCTCGAGTCCTGGCCGTCTTCGGGATACAGCGCCACGCCGGATTTGACACTGACGGGGATGCGCTGGCCAGCAACCTCGTAGGGCCGCCCAAACACGGCCTCCAGATGGGCGTGCAGGGTCGACATGCAGGTGGGATCGGCGGTCACGTCCACAGTCACAGCGAACGTCCCACCCGCAAACTGTGCAAGACGTTCGGTGTCGTGAAAATGGCGGCGGAGCCGCTCGGAGACGTGCTGCAGTAGATAGTCGCCGGTGTGGCGTCCGAAGGAATCGTTGATCACACTGAGGTGCTCGATATCCATAACGGCGACCGCCAGGCGATGTCCGCTCGCCAGGAGACGTGCCACCCGCTCGCAAAAAAGCGGACGCCTGGCGAGTCCGGTATGCGGGTTGAAGTGGGACAAGAAACGAACGGTTCGGTCCTTTTGCTGGTACTGCAGGGCGAACGAGAGGTTGGCGGCGACCTCGCGCAACATCTGCAACTCTTCGTCGCTCAGTATTCCGGCGGCCGGCGCGGCCAGAATCAAGACGCCTACCGGAGTCCGGTCAATCGAAAGCGGTAACGCCACGAGCGAGCGAAGGTGCGCTTCACCCAGGATGCCCTTCATCTCCAGGTCCGTGGAAAGCTGGTTGCTATCATTGCAGATGAAGGGCGAGCCCGTTTTCAACAGCGTTTTGATCGTGCTGTTCTCCCGAGTGGCACATTCGGCGATCCAGTTGCGCAGGACTGCAACCCCCTTGCTACCGGAACCATTCCACGCAAAGGGCTCAATGCGACGACGCGTGCCGGGTCGCTTCAGCAGAACCATGGCTATCGAATACCCACCGACAGCCACCGCAAGACGGCAGGCTTCACTGAAGAGCTCGCCTCGTTCACGTATTCTGATCACGGCCGTGTTGATGCCACTCAACATGCGCAACACCCGCGTGAGTCGCGCGATCTGACGCCGCGCGGCCGCTTCCGCCAGGGCGCGAGCCACAGCGGGCCCCAGGCGACTCAGGTTGGTCTTCAGGACGTAGTCCGCCGCCCCCCGCCGCACGGCTTCAATAGCGAGCTCTTCGCCGATCGTGCCGGAAACGAAAATGAACGGCACGTCGATGGCCACTTCCAACGCCACCTTCAGCGCGGAAAGTCCGTCAAAGCCAGGCAAGCTGAAATCGGACAACACCACGTCGGGTTGAAACGTGCTCAGGGCCTCCCGCAGTGCAGGCTCGGTGTCCACGCGATGCGATACGTAGTCCATACCATGCGTACGCAGCTGGTACAGAGCCAGCTCGGCGTCCTGCGCCCGATCTTCGACGAGCAATACGCGGATGGGTGCAGCAGTCGATGGGCTCTCGCGGGCGCCGCTTTGTTCCGTTGCTGGCAATTTGCGGGACTCACCCGTCTGTTCCGGACGTTTGGCCATTTGATTATTCTGTAGAGGGTGCAATTACAGGCGCCTTCGCGGATACAGCCGTCTCCTTGTTTATTGTCATCTCAACAGGTAACCCGCGATGTGAGCTGCGTCATAACGCGTCCGCCGAGGTGAAGTAGAGGGATGTGTGCGGTGCATCAATGCGAAGCCGGTCCACCTTGTGGAGCGCGCGAGGTGCGGCGGGTTGAAGTGAGATTGGGCGGACGTTTTGGATAGCGGCCAAGTTTCCTATCATCGCGCTCAGGCCACCCATGTGAGCGCTCGTCAACGCCGTCGTTGAATTTCGGACGGGCGATGCAAGGGGGTGTCGTAGAACCCCCGGTACGCGCTAGTACGGCAGCGGCTTGTCCCGCGGATAGATTCAGCTAGCGGCGCTGCCCATCATCGCGCGGCTCGTCTTCGGGGGCTGAGGCTACTACTTGGGTAGATGCGATTGGGGCCCGTATAGGAAATCAGGATTCGGCATATCAAACACTTTCCCCTCTGGCTCTTGGTACACAGGTGTTGGCCCATGAACTCACACTCCGTGCTGCGTCGCCATCATCGAGCTGCTGCGTTGTTGTAACCGCCACACCGCTCGTGGGGCTATAGGCCCACGAGGCGTGTTGAAACGGTAGAACGTTTCGGCCGGTGCCAACGGCCGAAGAATCATCCAGTGGTCCCGGCGTGCAGACTTTCGATGTACTGGATCACCGCACTTTGCGCCCGAATATCCCGGAAAGCTCTACGTACCTTCCACATCCGTGTACGCAAGTCCGCGACACAAACACCCCGGTTCCAAGGTGTGAGCGACTTTGGTGAAATGGGTTCCGTAATGCGAGCTTACAGCGGCGGGAAAGCGGCGAGGTGAGGTCGTTTCGAGCAGCAGGTAGCCGGCTATTTCACGGTTAACGAAGGCTTCGAGGCTCTTTCACCGAGCATTGCACGCATCCATTGGCAGAACCGGCGAGCAGCGCGAGCCTACACGCCCGGATTCGCGGAAAACTATACGGTTTTGTATAGAAAAGTCCGCTGCCGACGTCGCGGCAACGCTTTAGATACGCATTGACTCGCGAAACGCAACCTAACCTCGATTTAACGTTGCACCCGCTGAACGACTGCTACTCTGCGTGTTCGACGGGATCGACGTGGTCATGTTTTGAAATTCGTAAGAATGAGAGTCGCAATCGCAGCTGGCCAAAGGTCGTTCCGTATTATTGCAGTGACGCTGGCCGTGGCTGGGTTGGCCGTCGCAGTATGGCATTGGCAAGCCTCGTCACACAGCGCCCGGCCAAAACAGAAGGGCGTCCCCGTCCAGGTCGTTCGAGCGACCCGCAACAACACCCCGGCGTATCTCACCAACATCGCCACCGTGCAGCCCTTCAACACGGTCCTCGTACGAGCTCGCGTCGATGGCCAGATCACGAAGGTCGACTTCACGGAAGGCAGCGAGGTCAAAAAGGGGGACGTCCTCGTCGAGTTGGATCCGCGTCCGTTCGAGGCGCAGTGGCGTGCCGCGCTGGCGCAGAAAGACCGGGACACGGCGCAGCTGGACAACGCCAGAAGGGACGAGCGACGCTATAAATCCCTGATCGATGCCGATGCCGGGGCCCTGCAGACCCTCGACACGACGCGTGCCCAGGTTGCCCAACTGAGTGCCGCGGTCGCTCTGGACCAGGCGCAGATTGACTTCGCACACCTGCAATTGACGTACACCACCATCACCGCTCCCATCGACGGCCGAACCGGTGCGCGGCTGGTGGATATCGGTAATATGGTCCATGCCACCGACGCCACTGGCCTCGTACTCCTGACCCAGATTCATCCGATCGCCGTGACCTTCTCGCTACCTCAAAGCACCTTGGCCACGGTGCGTGAGCAACAGCGACACCGCGCCCTGCGCGTCCTCGCCTTGGACCCGGACCGGCAACAGGCACTGGGGGAGGGCGAGCTGTCACTCATTGACAACCAGATCGATGCGACCACGGGGACGTTTCACTGCAAGGCGATTTTCGCGAACCCCGATGAGGCGCTCTGGCCCGGGCAGTTCGTCACCGCGCGGGTGATGCTCGAAGCGCTTCCCAACGCGGTGGTCATCCCGGCGGCCGCGGTTCAGGAAGGGCCCCGGGGTCCTTATGTTTACGTCGTGACGCGGGACCGCACCGCCGAGCTTCGCCCGGTCCGGATCGGCCAACGGCTGGCCGAACAGGCCGTCGTCTCCGAGGGTCTTCGAGGCGACGAGGAAGTCATCGTCGAAGGCCAGTTCAGGGTGGAGCCGGGCGCCGCGATCGATGTCACGGCGGCTCCGGTGCCCAATGCGACCCCCGCAAGTTGAGAGAGTGATGGGATCGTCATGTCACGTGTGAACCTGGCGGCGTGGTTCATTCAACGTCCCATCGCAACCTCGCTGTTCATGGCGGGCATCCTGTTCCTCGGCGTCTCCAGCTATATGCAGCTGCCCATCGCCGGTGTCCCCCAAATTGACATCCCGACCATCTCCATCACGACGAGCCTGCCGGGGGCCAGCGCCGAGACGATCGCATCCTCGGTGACCTCGCCGCTCGAGCGTGCGTTATCGGCGCTCCCGGGCGTTACGGAGATGACCTCGACCAGCTCGTATGGATCGAGCGCGATCCAGGTGCAGTTCGATCTCGCCCGGAGCGTCGACGGCGCCGCGGTGGATGTCGAGCAGGCCATCAATGCGGCTTCGTCGGATCTGCCCAAGACGCTCCCCCATCCGCCTGTGTTCGAGAAAGCGAATCCGGCGGATGCGTTGCTGATGACGATTGCGGTGTATTCAGACACTCTGCCCATAAGACAAGTTGACTCCTACGTCGAGAACTACCTTGCACCCCAGATAGCGCGCGTGCCGGGCGTAGGCGTCGTCGACTATCACGGGCAGCAGCGGCCCGCTGTGCGTATTGATATCGACCCGGGGCGGGTCGCGGGCCTGGGCCTGACCCTGGAGGATGTGCGCCAGCGAGTGGCCGCCGCCACCGTCAACGGACCAAAAGGGACTCTGACCAGCGACCATCAGTCCGTCATATTGGATGCCACCGATCAGCTGAGCGATGCCGCCGCTTACGGTGAGCTCATCCTGAACCAACAGCACGGGGCCTCGATCCGCCTGAGGGACATTGCCACCGTTTCGGATAGCGTCGAGGATGACAAGCAGAGCGCCTGGGTGGGTCCACACCAGGCCGTGATGATCGATGTCCACAAGCAACCGGGCTACAACCTCAATGAGACGGTTACCCGGGTGCGCGCTTTCCTGCCCTCGCTGGAGCGGGAACTGCCGGCGTCGGTGCACCTGCTGCCGTTGCAGGACCGCACCCAGACCATTCGGGCATCCGTGCGTGATGTGACGCTGACCTTGCTGACGAGCTGCCTGCTCGTTGTGCTCGTCGTCTATGCCTTTCTAGGCAGCGCCACCGCCACTGCGATCCCGGCGGTGGCGATTCCGTTGTCGCTGTTTGGGACGGTGGCCTTTTTGTATGTGTTGGGCTACACCCTCGACAACGTGTCGTTGATGGCGTTGACCGTGTCCGTCGGCTTCGTGGTGGACGATGCAATCGTGATGTTGGAAAACATCACGCGGCACGTCGAGGAAGGCGAGTCACCGCAGGTTGCGGCGCTACGCGGCTCAGGTGAGATCGGCTTCACCATCCTCGCCATGACCGTATCCCTGATCGCGGTATTCATACCGCTCCTGTTCATGGGCGGGATCGTGGGACGAATCTTCCATGAGTTTGCCTATACGGCGGCCATTGCCATCCTGCTCTCGGGCGTCGTGTCCCTGACACTGACACCGATGCTGTGTGCCCAGCTGTTGGGACGAGGCGTCGCCCGCCCCGGCAGGTTCGCCCAATGGACGACGCGACACTTCGACCGGATGGCAGAGGTCTATGCCAAGGGATTGAGATGGGTACTGGCACATCAGCGCACCGTGCTCGCGATCATGCTGTCCACTCTCGTGATCACGACCTTGCTGTATGTCATCATTCCGAAGGGCTTCTTTCCGCAGCAGGACAATGGATTGATCGTCGGAGTGACCGAGGCGTCCTCCGACATCGCTTATCCTGCCATGCTGTCACAGATGCAGCGGCTCGCGGCGCGCGCGGCGCAGGATGAGGAGATCGCGAATGTGTACTACTGGATCGAGGGTGATCCGTCGCTGAACGTAGGCCGCATGCTCATCGATCTCAAGCCCTTCGGCGAGCGACATTCCTCGGTGTACGAGGTGCTCGATCGGACCCAGGAGCGCGTCGCCCGCCTGCCGGGTATCAAGTTGCATCTACAGGCGCGCCAGGATCTGACGATTGGGGCACGGATTACCCGGACCCAGTTTGCCTATACCCTGAGCGATGCAAATCTCCAGGAATTACAGGACTGGGCGCCGCGGATCCTGACGGCCTTGCGCACACTGCCTCAACTCCGGGATGTGGAAGCCGACCTGCAAGCGACTCCACCGCAGGTCCGTATTGCCTTGGACCGCGACGCCATGGCGCGGCTCGGAGTGACCGTCCAGAGCCTCGACGATACGCTGTATGACGCTTTCGGCCAGCGGCAGATCGCGAGCTACTACACCCAGGTTGCGGTGTACCGGGTGATTCTCGAGGTCGACCGGCGCTTCCAACTCGACGAGAATGCGCTGAAACTGTTGTATGTCCCCTCGACGACCGGGCAACCGGTGCCGTTGGGCTCGTTCAGCACCCTGGCACGGACCCCGGCGCCGTTGACTGTCGATCATGATGGACTGTTTCCGGCCGTAACGATCTCCTTCAATCTCGCCAACGGCTTCGCGCTCGGCCAGGCGACCGAGGCGATTACCGCCAAAGAGCGCTCGTTGGGTCTGCCGGCGGGACTGACGTCGACATTCGCAGGCAACGCCCGGGCATTCCAGGACTCCCTCGCCAGTCAACCTTTTCTGATTCTGGCGGCCCTGGTGGCCATCTTCATTGTCCTGGGCGCCCTTTACGAAAGTTATATCCACCCCATCACCATCATGTCGACCCTGCCGTCGGCCGGGATTGGCGGCCTCCTGGCCCTGATGTTGATGCACTATGACTTCTCCCTGATTGCGCTCATCGGCATCATTCTCCTGATCGGCATCGTCAAGAAGAACGGCATCATGATGGTCGATGTCGCCATAGCGGAGGAGGCCGCGGGCCGTTCCCCGCAGGACGCCATCTATCGCGCATGCCTGCTGCGGTTTCGCCCGATCATGATGACGACGCTCGCGGCATTGCTGGGCGCTTTACCGCTGGCGCTGGGTACCGGCGCGGGGTCGGAATTGCGCCGCCCGCTGGGCATTGTCATGGTAGGCGGGTTGTTGCTGTCACAGATCCTCACGCTTTACACCACGCCCGTGGTCTATCTTTATCTGGATCGCGCGGTTCACCGCATGCAGGGCAGCCGTGCGGCCGTTTCCGTCCTGCAGGCACTGATCGGTGTCGCATTCGCATTCTTGTTGAGTGGCTGCGCGGTGGGTCCGGACTACCGGCGGCCCACGACGCCACCCAGTACGTCATTCAAGGAGGCGGGCGAATGGAAACCTGCCGAGCCCGCGGACGTCCTCCAACGCGGCCCGTGGTGGACTCTGTTTGACGATCCGACCCTCGATGGGCTCGAGAGCCGCATCGAGCCGGGCAATCAGACCCTCCGCGTGGCGGAGGCGCAGTTCCGCCAAGCGCACGCGCTTGCGCGAGAGAGCGAGGCAAGTTTGTGGCCGGTTGTGACTGCGGCAGTGGGAGTGACACGCTCCCAACAGGGCAATACGACCCTTCTGGGCAATAGTTCGACTGCCGCGATTACTCCGACAGGGCAAGGTCTCCAAACCCAACGCACCGTGCAGGCGACGGCCTCGTGGGAGGCGGATCTTTGGGGCGGCTTGCGTCGCACCGTCGAGTCCGGTCGCGCTTCCGCCGCCGCCAGCCAGGCCGACCTCGCGGCCATGCGTTTGTCGGTTCAGGCCGAGTTGGCCACGGACTACTTCCAACTGCGCATGGCAGACGAGACTCACGCCTTGCTGGAAGACAGTATCAAGGCATTCGAGCGCTCGCTGCAGATTACTCGAGCGCAGTACGACGCGGGCGTGGTTTCACGAGGCGATGTCATCCTGGCCGAGACCCAGTTGAAGCAGACACAGGCCCAGGCTATCGATTTGGCCATCGGCCGTGCGCAATTCGAGCACGCCATCGCGTTACTGTTGGGTGAGCCGCCGCAGGCGCTCTCCCTGAAACCTGAAGTCAGCCACGCCCGGTTTCCGGTCATCCCCCTCGGGCTCCCGTCGGACCTGCTCGAAAGACGGCCCGATGTGGCGGCTGCCGAGCGGCGGGTTGCCGCAGCCAACGCTCAGATTGGAGTCACCACGGCGGCGTTCTTTCCGGTTTTTTCCCTGGCGGCGGACGCTGGATTTCAGGCCGCCTCAGCTTCCCCCTGGATCGCCTCACCCAACCTGTTCTGGTCGGTCGGGCCCGCGCTTGCGCAGACATTGTTCGATGGAGGCGCCCGCCGCGCGCGGCGCGACGAAGCCCGCGCCGCGTATGACGCTACTGTTGCAACCTATCGCGAGACGGTGCTCGGTAGTTTCCGTGACGTGGAGGATGCGGTAGCCGCACTCGGCGTCCTGCAGCAGGAAAGTGACGTCCAGGATGAAGTGGTACAGCTGGCGCAGAAGGAGGTAGCGGTCTCGTTGCAACAGTACAAGGCCGGCACAGTCACTTATCTGAATGTCGTCACCGCTCAAGCTACCGCGCTGACCAATGAGCGCGCCGCCGTCTCGTTGCGAAGCCGCCGTTTGCTGGCAACAGTTTCTCTAGTGCGCGCGCTGGGCGGCGGCTGGAGCAACCTCACGGCTCACAACGCCATGGACACCGTGCCATACACCAGCCGTCCGATGGGCGAATAGGTCGATACATCGGCATTGTTGTCGGTAAAGGTCCGCGGCGCCATCGGCGGCATGCGGTTGGTCAGATTGTTGACCCCCAGAGCCACCTTCAGATGCCGCCCCGTCAGAAACTCCCAATCGTACGCGGTGCGCAGGTCCCACGAGAAGTAGCGACTGACCGGCAACGGTGCCAAGTTCCCGTTGATCCCCGTATCCGTCACCGCGGAGAGGAAGGTGTTGGCCACCGTCAGATCCAACCCCGCGCCGCTCCAGTCGACCGTCGTATAGAAGTGATATTTCGGCAGCGTGCCGCCAAACACCCCTGCGTTCGTTGCGTGCCCCGCATACTCGATGAACGACTGGCCGGGCAGGCCCTGAAAGCTAAACGAGTTGAAAATCGAGCCCATCGTGCCGACGGCGAAAGTTCCGGCGTGTGCCGTGGGTACATTGTAGGTTGCGCTCGCCGTCCACGATTTCTCGAGCAACTCGGCATTGTTCTGGAATTGATCGATCAGGTAGAGATTCTGGGCCTTGGCCGGGTCTCCCTGGCCGGTCGCGGGATTGCTCAGGTAGGACAACAGGGCACCCGGCGCCGCGAACGGATTGGAGGCGCCGGCCAGGCCGGGAAAGTTTCCAATAGAGAGGTTCTTGAAGAAGGGCGAGGCCGCCCCTAGACCGTTGACACTGGCGAGAATGTTGTTGAACCCGATCCCCGCCTGGAATCCGCGCAGTACGATGTCCGAATAGTCCGCCGTAATGGTGAGGTGCGGAACAAACACGGGCTTGAGGACGAATCCAATAGTCTTGGACGTCGAAGTGGCGGGCCGCAGATGCGGGTTGTTGCCATCCTCGCCATTGAAGGGGAGTGCCCCGAAGTTGGTGCCGAACACGCCCTGGATCACGGTGCCGCCGACAATGCGCGTATCCGTCGGACCGTATTCAGAATAGAGATTCGGGGCGAGAAACGACTTGGCGTAGTTGCCGCGCACGACCAGCCATTTCCCCAACGGCTCCCAAAAGAACCCGAACTTGGGCACGGTGGAATTTCCGGCGTCACTATAATGCTCCCACCGCACGGCGCCGGTAATATCGAACTCGCGCAACATCGGGACGCTCCAGTCCTCGCCCGCGAGCGGTATGCGTGTCTCGGTAAACGCCCCGGTGATGGTGCGCGCGGCGCCGAACGGATTGGCGAAGGTTCCCCCGATCCAGTTCTGATCGTTGCCCGCGTAGGCTCCGGTGACGGGATCTGTTACACGGCCGTTCGGATCGGTATGTCCCGAGAGGGCCTCGCGACGGACCGAGGCACCCACCGCAAGGCCGAGCGCGCCGGCCGGCAGGGAAGCGAGGCGGCCGACGACCTTGGCGTCCCAGGATTCAAGCTGACTGACCGCATTGATCAGCTCGGTTCCATAGATGTTCGCCAACGAGCCGGGATTGAGGCCCGCGGCGGTGGCGAACGGATCCAGGGCAGGTTGCAGGACGAGCGGGCTGTTGGTCGAGTAGCTGCTGTAAACCCTGCTGTAGTTGCCACCCGCGGTGGCCAGGCCCGCGGCGTTGTAACCGCCAGCGATTGCGAGCGCTACGTTGGGCTTATAGATCACGTTGGTCTGCTGCTGTCGCAGATCGCTCTCGCTGTAGAGCAGAGCGGACTCCCAGTTCCAGGTCGGGCTGATTGCGCCACGCAAGCCCACTGTGAGGCGCTCAGCAGTCGTGGTGTCGTAAAAGTCGTGCGAGTTGGGCAGATAGTTGAAAGTGACACCCGTGAAATTCGTGGTCAACGGGTTGAACGGCGATCCCGCGGGCACGGTCAACCCGGTGTCAGCTTGCGGAGCCCATTGAGTCCGGCTCCGGTCCTGCGAGATCATGAAATCGCCGAACAATGTCAGGCGCTCGTCCTCCAGCACGGGCAGGTTGAGGGTGCTGCTGAGCGAGGCCAGATTCTGCTTCAGCAGCAGAGTCTGATAGGGCGCGATGTTGAACCCGTTGGCAATCGAGGCCGGCGTCGTCGGCAGATAGGTGCCATTGGCAATCAAACCCGCGAGCGAGCTGGCGGTGGCGTTCGCCCCGGTGGGATTTCTGGCGCTCGGTGAGGCCAGTGCCGGGCTCAGGATGGCATTACCGCCGCTCACGACCCCGGAGAGACCCGAGGACTTGCCATAGAGTGGACTGCTGAACGGCCGATCGCTCTGAAACAGCGGATCCGTGTGACTGAAATTAGCCGTCACCGTGATATTGCCGCCGCTCGAACCGATCCGCAAACCCCCGATGGCATAGGCCGAGCGCTCGCCGTAGTCCGGGGCGGAACCCACCCGACCGCCGAAGCTGAGCCCCTCGTAGTTGGACTTGAGGATGAAGTTGACCACCCCGCCGACCGCATCCGACCCGTAGATCGAGGACGCCCCATCGGTCAGGACCTCGACATGATCGATGGCCGCCGGTGGAATCTGATTCACATCGACGAAGTTCTTGCCGTTGATGGCGCCGACGCCGCTGTTGGCGACACGCCGGCCGTCGACCAGCACCAGGGTGGGTAGATTGCGCAGTTGCGCCTGGGAGCCCCCCGCGGTGTTCTGATTGTTGTTGTTGGCATTGCTCGCGCCAGCGTTGCTGCGGCCCTGGAACGCCGGTATCTCCTTGCGCAGGACTTCCAGCGCGTTGGAATCGACGCCACTCGCCTCGAGCTGCGCGGAGTTGAGCACCTCCACCGGCACTGCCACCTGGCCCGGCGCCGTGGGAATACTGGTGCCGGTGACGATGACTTCCTGCAACGGCTCAGGTTCCGCCGGTGGTGCCGGCCCCGATGGTTCGGCCGCAACCGCCACAGCGGTGGTTGCCAGGGTGGCGATCAAGACCGAGGTCTTTTGACGACCCATGTTTTTTTCCCCCTCAAACCTGGAAAATGTTTCGTCGCTTCAGTTATCTCCCGCCGGCGCTCATGGCGCGCCGGCGGGGGGCCCGTTTACGTCAAACCAGATGATGGCGCCACCGGTCTTGCCTTCCCCGGGCGACACCGCCACGTAGAGGCGGTGCAGCTCGGGAACCAGGATCGCGGTTTTGGCGCCGGTAGCGCTCGGTACGTCCGCCAGCTGCGTGAAGTGATCCGCGTCCTTTTCTTCGTAGACGCCGATGTAGCCGTCACCACCGGGGACGTAGACCCGATGATTGGCCGCGTCAAAAATCTCCGCGTCCACATGCCCGGGGGCCGGGAAACTGGCGATCGTGGCACCGGATTCGGAATCCAACACCAGGAGCTTTCCGGGCTTGCGCGTGACCACGAAGAGGCGGTGCGTCTTCTCGTCCATCTGAACCAACGCATTCTGCTCGGCCGCCTGGATCGGCCAGCGGCTCACGATCTTGCGGCTGGGCTTATCGACGACCGCGAGATCGTTCTTGTCCGTGACGTTGATGTAGATCCGCGGCCCCGACTGCTGCACGGCCAGGGCCTCGACGTGGTTGGCCTCGAAGAGTACCTCGCCGATCTTCGTGCCGGTGAGCGGATCGATCTCCTCCAGCCAGGACTGCTGCAGCTTCACATCCTTGCCGCCGGTGACGATGTAAAGATGCCCGCTGTGCGAGTCATAACCGATCGAGTCGGCCCCCGGATGTAACTTGATGGATTCCTTGGGCGCGAGTGTTTGATCGTCCAGCAGCTTGACGCTCTCGCTGCCGTCAGTCACCAACAGCCGGTGGGTCTTGGGAATCGGGAACAGACTGTGCGGCGTATCGAATCCCGATACTGTGCGCTGGTGCTGCCCGGACTTCAGATCGAACACCTCCAGCGTGCCATGATCCTCCGCCGCCAGGAACAGGCGATTGCCGGCGAGGTCCACCGCAAAGTGATCGAAGTCGCCGCTGTACCCGGGCAATTCGGTGCGCCCCTTGAGGACGAGCGCCGTTGCCCCGGCTGCGGGAGACCCCGCGGCAGTCCCGTTCGATACCGTCGCCGCCGTTGCAGCAACACAACCCCATAAAATAACCACGCCAGACACTGAAACGAGACACTTCAAGATCTTCTCCTGGAATTATCCGGTCACTGCTTTACGGGGGGAGGGCGCCGCCGCGGGACCCGCTGCCGGAGCAGCTTTGCGGAACAGGCTCGCCGCGTCGGGAATCCGTTTCTCCAACTCCACCCGGATCCGGTCCGCCTGCGTAAACAAAGCCTGCCGGTCGTCGCCCTTCTTGTAAGCAACCACCACCCCCACGGCACCGACGAGCTGTCCGGCCCGGTCGTGCAGCTGCATCTCGGTCTCGAAACGCTTCCCGGTGGAATTCACCTCGAGATTCGGCTTTCCGGTAAACACGCAGCGCATGTCATCGTTGTCAGCTTTCTTTCCCAGCCGCCCGATGTTCGAGCCCGCGATAATGTTGTAGTCGGAATCCGGCGGTGTTGCATGAATCGCCAGGATCTCGATCTGTGGATATTTTTCGAGGAATTCGTCGACGAGCTGCTGGGCGTGGGTGTCGGTGGGCGCATCCGGCTCATACGGCACCGGATCGAACAGGTTGGCCGCATGGGATATCCGCCGCTGCAGCCAGTTCCGCACCCTGGCGGCATCGTTCCCAGCCGCAGTGAAGTCCGACTTGGAATGGTACGCGTAGGTCAAGCGCAAAGCCCCAACCGTATCGCCGGAGACATCCTGCAGCGGCGAGCGCACAATGATCGCTGCGTGTTTTTCATCGACGACTGCGGAGGTCCCGCTGGTGAGCGCCGCAATGTCCAGGGGATCGGCCGGCGAGCCGCCCACGGCTGCCTCGGTCGAGGCAACCACCACGACGGTTTTGCTCTTGGGAGACGCGGCTGAGATCGTCCCACTCAACACCCCGGGACTGGCATTGTGCACGCGCTGCAACAACTCACCCGCATAGTTGCCAGGAACGGTCGGCGCAACGGGTGTCGCGCCGCAAACGATCGAGACCCCCAACAAAAGACAGCACCCGGCCAGCCAACGTACCATCGGCACTCCCCCTCTTGTTTAGACCGCCGGACCCCTCACCGTCGTGGGTGAGCAGCTCAGACCTGAGGGCTGTTTTATTCTTCCATCCTGAATTGAACCTGAATTCGAACTGCTTTTTTCAGTGGCCGCTGAGCACAATTGGCGCAGCACCGCCGCCTCCCGACTGGGCCCCCGTCCGCGGGGTCGGCATGAAAATACGCCCGGTTGGACGTCAAAACCTGTTGCGTCCTCGGATTGAACACTGCACCATCAGGACCGCTGCCAATGCGCGGCACACCGACCAAACCGTCGTCGGTTTCCAGCACTGCCAGCTTTTCGTTGCTACAAGCGGCAAACACACGATGATGCTCACGGTCCCCCCGCATCCCCGTCGGCTCCTCGCAGTCTGAAAGCAACATGAAAGTGCTCATTGTCGAGGACCAGCGCAAGCTCGGAATGCTCCTGAAGCAGGGCTTGATGGAGGCGGGTTATGCAGTCGGCTACGCGGGCAGCTGTGCTGCGGCGAGCGACGCCCTGTGCGAGTCGAGCTATGATGCCATTGTCCTCGACCTGGGCTTGCCGGATGGGGATGGGCTCAACCTACTGCACCAATGGCGCAGGAGCGGCTTTAACGAGCCCGTGATTATCCTGAGCGCGCGCAATTCGGTGCAGGACCGCATCAAGGGACTGGACGTCGGCGCGGACGACTACTTGCCGAAGCCCTTCAGCCTCCAGGAGCTGTTGGCACGACTGCGCTCGCTCTTACGCCGCCATTCGAACATCAAGGACACGGTGCTCGAGCATCGGGGTCTGCGCCTGGACCTGCTGGGCCACACCCTACAGTTCAACGGCGCCCTGGTGGAGCTCACCTCGCGTGAGCTGGCCTTGCTCGAGATCTTCATGCAGAACCCCGGGCGGATTCTGCCGCGGACGTTGATTTGCGAGCGCGTCTGGTCGTCACCCGGCGATGTGGATGCCAACCTGCTCGACGTCTACATGAGCCGGCTCCGCGCGAAGTTTGAAAAAGAGGGGGAGAAGCCGCTGTTCAAGACCGTGCGCGGCATAGGCTTCAAGCTGCAATGAGATCCATCGGCGCCAGGCTGGCACTCTGGTACGCGGTGGCGGCGACGACCACCTTCGCCTGCTTGTTCCTGGTGGGTTATTACCTGTTGGGCGGTTACCTGATCCACGGCCTGGACCTGCTGAATCAAGCGGAGTTCGAGCAGATCAAGGCGCACCTGGGGCGTGACTACCGTGCCTTGAGCCCCGCGGTGATCGACCAGCGTATCCGCGAGACGACCGAGTATGCGTCCGTCCTCTTTTATATCGACATTCACAGTCGGGAGACGGGCACCATCTTCTATTCCAACAATCTGAAAGGCCGCTCGATTCCCGACGTCAAGGGCAAGCGTTATTATGACATCGATTGGGACAACTTCGGCAGATTGAGGGTGGGCGAGTTCATCATGGCGCCGTACGATGTCATTATCGGCACGCCTGAGAATCAACTCGCCGGCGTCATGGAGGGCTACGCTGAGGTGTGCGCCGCCCTGCTGGCCCTGATGCTGGCCCTGAGTATCGCGATCGGGCGCGGACTGAGCCACCTGGCGCTACGCCCCATCCGCGCGATCCGTGCCACGGCCAGTCGGATCGGCTCCGACAACCTGAGCGAGCGCATCGTCGTGTCGGAAGTCAAGGACGAGATTGCGGCGTTGGCGTCGTTGCTGAACGCAATGTTCGATCGCCTCGAGGCCTCGTTCAAACATGTGCGCCGTTTCGCCGCCGACGCCTCGCATGAGCTGAAAACGCCCCTGTCACTCGTGCGGTTGCACGCGGAAAAGCTCCTTGCCACGGGCACCCTCAGTCACGAAAACGAGGAGAGCGTACAAACCATGCTCGAGGAGCTCACGCACCTCACCTCGACAATCGAGGAACTGCTGTTCCTGTCGCAGGCGGAGTCGCACGGTATCACCTTGCAGTTGACGCCATGCGACCCGGAGGCCCTGCTGGCCAACTTCAACATCGACGCCCAGGTGCTCGCCGAGCATCACCGGGTCGTCTTCTCATACACCCATGAAGGCTCTGGCGCCGCGGTGTGTGAGCCGCGCTGGATCCGCAGGGTGTTGCTGAACCTGCTGAGTAATGCCATCAGCGCCTCGCCCCCGGGGGGCCTGATCCGACTGCGATCCCACCTGGCGGACCTGCATTGGCGGGTCCAGGTGGAGGACCAGGGCGGCGGCGTGCCCGCCTCGGAGCATGAGCATATCTTCGACCGTTTTGTGCGGCTGAAGGCGGGACCCGGGATTGAGCAGGAAGGCAGCGGGCTGGGGCTTGCGATCTGCCGCGGGATCGTCGAGTTGCATCATGGGCGGATCTACGCCGAGGCGGGCCCGGAGGGTCGGGGTTTGCGAGTGGTGTTCGAAGTACCCGCTCGCAGCAGGGGCACACGTGAGGCCATCGTCAGTCCTGGTGCGCGAGAGCCCTCAGCGTTGGCGTCAGGTTGAAGTCTTCTTTCAGCCCGCCGCGGACTCGATGTTGGCACAGACGGCGGCGGTCACCTGCCGGGTAGTGGCATTGCCGCCCAGGTCGGGCGTATGCAACTGCGGATCGGCGGTGATCCGCTCTATCGAGGACATCAGCAGCCGCGCCGCCTCGTCCTCGCCGAGGTGCTCCAACATCAGCACCACCGACCAGAAGGTGCCGATCGGATTGGCCACGCCCTTGCCCATGATGTCGAATGCCGAGCCGTGGATCGGCTCGAACATCGAGGGATAGCGGCGCAAGGGATCCAAGTTGGCCGTCGGTGCGATGCCCAGGCTACCCGCAAGCGCCGCCGCAAGATCGCTCAGGATGTCGGCATGCAGATTGGTGGCGACAATCGTGTCCAGCGACTGGGGCCGGTTGACCATTCTCGCGGTGGCGGCGTCAACCAACTCCTTATCCCAGCGCACGTCGGGAAACTCGGCCGCCACTTGGGCCGCAATCTCATCCCACATGACCATGGCATGTCGCTGTGCGTTACTCTTCGTTATCACGGTCAGCAACTTCCGGGGACGCGAGCGGGCCATGTTGAAAGCGAACCGCAGAATCCTTTCCGCACCGGCACGCGTCATGAGAGTCACGTCAGTGGCAACCTCGATCGGATGCCCCTCGTGCACGCGGCCGCCCGCGCCCGCATATTCTCCTTCAGAATTCTCGCGCACAATGACCCAGTCGAGGTCTGCCGGTTTGCAATTCTTCAGCGGCGATTGGATGCCCGGGAGGATGCGAGTTGGCCTGACATTGGCGTATTGGTCCAGGCCCTGGCAAATTTTCAGGCGCAGTCCCCAGAGGGTCACATGGTCTGGAATCGCCGGGTCACCCGCGGAGCCGAACAGGATGGCGGCCTTGTCGATCAGGGCGTGAAGGCCGTCGCTCGGCATCATGACCCCATGGCTGCGGTAGTAATCGCCGCCCCAGGGAAAGGACTCGAATTCGAATCCGAGCGTGGTGTGGCGTCGCGCGAGGGCCTCTAGCACCTCGCGCCCGGCGGGCACGACTTCCTTGCCGATGCCATCGCCGGGGATCAACGCGATTTTCCGGAGCTCATGCCGTCGCATAACACGCTCCCCACCCGTGTCTCACGCGGACGGGTCTGTCCGGCTCGACGGGGATCATGTCATGCCACAGCTCGTTCCCGCGCATGGAGGCTCGCTTCCTGAGCCCGACAAAGAGGATGTTACGGGCCGCGTTTTGGTCGCGGTCGTGCTCGGCACCACATTCCGAGCAATCCCAATGTCTCACAGCGAGCCCGTCCTTACCTGCAGGGCCTAATAAGGCCCTGCAGAAGCTGCAGGCTCGTGTTGTGTTTCTTTCGCTGACGATTTCTACGGACCTGCCGGCGTGCTCGCCTTTGTAGAGCAGAAACCGCTTGAGCATCCCCCAGCCGCTGTCCAGCACGGACTTCGCCATCCGTGTCTTTACCAGCTTCTGGCTGCTCACGTCGCCGATCACAATGGTCTCGTATTCATTCACCATTCTGCGGCTGAATTTATGGAGCGCATCCGCTCGGCGTCGCGCGGCCGTACGATGCAACCGCTTCGCCTGGCGCCGGTGGCCGCGGCGTTGCGCCTGAGCGATCCTGCCTTCCAGGCCCCGATAGAATCGGGCCGCTTCCAGGCGGTCACCGTCGCTCGTGACCGCGATGTCTTTCAGCCCCAGGTCGATGCCCACCGACTCCTCGGGCGCCGGGCACTGCTCCACGGGGAGCTCTACAGGTAGACAGAGCCACCAGTCGCCCACCGCGTCCTGAGCAAAGCAGCCTTGCCCCCACTTCACTGCGTCGAGGCGCTCAGCCTCGAATATCCGAAACGTCTTGCCGCAGAACCGCACCACACGGCCTTTGCGCTTCAGACTCGCTGCCTTGAACGGAACCCAACCGAGGGAGCGACGCGCGCCGCGACTGACCCGCCAACGAAGCCGGAGCCGCTTGGCGGCCGACCGCTTCTGCGCATACTCCACGCAGATGCGCTGAATCGAATCCGCGCCGATGCGTTCGAAGTACCGTGCGGCGCCGGACGTCAAGTTGCACAGATCGAAACCCGTGAGCCATTTGCGTTTTAAATCCGTGCGGGTCGCCGCGAGCAGCGCGGCCTCGTTACAGAAATTGAAGACCTGATTCACTTCCACCGCAGCCGCGGTCAACCACCCGTAAGATTCGGGACGAACTTTGAATTTCAACGTGCGCGTGAATGAGAACGTCATGAGCGTATTATTACTCTCACTGGCGCTCACGCTCCACTTCGTTGCGCAACTCGCTGGTGGCTCGAAACTTCCCCGTTTCTCAATGGTTCGCCATCGCTGTGACTTCGCTTACCAGCGGGCTGCGCTCGAATGGTCGTAACGCTTGTCCCGGCTCGCCTCACTGGCCCTGCGGTGCGTAGACGGCGATGCAACCCGCGGCACAATCGGCGCTGTCCTTGTGCGCTTCGATCGGCACGAATACTTTCCCCGTCTTGGGGTCCGCCGCGACCGAATGGGCGCGCGGGCCACTGGGCAGGTTTGCAACCCAGCGGTTGGTTGTTGCATCGATGACGCCGAGCACGGGTCCGCCTGGGTTCTTGGCCGCCGCCAGGTAGTAGTTTCCGGACTTACCGTCATACCAGACCTCGTCGGATCCTCCGACTTTGTCGATGGTCGCCACGATGTTGCCGGTACGCGCGTCCATTACGAGCGATTGCGCGGGGAAGCCGGAGTCGACCGCGTCATCGCTACAGCCCAGCAGAAGATGTCCTTGCGGACCGACCGCGAGGCCGGCGGGCATGCATTTACTCACGGGCAGCATTTTTTCCAGCTTCAGGGTGTGCGGATCGAAGACCGCGACCGCGCCGTTGGCCTCAACACCGTCCAGCACCGGAATCGCCAGATAGATTTTCCCTGTCACCGGGTCCCACGCGGGTTGCTCCGCACCGTCGGAGGCATGGTCAAGAACAACTTTGCCGAGCACTTTGTGGGTCTCGGTGGAGATGAATGTAATAAAAGGGGGCTTGTCAGCGTTGTTGACTACGGCGACCAGGTGGTCGCGCGGGTCATAGGCCATCTCATCGACACGCTTTTTGCCGCCAGTGGAGATCGTGTCGGTGATCGATTTGGATTTCAGGTCGACGATCTTGACGGTACTGTCGCCGTCCCCAGCCCAGAATTGGTCGCTCCCCACCGCGATCACTCCGTCGGGTCCGGAGGCCCCTGACCCTGCGGCTTTGTTGAAGCCAGTGAAGCCCGCGACACGGCCCAGGAACTTGCCCGAGGCGGCATCTATGAGATCGAGGGCCTTGTTCGAGCGGTCGGTCAGGACGTAAATCCCGGCATCATTCACGACGCCGATATCGAAACTGCCGAGCGGTTCGCCGGGCACGCGCAGGGTATCGACGCGTTGAACGCCCGCGGCCTCGGCGGCACCGCAGCCCAGTAGCAGGGCGGCCGCGGATACTAGAAGAGAGAAGCTTTGTTTGCTCACGCGAGTTATTCTCCAAGTCAATGCCAGACCCGACAATGGCAGTTAATGCTGACGAAGTCCTGACGCCGGTTCAATGTGACAGCGGCAAAGAGCTCGCGCATCGCCAGATGATATTCTACCCGGGCGCGTAAGGAATCCGTTCGGCATTGTTACCCGGAACTGCGCCGCGCAAGCCCAATGCCCCCGTGATCAACCGCGCCGGGTCCGCTCCTTGCCCGGCTGACTCGGTGTTGCCAGTGCGAAGGGTCCGGTACGCAGCCGCATGCGCAGATGCCGGATGCAAAGCCGTGTCTTTGCCGAATTCTCAGACCGGATCTTGGTGACGGCCCACACGTCCGCCGGCTGCCAGTGGTCGCGCAAGATATGCACCAGGTCACCTCTCTCGAGGCTTTCATCGACGTCCCAGTACGATCTGAGCATGATCCCGTGTCCCTCCAGGGTCCAGCGACGGATCACGTCGCCGTGATTCGAGGCCAGCGCGGCGTTGACTCGCACATTGTGAGTCCCGCCAGGCCCACGCAGTGACCAACGGCCGAACGTCTCACCGCGCTCACGGATCAGCAGGCACGAGTGCCGGGAAAGCTCGGTGATAGTATGCGGCTCTCCATGCGAACGCAGGTATTCGGGCGAGGCACAGAGGATACGCCGACCGTGTGCAAGGTGATGCGGTATGAGGTGCGGCTCGAGAACACCGCCGACCCGCACATCGACGTCAAGGTCCTCCTCCACCAGGTCCACGGAACGATCGAGGATCTCGAGGTCAATCTCCAGGCCAGGATGCAGTTTCACCAACTCTGACAGGACCGGCGCGATGTGATTGCGTCCCAGCCCGGAGCTTGCCGCGATACGCAGCCCGCCGCGTACGTCGCCCTGCATGGTGTCGAGTGCACCGTCCAACTGCCCGTAGACATCGAGTACACGCTGTGCCCAGGACAACATCACCTCCCCGCGCTCGGTCAGGGAGACGTGCCGCGTGGTCCGATGAAACAACTTCACCCTGAGGGAATCCTCCAGGATGGCGATACGCTTGCTGATGTAGGCCGGGGATGCGCCTAATTCCTGTGCCGCCGCGGCAAAGCTTGCCAGTCGCGCGGCGTGGATGAAGACCTGCAGATCCTGCGGCAGAACATTATTCACGAAGTGTGTTCTCCGAATTCACATCCAGCCCCATGCCGCCGAAGTCTGGAACGCCTATGCTGCGCCGGCGATAGGTGCGAAGGATGTTTGGCGCGAACGGGCTACGAGGCCCGATGTTGTAAGGGGGGCGTCATCAAGAAGTATAAAATAGCACTGATTCCCGGGGACGGTATCGGCACAGAGGTCGTCCCGGAGGGTGTCAAGGTTCTCACTGCCGCGGGACGCCGCTTCGGTTTTGTGTTCGAATGGGACTCGCGCCCCTGGGGCTGCCAATTTTACCTGCAGACCGGCACCATGATGCCGCCAGATGGGCTTACGGAAATCCGACACCACGACGCCATCTACCTGGGCGCCGTGGGCTTTCCGGGCGTGCCTGACGACGTCTCGCTCTGGGGACTGTTGATACGCATCCGCCGGCAATTCGACCAGTACGTGTGTCTGCGCCCGATCCGGTTGATGCCGAACGTGCAATCCCCGCTGCGCGACTGCATTCCCGGCGACATCGACATCATGCTGGTCCGGGAGAACACCGAAGGCGAATACTCCGACCGCGGCCGCAAGCTGCACGAGGGCAGCCCTGAAGAGGTAGTCATCCAGGAGAACATATTTACGCGTAAGGGAGTCGATAGAATTCTGCGCTACGCGTTCGAGCTCGCCAGGACACGCGAGGACAAGCGGGTCACCTCGGCGACGAAGTCGAACGGCATCGCGATAGCGATGCCATACTGGGACTCACGTTTCGCGTTGATGGCGCAACAGTATCCTGACATTCACGCGGACCAGTACCACATCGACATCCTGGCGGCGCACTTCGTCCAGCGTCCCGGGCGATTCGACGTCGTCGTCGGCTCCAACCTGTTCGGCGACATCCTGTCGGACCTGGGCTCGGCGTGCGCCGGCACCATAGGGATCGCACCCTCGGCCAACCTCAACCCGGCACGTGAGTACCCTTCGATGTTCGAGCCCGTGCACGGCTCGGCACCCGACATTTTCGGCCGCAACATCGCCAATCCCATCGGCCAGATCTGGTCGGGTGCGATGATGCTCGACCACCTGGGGCAGCCCGATGCCGCCCGGGCCGTTGTGACCGCAATCCAGTCGGTGCTCAGCGACGGGCCGCGGACCCGGGATCTGGGGGGTCAGGCAAGCACGCAGGAGGTCGGTAGCGCAATCGCCGACACCGTGACTAACATGACCGTAGGATAACGAAACGCGATGAGCGCGGATACGACAGCCCACGCGCCGCGCCCCTGGTATGTCCAGACGTACGTACAGGTGTTGTTCGGCATTGGCGCGGGTGTGGCGGTCGGTTGGCTGAGCCCGCATACCGGCGAAGCGTTGGGTCCGCTTGGCGACGTATTCCTGAAGATGATCAAGATGATCATCGGACTGGTGATTTTCTGCACGGTGGTCGGCGGTATTGCCGGTATGCGCGATCTCAAGAAAGTGGGTCGCGTCGGCGCCAAGGCGCTCCTGTACTTCGAAGCGCTCTCGACCGTGGCCTTGCTCATGGGCCTGTTGGCGGCCAACATCGTGCACCCTGGCGCCGGCTTCAATGTCGACCCCGCGCGGCTCGATGGCGCCGCCGTGGCCACTTATGTCGACCGCGCCCAGACCAACAACACTGTCTCCTTCCTGCTCGGGATCGTTCCCACTACAGTCTTCGATGCCTTCGCCAAGGGCGAGATTCTGCCGATCGTGTTCATCTCGGTCCTGTTCGGCTATGTGCTCGCGCAGCTCGGCGAGCGGGGCAGGCCGGTCACTGTCGTCATAGAGTCCCTGGGTCACATGGTCTTCGGCGCGATCAATGTGCTGATGCGTTTTGCCCCGCTCGGCGCGTTTGGCGCGATTGCCTATACCATTGGTCGATTCGGCATCGGCGCGCTACGCCCGCTGCTCGGGCTCGTTGTGACCTTCGTGGGCACGGGCGCGATATTCATCTGCATCCTCCTGGGCGCGGTCTGCTATTGCGTCGGCGTCAATATTTTCAGGCTGCTGCGCTTTCTGCGGGAAGAGCTGTTGGTGACCCTGGGGGCCGCGTCTTCGGACGTCGCCATGCCGTCACTGATGCAAAAACTCGAGCAGCTCGGTTGCTCCAGGTCGATCGTCGGGCTGGTCGTACCCACCGGCTACGTCTTCAACGCGGATGGCACGAGTCTGTACATGACACTCGCCGCCGTGTTCGTCGCGCAGGCGATGAACATCCCCTTGAGCCCGGTCCAGCAATTCGCGATTCTCGGGGTCTCCATGCTGACCTCCAAGGGCGCCAGCGGCATCTCGGGCGCGGGCTTCATCGCCTTGGTGGGGACGCTGTCGGTTGTTCCAGCGATACCGCTGGCGGGGATGGCCCTGATCCTCGGCATCGACAGGTTCATGAGTGCTGCCCGCGCCATTGTCAACATCACGGGCAACGCCGTGGCGGCCGTGGTCATGTCGAGCCTCGAGGGCGAATTGGATCGGGACCGCATGCGGCTGGTGCTGGGCGGGGCGACGCAGACACCCTTGAAATGTTCAACACCCCAACGGAGTTTCATTCGATGAGATCGTTTCCTGCAGCATTGGCATTGACAGTCGCGGTGGGGTTGTCCAACACCCTCGCGAGCGCGGGGCCTGTCCCGACCGATCCGGGCCTGCACCTGGTGCGCACTGTGGAGCTGCCCGCAATCGATGGCGATTTCGATCACTTCGGCGTCGATGTGGCGGGCAACCGCTTGTTCCTCGCGGCCGAGGAGCATCACACGGTCGAGCTGTTCGACCTCAAAACCGGGGCGCTGTCGCGGAGCATTGCCGGTTTCGATACCCCGCACAGCATGCTGTTGCTCCCCGGGCAGAACCAGATCTACGTCATCGATGGGGGCGAGGGTGGGGCGGTCCGCATCCTCGATGCGACCACGTACAAAATCGAAAAATCCATCAAGCTGACGGAAGACGCGGATGCGATCGCCTACGACGACTCCAAACACCTGTTGTATGTCACCAACGGGGGAAAGGAAGCCCACAACGATTTCTCGCTGGTGACGGTCATCGATACCCAAAAGGGGGAGCGCGTGACGGACTTGCGCTTCCCGTCGGCAAACCTGGAGGCGATCACGCTCGAGAAGAGCGGTCCGCTGCTGTATGTGAATGCGCGGGACAAGAATCAGATCGCGGTCCTTGATCGCGGCGCGGGAACACTCAAGGCGATGTGGCCGCTGAAGCTGGTTCAGCACAACACACCCTTGATGCTGCTCGAAGCGGAGCATCGGCTGCTGGTCGCGGGTCGCAAGCCGGGACGCTTCGCGGTCGTGGACAGCGACACCGGCAAGGAGCTGCTCGCACTTCCGGCGGGTGATGATGTCGATGACATGGCTTATGACCCCGCTACGAAGCGGGTCTATCTCGCGTGCGGCGAGGGGTTCATCGATGTGTTCCATCAAATCGATGCCGATCACTATGAAGAGCTCGGCCGGGTCAAGACGCTCCCGGGGACGAAGACCGGGGTGCTCGTGCCCCAGTTACACCGTTACTACGCGGTTGGGGCGCGTAAAGGTAAGACGCCCGCAACACTGTTCGTCTTTGACGTGCAATAGCGGCGGGGCGCTTCGTGAGGAATAGTTGAATGTTACGACGCGATTTCGGAAAACTCTGTGTCTCCTTAGGTGCCGGCCTGGTTGCGAAAGAAGTCGCCGCGGCCACATCACACGAGACACAGGCGGCGGCCACACCTGCGAGTGGCGCTTTCCCCGACGTGCCGGGGCTCACCGCCTATGTCGCTGACTTTGTGGTCAATGCGCGTTACGAGGATATCCCCCAACAGGTGATCGAGCTGGGCAAGAAGTCCATTCTGGATGGCTTCGGCCTGGCGCTGGCGGGCTCCCGGGCAGACAGTGCCGTCATTTGCGGCCGCTACCTCGACACTCTTTCCAGCACGAGCGGCGTGTCGACGGTGATCGGCACAGGGCGCACCAGCGCGCCCCAACTGGCGGCGCTGGTCAACGGGGTCTCGGTGCACGCCGATGACTTCGACGACACGCAACTCGCGGCGGCGAAGGACCGCGTCTACGGCCTGTTGGTGCATCCAACCGTACCGGTATTGCCGGCCGCCTTCGCGTTGGCCGAGGGCGGCACTGTCAATGGGCAGGATTTCATGCTCGCCTATCACCTCGGGGTGGAAGTCGAGTGCAAGATCGCCGAGGCCATTGCGCCACGGCACTATGAGGATGGGTTTCATTCCACCGGAACCTGCGGACCGTTCGGATCGGCCGCGGCCTGCGCGAAGCTGATGCACTTCGATGCCGCCAAGACGCGTACGGCGTTTGGAATTGCGGCGAGCGAGTCGGGCGGATTGCGCGAGAACTTCGGCACGATGACCAAGCCGTTGCAGGCGGGACGTGCGGCGGAGAGTGGCTTGATCGCGGCCCAGTTGGCCGCTCTGGGTTGGACGGCAGCGCAGAATATTCTGGAAGCGCAGCGTGGCTTCTTCCACGCAGCGGGCGGCTCCTACGATCCCACGGCGATCATGAGCAAGCTGGGCGCCCCGTGGACCTTTGTTTCGCCGGGAATTTCGCTCAAGCCGTATCCGTCAGGGTCGCTCAGTCATCCGGCCATGACGGAAATGATGCGTCTGATCAAGCTGCACAACATTCAACCGCAGCAGGTCGCACAGGTCGAAGTCGGCGCCAACCACGACATGTACCAGGCGTTGTTGCGTCACGACCCGAAGACCGGCCTGGAAGCGAAATTCAGCATGGAATTCTGCATGGCGATCCTGCTCCTGGAACGCAAAGGCGGGCTGCCGGAATTCACCGATGCGGTGGTGCAGCGGCCGGACGTGCGGACCCTGATCGCCAAAATAAAATATTACGTCGACCCCGAGGCCGAGGCCGCGGGCTTCGACAAGATGACCTCGCTGCTTAAAATAACACTCAACAACGGCAAGGTGATCACGGGTCGAGCCATCTACGGCAAGGGCAGTCCCGCCGATCCGATGACGTACGAGGAGGCCGCCGACAAGTTTCGCGGTTGTGCCGAGTATGCCCACTGGCCGAAAGCCAAGACGGAGGGCCTGATCGGGATTATTGCCGGGTTGGAGACCGTGGCTGACATGCGCAAGCTGACGCCATTCTTACGAGCACCAGGCTAACGTAGACGCGAGAAAGCGGGTCGTCCTCCATTTAAAGCATCGGGGTGAATGAGTCGGATTAGAGAGCCTTCGCACTAATAACAGGGGGAGTAGCGAGATGGTCAGATCAATAGACGCGCGGGTATCGTCGCGCCGCCGGCAATGCAGCAGCTTTCGGGCATGCTGTTGGATTCCTGGCATTGCGGGGGTCATCGCGCTGCTCAGTACAGCCACCACTGCGGTTTGGGCCGATACGCCGGGGGCTCCTGCGCAGGCCGTCGCCGCGGCCGGTCCTCCCAACCCGGTGGCCAGTACGAGCGTGCCGGGCAGTACGGCGGCCGAACAGAAGGCAGAAGAGACCGAAGAGAAGGTCGAAGAGGACGAGAAGGTACACGAGATCATCGTCGTCGGCACACGCTTCGTCGCCTTCAAGAACAGCACCGTGAGCCCAGTTGTCACGGTCGACTCCAGCGAGCTTGCGCACCAGGGTACGGCCCGTGCAGAGGACCTGCTCAACAGCCTGCCGCAGCTGAATGCGGGATTGACCGATTCAGCCAACGGTGCGGGTGTCGCGCCGATCACCGGCACCGCCACGGCCGACCTGCGCGGCATCGGCTCGTTCAACACCCTGGTCCTGATGAACGGACGCCGCTTGCAGCCCGGCGATTCGATCAATCCGTCGCCCGACCTGAACGCGATTCCGACCGCGTTGGTGAAGCGAGTCGAAGTCCTCACGGGCGGGGCCTCCTCCTCGATCTATGGTTCGGACGCCATTTCCGGTGTGGTCAATTTTGTCATCGACTCCTTTTACACGGGCGGCAAGGTGGATGTGGACTATGGGCTCAACCGCGCCAGCAACGGCAATGCGTTCGTCCAGGGCATCGACCGCGCCAGCGGTGTCGAGCCGCGCACCGGCGCCAATTACGATGGCCGCAACATCAACCTCACCGGCATGTACGGCACGGACTTGTTCGGTGGCGATGGCCATGTGGTCGCTTATGCAGGATACCGGCACACACCGGCCATCTACGGATCGAGCCGCGACTTCAGTGCCTGCACGCTGACGGAAACTGACACTTCGTACCGCTGTCAGTTGGACGGCACCACTCCCGCCGGCCAGTTCGTGCCCAACGGTGATGCGGCAAACCCCTTGACGATCGATGCGGCGACGGGGAATAGCTTCCGTCCGTTCAACCTCGCGCAGGACGGCTACAATCCGGCGCAATTTCAGACATTGGCGCGCGCTGATAGGCGCTACAACGCCGGAATGTTCGGTCACTATGCCATCCGGCCGAACGTCGATGCGTACGTAGAAGCCACGTTTTCCGATGATAGTACCACTGTGCAGTACGAGCCATCGGGGACGACCTCCACGGGTGCCGGTCTTAACACCTACGGAATCAATTGCAACAACCCGCTACTGTCGCCTGCCGAAGTATCCGCGCTCTGCACGCAGTATGGGCTCGGGGCCGCCGACGTGTCGCAAGTTCAGATCGGCAGGCGCAACATAGAGGGTGGCTTCCGTGATGATGAATTCCGCCACCGGACCTACCGCGTGCTGTTCGGACTGAAAGGTGATCTGAACGAAGTGTGGAACTACGACGTCAACGCACAGTGGGGCAACACGGACTCCCACGAGCGCCTGTCGAATGACATCTCCAATACTCGCCTGGCAAACGCGCTCAACGTGGTGAATTTCAACGGTACGCCGACGTGCCAATCCGTGGTCGACGGATCGGACCCGAGCTGTGTGCCGTACAACATCTTCTCCGCCGGGGGCGTGACGCAGGGGGCGCTGAACTATATCCGCGAGAATGCTGGCCAGGACGGCTATGCGCGGCAGTATGATTTCGGCGCACAACTCGTGGGTAACCTCGGAAAATACGGCATCCAGAGTCCGTACAGCAAGGATGGCATCGGGCTGTCCTTCGGTGGTGAATTCCGCTCGCAGAGCATCAGCAACCAGCCTGACGCCGCTTACCTCACCGGTGATCTGCTCACGACCGGTGGCGCACGGCCGACGCTCGGCACCTACCATGTCGGCGAGGTGTTTACGGAGATGCGCGTGCCGCTGCTGCAGGAGCGATTCATGGCGGAGTCACTGACCTTGAGCCTGAGCGACCGCTTCGCGAAGTACACGCCGCAGGGTGTGGCCAATGCGTATAATTTCGGCCTGGAGTGGGCACCGGATGACCTGGTTCGCCTGCGCGGCTCGCTCAGCCGGGCGGTGCGGGCGCCGAATGGACATGAGCTGTTCCTCTCCCAGCTGGTGCAACAGTTCAACTTCTCCGATCCGTGCGCGAACGATCCAACGACGGGCGTTCCGGCCGCAACGCTCGAGCAGTGCGCGCGTACCGGCGTGACCGCTGCGCAATACGGCAAGATCGCCTCCTCCACCAACACCAACGTGTTGACCGGTGGCAACTCGAATCTCAAGCCCCAGATTGCGGATACCGTGACGGCCGGGGTTGTGCTGACGCCGCGCGTGCTGGACAGGACGCTCTCGCTCAGCCTCGACTATTGGCGTATCAAGATCAACAAGTACATCGGCTCACTCCCCGCCAATGCCTCGCTGAACAATTGTCTGAATGGCGAAACGTTCTACTGCCCGTTGATTCAGCGTGACGCGACGGGCTCGCTCTCGATCGGTACCGGTCCGACGGCGGGGCGCATCATTGCCACGGGTCTCAATACCGGCTCGTACGAGGAGAGCGGGCTGGATGTCGATGGGCGCTATGTGCTGAACCTCAACCGCGCCGGGACCTTGTCCTTTGCATTTACAGGCAGCGTACAGCTCGACAATGTCATCAAGACCGTTCCGGGCTTGCCCGCTGCCGATTGCACGGACTATTACGGTCCGACGTGCACCGGCGAGGGCCCGACGTCGCCGATTCCCAAGTGGCGGCACAAGCTGCGCACGACGTGGGAGTTGGGGAACGGTTTCGATGCTTCGCTCAACTGGCGGCATATCGGGGCGTTGAAATCGGAACAGCTCAGCCCCAATCCGCAGCTGGCGACCGGGACGGCTTATCCGATCGATTCCCAAATCCCCGCCTATGACTATTTCGATATGGATGTGGGCTTCGACCTGGGCAAGCACGTGACCCTGCGGCTGGGAGTGGATAACATCCTCGACAAACAACCGCCGCTCGTCGGGTTCAACCTGAATCCGCTGCTGGTCAACGGCAACATGGTGGCGCCTATGTACGATACCTATGGGCGGTATCTGTTTGTTAGCTTGAGCGCGAAGTTGTAAGGGCGCGGGCGGCTCGCATTCAGGGTCTCGAATGGAGTGAACGTATTCCCCGGGGGAATCGAGTAAAATCGCGGCAGTCCGCGACGGTGCTCACATGGATGTCCGCAAGGATTCTGGTCGTCGCGACAGTATCAACATCACTGGCACGAATGCTCGTTGGTGGTCGCTGAGAGAGGATGCCGTGAAAGCGGCCGAGTGTATTGGATGGCCTATAGCGAGTGTCACGCCGGTCCATAATCGCGTATGCCGCGCATTCGCGCTCCAATCCGGTGAGGGGTCGATACTGACACGCGAGGGGTACGCCAAACTTTGCGGATCTTCGGGCCGCCCGCGAGGCCCCTGACGGGGGCAATAGTCGTAGGGTCCCGCGGCACCAGCCACTTCGCGCCGAAGGTGGGAAGTGGTAGGGCCGGCAAGCCCGCGCGCCAGGCCTGCTGCTGTCGGCAGCATAAGCACCGCCGGCACCGGGCATTGTTGGTCTCTAGCGCTCCGTTGCCTCCTGTTGGGAAGTCTCGTGTGTCACTGAGAGAACCTTCCCATCGCCGGCGTCCACCTGGACCTCCTGCACCCCGGTCTTTCCCGCTATCTTGAGGTCGAAGGACCACAGCAGGCAGCCGTGCTCCGCCTCGAGTTCCGCGCTCGAAATCGAGGCGTTCGTGCTCGAGTGCAGGCTTGCCAGGGCGGTCTTTTCAGCCTCCGCCAGCGATATCTTCGCGAGCTTCGCCATCTGACTCTCCGATAGCCCCTTCGGCGGATGAATCGAGCAGGCCATCGGTGCGGCCGAGACGGGCACCGTGACCGCACACACGACCGCGGCGACTGCGGTGATCGAGAGAACGGACGAAATCTTCATGGCGGCACCTCCTGCTACGTTCAAAAAAGAGTCACATTCCTCGTGCCGCGCCAGACGTGGCTGAATCGCCGTGCTGGTGTCGACATGGCCTGCAAACGGTTGGCCGCGAGTTGCTGAGCTTAAACTCCGGGGATCAATTCTCGAGATTGTACAGGATGGTGTTGCCCCCGGCATTGTCGAGCAGGGGCTCGCTACCCTGTCGAGTGGTTCGTTGGCCGGGATGCGATGGCGGGAATACCTCCAAGCCCGCATGCGCTAAGTCACAAACCCCGCTCGCCACAACGTGCGACGCCTCACGCTTCCCCCGTAGGCCGCAATTACGTTCTGTCCCCTGCGTCCACGCTCTCACTAACCTGCCGCGTCAACCGCTAGTCAAGCGCCACGTCGCCCTCGTTGGAATGTTTTGAAGACATCGGCGAGAGTCCAGCAATACACCGCCTCGCGACTCGCCTGAGCAACACCCAGGAATTCCTTCGTAAATCCGCCCGCGGCGACGTAAAGCAAGGGCGATTGCGGGCGTTTCGCCTCATGTGCCCACTTGATGCCAGAGGCAGCGAGCCGGTCAAGCCCTTCCAGGTGATGAAAATGCCAGCGGGCTTCGAGTGGCTTCGTGTTCCATTTCACGGCGCCGGTCAACACGCGGCCGTCCGTCAGAGGCGCGGCAATATCGATTTCGAGAGGTTTGCCATCCCGATCCCTGCCTTCCCAGCGCGACCATTCACGCACCACCGGCAGATCGTAACGCTGTTGGAGTCGGGCATATGCCTGCTCGGCGATCCGCTCAAACACATGGCCCATATAGACATCGAGCCGGGGGGAGATCACTCGCTGCCAGACATAGACCGGATCGGTTCGCTCGAGGGCAGCTGCGTGGGGGATAACAAACTCATAATAAAATGCGAAGGCCGGATCGGCTATGCAATAGCGGAATGGGACAGTGGTGCCGGCCCCGAGGTTGCGGCGGGGCCGTACGTAGCCCAGATCTACGAGGCGCTCGATCTTGTCCCGCAACGTAGTGTCGGTGGGAAGACCGGCTCGTTGACCGATCTGGTTCAGTTCCGTGCACCCGGTACCGATCGCGCGCATGATAGCCTGATATTTCGCAATGTCACGTAGCCCTTGTTCTTGCACTATCGCTGTTTCGACCAAGCCCCTGACTTCGCCGCGCGGCGCAAGCATCAGTCGAGCAGCGTTTTCAGCCAGAGAGCGACGTGCTCTGACGGCGGCGAGGTAGCGAGGGGTGCCACCGAATATCGCGTAGGCTCGGGCGCGGTCGCGCACCGATCGGAATGTCGCCATTTCCGCGGCGTACCAGTAGTTGAAGGGCTTGATCTCACCCTTCCAGGCGAAGCGCCCATGAAGTGGCGCCCCACCGGAGTCGAGTGTTTCGAGCACGCGAACTGCCGAGCCCGCGAGGACAAAGACCAAGGAGCGCGGCGGACGACGCTGCTCCCAAGCTGCGTTGAGCTCTGAGGTGACGGCCGACAGATCCCGGGAGTCCTCGCCAAGGTATTGGAATTCATCCAGGACGATCACGAGCGGATCGGGCGCACGTAACTCGAGCAGCAGTCGAAACACAGTGCGCCAGGTTGGATAGTCCTTCGGGTCAAAATTCTCGTTGGCCCATTCAGAGACGTCACGGATGAGTTGTTCTCGGTTTTGCACCGGAGTCGTTTCCGAAGCCGTCCAGTAAAACGTCTGCTCGGGCGGCCAGGTGTGTGTGAGCAGGTGAGTTTTGCCGATGCGACGTCGGCCGTAAACAAGGGCGAGCTGCGGCGTCTTCTCATCCCGCAACGCGCGCAGTTCCTGTTGTTCTAGCTCGCGATCGATGATCACTTGCGGAATGCTCTTTTGCATTGTGAAGGATCTATACTATCACGATACTATAGTATCTCGATGCTAGAGTATGCCGATGCTAGAGTATGCCGATGCCAGAGTGCCCTCGGTAGCAGAACGGGCATGTGGCCCCTACGCCGGCAGTACTCTTCGATTGACCGAGCAGCAGAACTCACACCAATATCTTATGAAGTTAAATTAGGTATAGGTATCAATACATTGATATTAAAGCGAAAACTCTCCGTCGTCTCCATGATGGACTGGGCCGACCGCCGTTGCGCTACCCGCGCATCACTTCCGAGGAGAAAATGTAGCCCGAGTTGCGGATGGTGCGGACGAGGGCGGGGCTTTTCGGCTCTTGCTCGAGCTTGGAGCGCAGACGGCTCACCAGCACATCGATGCTGCGGGTGCTGGCCAGCGGGATGCGGCCCGGCGCCCGCACGCCGCGGATGCGCCTGGGGGTCGAGAGCGCGGGCGGGCAAGAGCGGAGGGGGTTTGTCGCGACAGCCCATGTTTCCAACTGGACACATTGAGTCGAGAGAGACAACAGCAGGACATTACCCTGAACAAATGTCCTCTAGTCTTGGGTTGGGGTGGACCACGCTGACTGGATCGGCGGGGAGGTCGAAAGCGGGCTCCGGGACTGGGAGCAGTCTCCTGCTGTTGGGTGCGGCACTGGGTACGGTCTATATCGTGTTGGGAATCCTATATGAGAGTTCGAGAATGACACCGACGAAGGCCACGCAAGCCGCGATACAAACCGCCTGCCTGCGCAATCGGCCAGAGTGAGCTTGCACGGCTCGATCATTAGCCTGCTGGTGTTGGCGAGTCTCACGATGAGACTTGCGGAAGCCGCCTCCATCCGTTTGATTGATCTGCTGCACTCGCTCTCGGCAAGCGGGTACGACATTCTCTACAGCTCCGACCTGGTCACTCCAGACCTGGCAGTTCCCGCTACAGCCAACGACCCCGACCTGCTGGTCCGCGCCAGGCAGGCATTGGCGGCACATCATCTGGAGCTGAGGAATGATGGGCAGAGGCGCTTCATCGTGACGAGAGCGCCCTCAAAACCTTCCGCGACGCCGGCGATCGCGGCACCCACGGCGGTCGAGCACTCAGTCGATGAGGTCACGGTTTTTGCCAGCCGCTACGCACTCCGGGATGAGGAATCCAGCGCCGCAGGGACCTTTCGTCACGACGACATCGAGCAGGTGCCCGGCGCCCAGCGCGATGCGATGCGAGCCATCCGGACGGTCCCCGGGCTGGCTGACAACCTGTCCTCGAGGCCCTACGTCCGGGGTGCCTTCCTGGAAGACGTGTTGGTGCGCTTCGACGGAATCCCCATGGCCGATCCCTTTCACTTCAAGAACTTTCAAAACCTGATCAGCGCGTTCGATCCGGCGACGGTGGATCTCATCGATATCTACACAGGGGGTTTCCCGGTCAGATACGGGACACGCTCCGGCGGAGTCATTGATGTTACACCGCGCGCGCTGGACTCGGGTTACGAACACCGTCTGAGCGCCGATCTTCTCAGTTACGGGATATCCTCTGTTGGCCGCTCGGACACCCTGCCCATCGAGTGGTTAGCCACGGCCCGTCACAGTACTCCCGCGGTCGTACTGCAACCCCATGGCGACATTGGCGAGCCAAGCTACTTCGATGTGTTGGGCCGGTTGCGTTGGCAGGTGGATACGGCCGTCGCATTGACGTTCGGATGGCTGATGTTGGATGATGGCGTGAGCTCTTCCAACGATCCCAGCGCGGAGCAAGCGGTGGCGCACGACCGCGACTCCTATTCCTGGATCATTGCCGAGTGGATGCCCAGCAGCGCGCTGCATGCACGGTCCTCGCTCGCTGTGACAGACACGGAGCGCTCCCTCAGCGGGACTTTGAATCTGCCTGGCGCCGCCTCCGGCCGCTTGCATGACGGGCGCGATATCACCACCATCGACCTGCGAACGGACTGGACCTATCTGCAGACCGCAGCGCTATTGTGGGATGTTGGAGAGGAAACCACGTTCGAGCGCGCGGGACTCGACTATTCCCGACTCGAGAGCCTGGACCAGGAGTTGGCGGACAGCCTCGGCCGCCCCGCCGATGCGAGTGTGAGCAGCGCTCTGACACCGCGCTCGACGGTTTCAGGGTTGTACGGCTCAGGCCGCTATCGCTGGCGAAAGCTCGAGATCGAGGCGGGCTTGCGCCTGGATCACCAGGACTATCACGGGCTGGACTCGCGCACCCAACTCAGCCCCCGGGTCAATCTGCGCTTTGACCCCGCCACCACGTGGCATTGGTACGGCTCCTGGGGCAGCTTCCGCCAGGCCCAGCGGGTGGATGAGTGGCGCGCGGAGTCAAACCAATCGACACCGGACCCCGCTACTCACATCGTGGAGGTCATCACCGGCCTGGAGCATGACAGCTCACCGACACTGCACTGGCGCATCGAGGCGTACGATAATCGTTGGCTCTCGGTGCACCCTTACTTTGATAACTACCTGAATCCTCTTTCGCTCATCCCGGAATTGGGGCTCGACCGCGTTCTACTGACCCCCAGCGGCGGTGCCAGCAGGGGAGTGGAGCTCAGTGCCAGGGATCAGATCGGCGAGTCCTGGACCGTATCGGGCTCCTACACCCTGTCCCACGTGACAGACGATCTTCCCGGCCAGGATGTGCCGCGCAGTTGGGACCAGCCGCAGGCGGTCAATGCCGATCTGACGTGGCGGCATGCGATGACGTCGGCCTCAATGGTCCTGAGCTGGCATAGCGGCTGGCCTACTGCTCCCGTTTCGCTGGTTCCTGCACAAGGGTCGCAGCCCGCACACCTGCAGATCGGGCCTCGCAACTCCACCCGGTGGGGTAATTACCTTTCCGTCGACGTCCGCCTCGCCCACACGCTGGAGCTGCCACTGGGAGATCTCGACCTCTGGATTGACGGCACGAACCTCCTCAATAGAGGCAACCCATGCTGCTCTTCTTACACGCAGGTCAATAGTGCCGGTGAGTTGGCACCGCCGGTTACAACAGCTTGGTTTCCTCGAGTCGTGAATCTCGGATTCGATTGGCGCGTACGTCCCCGACACTGACGGGTAACGAACCCCGGGCGCCGATCGTAACAGACCGTCCGTTTTGATTCCGTAAGCCCCAGTCCTGCGCCTAATGTCACGTGTTGCATCTGTGCATACGTCACGAAACTGACATGTGTGCTCGACACACTGCACAACGTCAGGCCGACATATCTTATCGGTGTAACTGACACAACTTACGACAGTCTTACGACGGAATTCAATACGTGTATCGAGTTATCATTCGGCTAACGGGATGCGTGACCCTCTGTGCGCAATTGCTGCTGAACGTCATCACATCCATGGCAGCAGAGGCGGCGGCAGCGGCAGACGAGGCGCAGGAAAACGGATCGACGCTCTCAGAAATTACCGTGACCGCGCAACGTACCACCGTGCAGCAGGCGCGCGAGGCCCAGAAGGATGCGCCGAACCTAGTCAACATCGCGACGTACACCGAGATCCGCAAGCTGCCGGATGTAAGCACAGGCGAAGCCGTACGCAGAATCCCCGGAATCTCTCTCGAAACCGACGAAGGGGAGGGCCGCTACGTCAACATTCGCGGCCTCGACGCGGATTTGAACAGCACCACCTTCGGCGGTTTGCGCCTGCCACCGACCAACAACGCCTCGCCCTTTGGCGGTTACCGCGCAGTCACACTCGACTCGATTCCGATAGGCCTCGTCGGCGCCCTTACGATTACCAAGTCGAACCTACCCAGCCAGGATGCGGAGGCGCTCGGCGGCACGATCGAAATCACGCCCAAAACCGCGCCACCGGACGGCGTGCTGTTCGCCGAAGGAAATGTGGGCTCGGGCTGGGAGCCGCTGCGCCAGAAGCCCGTCATCGATGTCGCCATCACGACAGGCGGCCGCTTCGGCGGCGCCGGCAGACCGTCGGAGTCGGGTGTCAACGCGTACAGCGACCAGCCCTTTTCGGTAGTCCTGACCTACTCGTTCAACGAGAACTGGCGTGGGATCGATGACGTGGAGCCGTCCTACTACAACGACTCGGCGCACCCGTACGCTGCGATCAGCAATATTCAGCAACGGGATTACGAACTCAACCGCAAGCGCCACGGATATGGCATCGACCTCGGCTATCAGCCGGATGCCGACAACAGCTACTACGCCCGTGCCTTCGATGCCGGTTACACGGAGAGGTACTATCGGCAGTTCCTCAACTTGAGTCCCGACGGCAATACGACAGTGTCGGGCAAGGGCACACTCCAGGACACCCTCACGGGTGCGACCTCGATCGAAAAGGACTTCCGGGATGAAAAGGAGACCTCGAAAGACCAGGTGGTGATGCTCGGCGGAAGAAACGATCTCGACGGCATCATCCTCGACTATCGGCTGGGGTATACCAACGGGACGTGGAGCAAGGCATACGACTACAATTCGGCCTTCGACTATACCCCTGCGGCCCCGGGTGCCACGATCGACTACAGCTCGACCGGGCGTGGTCACACGCCGATCTACACGATCAGCGGAGCCAACTATCTCGACCCGACGAACTACCTATTCACCGGCTTTTCCAACAGCGCAGCCTATAATTACGACAGGGAAGGGTCGCTCGCGGTAAACCTCGAATTGCCACTCAGGTGGGGTGGATTCGATTCGGAAAGTCTGAAGACCGGCGTCAGTGTCCGCCTGCGGCACAAGCGCACCACGAGCCAGCCGTATTCGTACGCCACCCTGCCCACGCTGCTGCTCTCGGACGTTGCCTCGAGCGGTAACGAAACCTATTACGCCTCGCAGTACCAGAACGGCGCGGACATCCGCCCGGGTTATCTTCAGTCGATCCTCGGCTCGGGCAGCCAGGCCGCCACCGATATTGCCAGCAGCCTGCAGCAATACCTCGATGCCAAGGAGAATGTCTATGCCGCCTATCTTCAATACCAGATGACCGCAGGCCGCTTTGGACTCCTCGGCGGTGTACGCGTCGAGTCGACCCATGATGTCGAAAATGCCAACCAGGTGCCCCTGGATGCGAATTCACAACCGACACTCGACGCCAACGGAAATCCGACGTTCACACCGCTGCGCGCCACCAACAACTACACGAACGCTTTCCCCAGCCTGCAGGGGCGCTTCGAGCTGCAGCCCAGCCTGATAGCGCGCGCCACCTGGTCATCCACGATCGCCCGGCCCGGATTCAACCAGTCCGATGCCTCCCAGACCATCGACCTGGGGTCCAGCAGCGTGACCGAAGGGAACCCGAAGCTCAAACCCGCCACCGCCAACAGTTTCGACGTGACCATTGAGAAGTACCTCGCCAATGCAGGCATCGTGTCCTTCGGTCTCTTCGACAAGGAGATTTCCAACTACATCGTTGCGGACAACACCGGGTCGGTGACGGATCCCGCCAGCGGTCTGCTGCTGAGGAGTTTTACGTTCGCAAACGCGAGAGCGTCCTACGCTCGTGGTTTTGAGTTCAACTGGGAGCAACGCTTTACGGAGCTTCCCGGCTTCCTCAGCGGATTTGGAGCCGGCGCGAACGCAACCTTCGTGGACTCGAGGTTCTTTATCCGGCCGGGCGAGCACTCGGAGCTCCCCTCCACCTCGAAGCAGACCTGGAACGCGACCGTCTTCTATGAGAAGTATGGACTGGGCTTGAGACTCGCCGCGTACTCCGTCTCCGCCGACCTGTTCGCCATAGGCGCCGACCGCAGCGGCGACGTTTACAACGCGAAACGCACCTCCCTGGACTTCGGCAGCACATACAAGATCAACGGGCAGCTGGGCCTGTACTTCAATATCAAGAATCTTCTGAATACTCCCCACGCATTCTACGAGGGCACACCCGACCGGCCCATTCAGCGGGAGTTCTACAGCCAGGACTACCTGCTGGGTGTGCGCTATGATTTCGAAGCGAAGTAGGCTGATGAGCGAGCTACTGGGCCGGCAGGCCGCTGCCGGAACGGCAGTCCGGGCCGCCGCGGCTGTACACTTATCGCATGAAGGACGTATTTGCCCTCCGGCTCTTTACGCGCGTTGCGCGGCTCGGGAGCTTCTCTGCCGCCGCGCGTGAGTGCGGGCTGTCGCAGTCCCAAGCGTCGAGAGCGCCAATGCGCGGCTTGGACAGTCCTCGGGTTTGCAGAAAACTGGCTCCCGATCCCAGGGTTTGCGCGTCCAGGTTGGCAACGACCTGGAACATCGCCCACATGACCTCGTTGGAAGATAAAGACTGGGGATCTACGCTGCCAACGCGCTGGGTGATGTAGGAAGGCAGTGAAGCCGTTGTCGTATCCGCTTCTTCGTGGCCAGGCGTTATAATAGCTTCCAGGTTCAACGAGTTACTTTACTTTCATAAAGTAATATCAAGGCTTGGATCTGCGGCGACCAGCCCTTGTGATCGGTATTTGGCCTCGAAGAAGCGAATAAATCGGCAAGTGGCCACGAAGAGCCGGACGGGCGGATTTTCTGTTTATCTCGTGATCGCCCTCGATTAGGGGATCAATTGAGGCCTGGATGCGCGGGCCCAGCTTGACAGGAGTACGGCCGCCAGATCACGGCCATTTGGGGAATTCGAGCGCCGGGACCTCAAGCCGGGCACTCCATCGAGATTCGCCACACCTCGCACGCCTGCAGTTACTCAAACAGGTCCGCGCCCTAGCACTGCCTGCGAGTTTCGATATTGACTGTCTTGCAGCTGCGAAGATTCGCGCATCCCGTGCCTCGCAGTCGCTCCACGGCGGCGCGATGCTTCAGCCAACAGAGGCAGCCGGTCGTGTGCGCGCTCCATCAACAACTTTGCGACGGCCTCGCGTGCTTCGGCCTTGCTGGTCCCGGGTGGAAACTCGAAAGCCTCCGTCCGATCGAATGGGTTCTTGATCAGCATGGCCTCGCTGTCGGCGGAAGGCGCCGTTGGTCCTCGCTCCTCCCCGACAAGGGCCGGCTTGGGATCGACTTTCTGGGCTACCTGAACCGGCTCTTCGCCGACCTGTCTGACGTACGCGATGCCGACCAACAGCCCGACATATAATAGAACGCGGACCAGCAGCCCGACCCGCCCGGTGCGCAGCGGCTTCCTGGATTGCTCGTTGCTCCCGATCGAGTTTCCATGAGACGTTGCCTGATGCAAGGACCATGGCAGCGGATCTGTCAGTGTCTCGATAGGTAGCGGCTCCAACGCAGGTGCGCGTTGCCGCCCAGCCGCGGCCTGTACCAGGACTTCCGTCTGCTCTGGAGTGAATTCGACTTCAATATGTTCTAGGTCGGAATGGTTGTGTAATGACATGCTCATGGGATAAATATGACAAGACACGGTTGTTGCCTCCAGCGAATTGAATCACCTTCCCCGCAGCCGTGAACGGGCTGAGTTCACCCTTCGCGCGGTGCCCCTGGGGCGCTAGTCTTGTCTGCCTTTCCGGGACTCGCCGGAGAACATCACATCGGAAGTGCGCCACAGTTCAGCGAATCTCAATGTGAACGGGGTGTCACGCCGTCGAGCCGCAGCGCGTGCTGAGCTTCACGTGAACGCAAGCGCGCGACAGGCTAACTTGACTTAAGTCAGGGTAAGTCGAACTTGTAAGTCGTCACGACAAATTTCTCTCACGGCTTGTGAGAGAAATCGATGGCGAGCATCTGCCACGCGTCGCCGCGGAAATTCCCTATGAGGTCGACCTTGAAGATCCAAGACTGACGGCACGATGAGTCCCACTTCCACAATATCTATGAGCCCCAAACGTCTCGGTATTCATGAGCCCGCTCATTGACCTGCGGCGGTGTCAACAGACGCTAGCAAGGATAAATTGAATTGGACGGCACCCTGGAATCAGTTCCCACCACGCAAGCGCCCGCTACCCGCAAGCTGCGGCCGCTGTGGTCCTTGCTGCCGTTCGTGCGCCCGTACGGTCGGCAGATCGCACTGGCGCTGCTCTTCCTGGCGCTCTCCGCCGGCGCGACGCTTGCGCTGCCTGCGGCGGTGCGCGACCTCGTCGACCACGGGCTGATCCAGCCGGCCGGCATCGAGCTCGCGGCGCGCATGGCGCAGGTACGCTTGCGGTTCCTGGAGCTCTTTGCGGTCGCGGTCGCGCTGGCGGTCTTCACGGCGGGCCGCTTTTACATGGTGAGTTGGATCGGCGAGCGCGTCACGGCCGACCTGCGCCGCGCGGTCTACGCGCACGTGCTGCGCCAGAGCCCGCAGTTCTTCGAGACCTTGAAGACGGGCGAAGTTCTCTCGCGCCTCACCGCCGACGCGACCGTGATCCAGGGCGCTGTCGGGTCGAGCCTCTCCATGGGGCTGCGTAGCCTGGTCATGGTGCTGGGTGCGATCGGCATGTTGGTCGCGACCAACCCGCGCCTCATGCTCGCCGTGGTCGGAGTGATCACCCTCGTCGTGCTGCCGGCGCTGGGAATCGGGCGCCGCGTCAGGCGTCTGTCGCGCGCCAGCCAGGACCGCATCGCCGACACAAGCGGCATCGCCGGCGAGGTCCTCAACGCCGTGTCCGTGGTGCAGAGCTACACGCAGGAGAACGCCGAGACGCTGCGCTTCGCGCGCTCCAACGAGATCGCGTTCGCGACTGCAGTGCGGCGCGCGGGCACGCGCGCAGGACTCACGGCCTTCCTGATCACCGGCGTGTTTGCCTCGCTGCTGTACGGGCTGCACGGCGGCGTCACCGGCGTAATCGAGGGGCGGATCAGTGCCGGCGAGCTCAGCCAGACCGCGCTCTACATCATGATCGTCGCCTCGAGTGTGGCCGTGCTCGCCGAGGTCTGGGGTGAGTTGCTGCGCACGGCGGGTGCGACCGAACGGCTCATGGAGTTGCTCGCGGCGAGATCGCCGATCGCCGACCCGCCGCACCCGCGCGAGTTGCCGACCGGACGCGGGACCCAACCGCTGCGCGTCGAGTTCGTCGGCGTTTCCTTCCGCTACCCGTCGCGGCCGGCAGTGCCTGTGTTGCAGGACCTCGACCTCGTCATCGAGCCTGGGCAGACCGTCGCGCTGGTTGGCCCGTCCGGGGCGGGCAAAACGACGGTGTTCCTACTCCTACAGCGCTTCTATGACATCGACGCCGGCCAGCTGACGCTCGACCGCGTGTCGGCGCGCGAGCTGCGCCTCGCCGACCTGCGCGCGTGCATCGCCACGGTGCCGCAGGAGCCGGTGATTTTCTCCGGGACGATCCTCGACAACATCCGCTACGGGCGCCCGAGCGCGAGCGACGAGCAGGCATACGCGGCGGCACGCGCGGCCAACGTCGAGGAGTTTGTGCGCCGCCTGCCCCAGGGCTACTCGAGCGCCGTCGGCGAGCGCGGCGTGCGCCTTTCCGGCGGGCAGCGCCAGCGCATCGCGATCGCGCGAGCCATCCTCAAGGACGCGCCGCTGCTGCTGCTCGACGAAGCGACCAGCAGTCTGGATGCGGAAAGTGAGCGCGTTGTCCAGGACGCTCTCGAGACGGCGATGCGCGGGCGCACAACCATCGTAATCGCGCACCGGCTCGCCACCGTGCAGCGTGCCGACCGCATCTTTGTGCTGGACCACGGGCGCATCGTCGAGCAGGGGAGGCATGCGGAGCTCATCACGCGCGGCGCGCTCTACGCGCGTCTCGCGGCGCTGCAGTTCGCCGCCTGAGAGGGGCGCACCGCCCTGACGGAATTTTCTAGACGAGGTCGTGTCCTATGACAATGTAACTTCGCCGTTTCGGGGACACTAGCTCCCGCAGACTCGACCCTCGCACAACCAACTCAGTCGGAATCACTGTTAACGCGCCGGGTTGGCCAGACGCAGAACGGGAGAACCTGCTCCACCAGCGCCTTGGTGCCGCTCCCCCCAATCCTGTCGGATCGTCGTCGGGGGAGGGCGTCGCGCACCCCTTGGTCCGCGTCAACGGGTACCGGTCCGGCCGTTCGTCGACATAGGAAGGTGCGCTCAGTTTGCGCCCTACAGGCTCGATAGAAGATCGCACGGCCCGTAAGGAGGAGGAGAAACCATGGCGGCCTCCGCTTCCGGTGCGGGCTCTCTCAGTCTGATTTCTTCTTCGTGTAGCGAAGGTCGTACACGTAAGCCTGTCCGGGAGGAAACTCCAGCCCGGGCGATCCAACCACCATGGTGGAACCGAACAGCTTCATGCCGTAGCCCTGAATGTCAGTACCGGTATGACCAAATGCCTCGAACATTTGCGAGCCGCGCTCGTGTGAGCGGTGATAGACGATGTTGTCAGCGCCGGCGGCGTTTACGGCGAGCCATTCCCGATTCACCTGGACCGAGTTACTGAATGACGTGCAGTCGGCATCGATTTCCTGCTGTTGGGTCCACTGGCCATTGATACGCTCGAAAATGTATACCGAGCCACCCGTATAGTACGTGCCGGGACAGTTCGGGTCTTCGTACCTCAAGTTCCGCCCGCTGGCCGTGATGGCCATGAGATCGCCCGCGATCGAGATGCCGTAGCTAAAGGCATCACCGCTGACTCCGTCCGAGGTGACGAGCTGTTGTTTCTGTACCCACTGGCCATGTTCGAGCTCGAAGACGTAGACGGCCCCTTCCTCATTGTTATAGGACGTATCGCCAATCGCCAGGGTGTTACCGTCGGAGGCGTCAGTAGCTCCAAACGAGGTCAGCGTAGGCGGGACCTCATCAGACAAAGTCTGGCCAGTCTTCCGCAGCTTGCCATGAGGAGTGATCCGATAAACGTCACCCACAATGAAGGCCCAGGGCGGATTGATGGTCTGGCCCGTCGACTGCCAGGCCAACACCCCGGCCAGCTTGTCCGTTTGAGTCCATCCTGCCTGCTCCCTGCGAAACAAGGACGTGCCCGTACCCGCGGTGACCATGAGGTAACCATGATCCAGCGCCACTAGCCCTCCGAAGTAGTCATACTGCAGCTGTGGTGTCGGATCGATATTTCCGGTGCGAACCCATTGATTGTTGGCACCTTTGCCGAAAACGGCAATCCGACCGGTCTGGCTGTTGTAACCGCTCATGCTGACCAGGACGTTTTTTTCATCCAACGCCACCGTGCCACCGAAATACAACGCGTTCGGAAAAGCGCCCGGAGATGAATAGGTCTCTTCATCAGTAGGCGTCAGGGTCTGCGTGGGTGTCAAAATAGGCAATGGGGTGGCCTGGGCCCACGAGGCCGTTGGAAACAGGGCCACACAAGTCAACGCAAGCGCACAAAACAAACGTGCGAGTGCCTCGACAGGTTGTAGGACGGTCTTTGAAATAACACGCGGGCTGACTTCTACCATGACGCGGTCCCTCCATCCGTGAACACGGTTGTTGTTGTGCGTGGAGGAATGTAGTGCTGTTTGATCAGGGCTACAACCTGTAGCTCGGTCACGGCCTTTCGGCGGTCGGGTGCACCGTGGCGACGTGAGCGGCAGTGACCATCATTGAGTGAACGTCGTCGAATCCATGAGTCCTATCGAGGACCGCCATTGTTCTTCATCGAGCGCATCCAAGAACGCTTTCAACTCCGCCGACCCCGCTCCTGGGCGTGCCGCCAGCGCATACGGCCTGGCCAAGCGCCAAGCTTGGCGCGCGTCGTCGAAAGCTGCTCGATGGGACTCGTGCTCCGGGAGCCAGGCGTTCAATGTCGGCAGAACATCGGAAACGCTGTTGGCACAGACGAGTTGGGCCATCATCGATGTAGGTCAGGCGGGCCGGGGGCCATCGTCGATGGCGGCTGCCTCCGCGTTCTGGTTGCTCGGAACTGCGAAGGCGGTGTCGTCGTTCGCGGCGGTTGGCTTCACTCGATTCCAAATCGAGTAGAGAGCGGGCAGAAATAGCAGGATCAGCGCGGTCCCAGCGGCGGTTCCGCCGATGAGCGTATAGGCGAGTGCGCTCCAGAATACTGACTGGGTCAGAGGTATGAAGGCGAGAACAGCTGCGAGAGCGGTCAGAATGACCGGACGAGCGCGCTGCACCGTGGCTTCGACCACAGCGTGATAAGCGTCGAGTCCATTGGCCCGATTGGTGTGGATCTGGCCAATCAGGATCAGCGTGTTGCGCATCAGGATTCCGGAAAGGCCGAGTAGTCCCAGAATGG
>JAQGOE010000046.1 GCA_028293725.1 Gammaproteobacteria bacterium | reverse complement strand
TCTTTCAATGCTCAGTGTGGCGCTCGCTGACGAAGACGATCCGCCGGGGCGCGTTGCGCGGTTGAGCTACGTCCAGGGCTCCGTCTCTCTCCAGCCGGCGGGAGCGCAGGACTGGGTGGGTGCGGAGGTGAATCGTCCCCTGACGACGAGCGACCGACTTTGGTCGGACACGCCCGGCTCGCGTGCTGAGCTGGATATCGGCGGCGCCGTCATCCGGGTGGGCTCCGGCACCGGCTTCTCGTTTCTGAATCTCGATGACAACATCGCGCAGATGCAGGTCACCGCCGGAACGGTGAGCGTTCGCGTGCGCGAGCTGTTGGAAAACCAGACATACGAGATCGATACGCCGAATCTCGCCGTGCTGTTGTATCAAGCCGGACAGTATCGGGTGGATGTCAGCGAAGCCGGCGATACCACGGTAGTCAGAGTCATTGAGGGCCAGGCCGAAGCCAGCGGCGGCGGGCAGACGGTTCCGATCGACAACCAGGAAATGATGACCTTCATGGGCACCGACCAGGTGTCCGTCATTCCGGCGACGCTGGGCGCCCCGGATGGTTTCGATAGCTGGTCGTACGAGCGCGATCGTGAATTCGACCGGGCGGTCTCGCGCCAGTACGTGGCGGAGGACATGGCCGGGACGCAGGATCTCGATGACAACGGCGAGTGGCAGAACACTCCGGACTACGGTGAAGTGTGGGTCCCGACGACGGTGGCGGCGGATTGGGCTCCCTACAGCGTCGGTCACTGGGCATATATTTCTCCGTGGGGCTACACGTGGGTGGACGCTGCGCCTTGGGGATACGCGCCTTTCCACTACGGTCGCTGGGGGCGCTTTCGTAACTCATGGTGTTGGATTCCCGGGCCGCGACATGTTCGCCCAGTGTATGCACCCGCCATGGTTGCCTGGGTCGGCGGCGGAGGAGGGGGCGCCCACGTGGGCTGGTTCCCACTCGGGCCGCGTGAGGTGTTTGTGCCGGGCTACCGGGTGAGTGACCGGTATGTCCACTCTATCAACATCACGAACACCACGATTGTCGATCGAACTTACATTACCAATGTCTATCGGAGCCGCGCCTCGAACGTCAACTATGTCAACAGTCGCGTTGCGGGCGGGGTAACTACGGTTCCGCAGAACGTGTTTGCGTCGGCTCAGTCGGTGAATTCTCACAGAGTGAATCTTCCTCGTGGGCAGGACGGGCGCTTCGCTACGACCGCTGTGGCTCCCTCCATTGCCCCGGTTCGACAGAATGTGATGCGGGGCGGTGTTGTGCGACGGCCGCCCCCGGCTTTGGCGAATCGGGAGGTGGTGGCCCGAACAGCGCCTCCCACGGCGCCTGGCGTTCGGGTGCGGATGGTTGCGCCTCCGACACAGCAGATGGATCGAGAGCGCGGCGGGTCTAACGGGCGAGGCTTCAGGCCGGGCTCGGCGGTGCCTTCGCGAACGGGTGAGTCGCAGCAAGTGCGTCCCGGAGAGTCGCAGCAGACGCGACCGAGTGAGTCCCAGCAGGGGCGTCCGGGAGAGTCGCAACAGGCGCGTCCGGGCTTTCAACAATCACGGCCTCCTGTTCAGCAGCAATCGCGTGCGCCCGCGGTGATGCCTTCGCCTCCCGCACCGGGTGACACTCGGAGTTGGGCTGAGCGCGAGCGCGCGTTGGGGCACAGCACGTTGCCGTCGATGCCGGCGCAGTCACCTGCGCCCGCGCCGCGTGAGAACAGTGGCCAGGGGTTCCGCCCGGGGCAGGTCGAGCAGGACCGTCCGGGGTCTAATTCCCTCGCGCGTCCGCCCGTGGAGAATCGGCCGCAAGTTGAGGGTCGGCCGATGGAGCAGCAGCGTCAGCAGGAGCAGCAGCGACAGGTTGAGCAACAACGGCAGATGGATCAACAACGGCAGCAGGAACAACTGCGCCAGCAGATAGAGCAGCGCCAACAGATGGAGCAGCGGCAGCAGCAGATGGAGCAGCGCCAGCAGATGGAGCAACGGCAACAGATGGAGCAGCGATCGCAGGGGCCCGCGATTCAACAGGCGCCGGTGCCTCGCTTTAACGCTCCGCCGCCTCCGCCCGCGCCGGTGCCCCACTTCACGGCTCCGCCGCCTCCGCCTGCGCCGGTGCCCCACTTCACGGCTCCACCGCCTCCACCAACGCCCCAGGCGGCACCCCGAGCCGCGGCACCGCCAGCGCCTCCACCGCAGCAGCGCGCGCCGCCCGCGAATCGTTCGGATGACCGGCCGGCTCCCCCGCGGGGCACAGGTCGCCAAGACCCGCGCTGATTGAGATCAGCGCGGGTTTGAGCGCACCTGCGGCTCTGGGAGGTAGCGTCCGGCGCTACCTCTGATTCCTCGCCCCGCTACCTTGGCGCTGCCGTGGCGCTGGCCCGGGCATTCGGCTACCGTGCGGTTTCATGAGTACTCACCACGATCTGGCAGGTTCTCGCACCACGGGTGAATGGCAGGAGGCCGATTCCAGGCACTACCTGCATCCATTTACCGACTTCAAGCAACTCGCGGCCCACGGCGCCCGCATCATTACTAGCGCGAACGGTGTCTATCTGAACGATTCGGACGGCAACCGTATTCTCGACGCCATGGCCGGCCTCTGGTGTGTGAATGTCGGCTACGGACGGCGCGAGCTAGCGGAAGTCGCCTACCAGCAGATGCTGGAGCTCCCGTACTACAACAGTTTCTTCAAGAGTGCCCACCCGCCGGCGATCGAGCTCGCCCGGTTGCTTGCTGAAGTGACGCCGCCGCAGTTCAGCCGCGTGTTCTATGCCGGCTCCGGATCGGAAGCCAACGATACGATCGTCCGCATGGTACGGCGTTACTGGGATCTGCGCGGCGAGCCCGGACGACACACCATCATAAGTCGCGAGAATGCGTACCACGGCAGCACGGTGGCGGCGGCGAGTCTTGGCGGCATGCGCCCGATGCATCAGCAGGGCGGGTTGCCGATACCAGGCATCGTTCACATCGAGCAGCCCTACTGGTACGAGAACGGCGGTGACCTCTCGCCCGGCGAATATGGCGTCCAGGCCGCGCGACGGCTGGCCGATAAGATCGAGGAGTTGGGGCCGAAGAACGTCGCCGCGTTTATTGGCGAGCCCCTGCAGGGCGCCGGCGGCGTGATCATTCCGCCGGAGACCTACTGGCCTGAGATCCAACGTATCTGCGATCAGTACGGAATCCTACTGATCGCGGACGAGGTGATTTGCGGCTTCGGCCGCCTCGGGCATTGGTTTGGCCACCAGCACTTTGGCTTCCACCCCGACATCATGACCCTGGCCAAGGGCATCACCTCCGGCTATCAACCATTAGGGGCCGTGATGGTGGGAGACCGTGTCGCCGAGGTGCTCATCGAAAAGGGTGGCGAGTTTCATCACGGCTACACGTATTCCGGGCATCCGGTAGCTTGTGCCGTAGCCATTCGCAACATCAGAATTTTACAGGAAGAGGGAATTGTCGAGCGGGTGCGCACCGACACCGGACCCTACCTGCAGCGCCGCTGGCGTGAGCTTGCAGAGCATCCGCTCGTCGGCGAGGCACGCGGTATCGGTTTCATCGGCGCGCTCGAGTTGGTCGCCGATAAGCCAACACGCCGCTTTTTCCCCAATCGCGGCGAAGTCGGGACGATCTGCCGCGATCACTGTTTCGCGAACGGACTCGTCATGCGCGCGGTCCGCGACACCATGATCATTTCACCGCCGCTCGTCATGGAGCGTGCGCATATCGATGAGCTCGTAGAGAAGGCGTGGCGCTGTCTGGATCTGACAGCCCGAGATATCACCAAAACGTAACAGGGACCGCGAGCCGCGGAACAAGACTATGCAATTCGCGCTGGTTGTTATCGGGGCGATGGTCGGCCTCGCACTCGATTCCGGTGTCTGGAGGTCGCTCTTCAGCATGGTCCTGGGTGGCTTCGCCGGGTATGCCTTGGCGGAGTTGCATTCTTTGCGGAATCGCGGTGGCGAGCTCGAAAAGGACGTAGCGGGGTTGAAGGAGCGGTTGGCTGCGGTTCAACGGCAGCAGGCGGAGATGGATCTGACGCAGCGGGCGATGGAGCTCGAGCAACGGCGCGCGGCGGGATCGGCGGAGAAGCCGGACGCTGGGGCGACGGCGGGGGCGGCGGCTGAGCCCGCAGTGGGCTCAGCTTCCGGGCCGGGGTTGGGCCGGGCGGCCGGGTCAGGAGCCGGGCGAGCGATGGGCTCAGCGGCCGCGGTGCCCAGGTCTCACAGTACGGTGCCGCCCGCGAGTCCGGTGCCTGCATCGAGTGTTGCGTCTAACTGGTCACGGGCGGAGAAAGCTGTTGCGGCCTCTAGTCCCGCCGACAAAGGCACGATTCGGGTGTTTGAACCGGACCCCGACCCAATCTTCCGTTTCCTTCGTGAATTCTTCATCGGCGGAAACACGCTAGTCCGCGTTGGTATACTCATTCTCTTCTTTGGCGTGGCGTTTCTGCTGCGCTACCTCGCCGAGCACACCAACGTTCCAATTCAGTTCCGCCTCAGTGGCGTTGCCTGCGGCGGCGTCGCGCTGTTGGTTCTCGGGTGGCGTCTCCGTGCGCGGCGTCCCGGTTACGCCCTCGCCCTTCAGGGTGGGGCAATTGGCATCCTCTATCTAACTGCGTTTGCGGCGCTGCGCTTGTATTCACTGCTTCCGCCGGCCGCGGGCTTTGCGATCTTTGTATTTCTCGCCGCCTTCTCCGCCGTGTTGGCGGTGTTGCAAAACTCACAGGCCTTCGCACTGCTCGCCGTGACCGGTGGCTTTCTCGCGCCGATTCTTGCGTCGACGGGCCAGGGCAGTCACGTTGTACTGTTCAGCTACTACGCGATAGTGAACGCCAGCATTCTTGTCATCGCCTGGTACAAAACGTGGCGCCCCCTGAATTTCGCCGGTTTTGCTTTTACATTCGTCATCAGCACGACCTGGGGAGTCCTGCACTACAACAGCAGTCTGTTTGCCAGCACCGAGCCTTTTCTGGTGCTGTTCTTCGCTCTCTATGTCGCCATAGCCATCCTTTTCTCTATCCGCCAGCCGCTCCAGTTGCGTGGTTATGTCGACGGGACGCTCGTCTTTGGCACGCCCATGGCGGCGTTTGGCTATCAATCGGCAATGTTGCACGATCGGCCCAAGGCTTTGGCTCTGAGTGCCGTCATCGTCGGCGCCGTTTACTTCCTGATGGCGTGGGTACTTCACCGCCAGAAACGCAGCTCGCAACGTTTGCTGGTCGAAGCCTTCATGGCACTGGGCGTGGTGTTCTTTACCGTGGCGACACCGCTGGCTCTGGACGGCCGCCAAACCGGAGCCACTTGGGCGCTCGAGGCCGCGGCACTGGTCTGGATCGGTGCCCGCCAGAGTCGCGTGTTGCCGCGACTGCTGGGTGTGATTTTGCAGATTGTCGCGGGAGTCCTACTGTGGAATGACGTTGACTTGTTTGTGGGTCCTGCCCCGTCTTTCGCCGCGTTTCTCGCACGTGCGATGGCCGCTGTTGCCGCCGTGCTCTCCGCCGTCGTGCTGCGCAAGTACTCAGAACGATTACGGTCTTATGAGGACCTTTCCTCTCCCTTGCTGTTTTTCTTCGGTATGGCAGCTTGGGTAGCCAACGGGCTCCTCGAAATCGATCGGTACGTGCCGGACGGTTATGGCAGGTCCGTTGCGTTGGTGTTTGTAGCGGCGACCGCTCTGGCTTGCAGCGAACTATCTCGCCGTACCGTCCTGAGCCTCGCCCGCCTGCCGGCGTTGTGGTTGTTGCCGGCCTTGATCCTTTTTGCTGCCGACGCCCCTATTGCCGGAGTTGCTCATCCCGCCGCGCAGTGCGGGTGGTTGGCCTGGCCGCTCGCCTTCGCCGCGTTCTATGTCATATGCCGCCGTCACGAAGGAGAGCCCGGTGAAGCGCTCGCCACCTGGCTGCACGCGATATCGGCGTGGCTGTTGGTTGTACTGCTGACGTGGGAGCTGCACTGGTTCATCGATCAAAGGTTCGGCGCTCGCGGGTCCTGGTCGGCCGTGGGTCTGATGTTGGTCGCGGTGGGCGCTCTCATCGCACTCCCGCGCCTCGTGGAACGGGTGTCATGGCCCCTGAAAACCCACCGGACGGCATATATCCTCTTTGCCGGGAGCGGGATAGCGGCCTATGTTGTATTTTGGAGCATCGGTACAAATCTGACGCTCACGGGGGATCCATACCCTTTCCCTTACGTGCCGTTGCTGAACGGGCTCGACCTGGCAGAGCTCCTCGCGCTTCTGGTGTTGTGGCAGTTTTCGAGGCACCTGCGCTCCGTGCTTTTTTCCACCGATGAGGCTCTGAACGTCAGGGCGCCCGCGGTGCTGGTGTCGGCGTTGACCTTCTTGTGGCTCAATGCCGCGCTGTTGCGAACGTTGCACTACTGGGCAGGCGTGCCCTTTGACTTCGACGCCATGACTGCGTCGACTCTGGTCCAGACGGCGTTGTCGATCTTCTGGACGGTTCTGGCCCTGGCGACCATGTTGATTGCCACACGCCGCGGTGCCCGCGGCATATGGATTACCGGTGCCGTTTTGCTCGCTGTGACGATCGTCAAGCTGTTCGCGGTTGATCTTTCCCGCGTGGGGACGGTCGAGCGGATCGTTTCGTTTATCGCCGTTGGCTTGCTTACACTTGTGATCGGCTACTTCTCGCCGTTGCCCCCGGCTGCCAGGGAGCATCGTACGACCGCGTCGTAACCATTGGGTCTTTGCTCTCCAGCGGGACGAATACTCCGCGGGAGACGGTGTCGCGCATCCTGCGGAATACGGCCAGGGCGCATGCATACAGCGCCAGGGCAATGACGATTGTGAAGTTGAATCCCAGCTCCAGGCCCAGGAACACACTGGCCAGTCCGCCGATCACGGTGAACAGTCCGTTCATTCCCCATGCCCAGGCGATTGCGCCGCGCGGTTGATTCGCGATCGCCAGAATGCCGAGCGGGAAGGGCATGCCGAGGAAGAAGCCCAGCGGGAAGATCATCACGGCCGCAACGGCGGCTCGCCCGGGGAGCGGCAATGCCAACGCGAGCTTTGCGAGTGGCGGGTAAATTGCGATGAGAGCGAGTCCGATCACAATGATCGCTACGAATGGGAAGGCCCAGCGACGCTCGCTCCCGATGCCCAGCCGTTCGGAAGCTGCGCTACCTATGCCCGCGCCCAGCAGTAGGGTGAAGATCACCGTGGAATAGGTGTAGAGCGGGCTGCCGATGAGATGCATGAATTTCTGAATGAAGACCAGCTCGAGTGTGATGAACCCCGCGCCCAGGCAGGAGAAGTAGGCCAACAGGGGCAGGGCGGTTGCCCCTTCCTCACGCCCGACCTTGGAGAATTTCAGCGGCAGAAGAATGAAGAGCAGGGCGAATAGAACCGACGCGCCGGCTGTCACCCAGAGATGGATCTGGTCCATCGGGATGCCGTGAATGAGCGATGCATTCAACATGTAGGCCGTGCCGGGGTCCACGAAGGTCTTCTGATCCGCCTGTATCGGCCGGATGTGCTTGCGGAACTCGGAGAAGTACGGGTCATCATCTGTGCGCGGCGTGAAGTCCACGGGCATCCGCTCCGCGAGCTCGGACGGGAAACTCCCGGAATAGAAATCGTTCGAGAGGAAACTCTTGCTGGGATCGAGAGGATCCTCCATCAGTACGAGGCGGTCTTTCTCGTCGATCTCCGGTGGTGCGAGATATGCGCTCAGCTCCGCGATTTCCTGTGCCGTCCAGGGTGACATCTTGATGAGCAGTGTCGGGAGTGTCAGCTCCGACGGAGAGAAAAACACCACGACGTGGCTGCGGAAGTCCTTGAGCCCCATATTCTTCCACGCGAGCGCCGCGGTCGAAATCATCCGCGGGAACCCATAGTGGTTGATATGGAGTACGCCGGTCGGTGTCAGATGCGAGAAGTACTCTTCGTAGGCTTCTTCGGTCTGCAGGTACACGGGCGACAGGGCACCGCTGCCCTGCGCGATGCTCGAGCTCGTGTGGTTGCTGTAGATCTGAATGATGTCGTACTTACGGTCCGTGGAGCGTAGGAAGCTCCGACCCTCGGCCGCGTGGGGATGGACGGCGGGGTTGTGGAAGATGTCGCCGATGTAAGGTGAATAAGAGCCCGTTGCGAGGTCAACCACTGTTGACACGAGCTCGGCGGTATCGACGTATGTCGCGCCGTAGATGAGCGAGGCCTTCGTTTCCTGCCCACCGGCGCTGCCTATGATGAGCGCGCTGTGGTCGGTGTCGCGTTTGAGGTAGTGCGAGGCGAGGACGCCGATCTGCCAGAAGTTCTCATTCACCTTCGAGCGATCGCGATCCATGAGCTCGCGCAAGGCTTTGAGGTTGCCGTCAAATTTGTAGAAGTAACTGGTCTGATTGCCGCCGTCGTACTCGATCGCCTTCCGGTCTCCCGACTTGTGCCACGGTGTGGCAATCGCAGGGGAGAAGGTTTCGTCGAGCACATCAATTTTGGAGATTGGATCCCAACGGACGAGCTCATCCCGGCCGGACTCGACGGCCTTGAGGATGCCGCGCTTGTCCATGTGATAAGTGAAATCGATGTAGTTCTGGCCGCGTACCGCCGGGATGGCCGCGATGACGACGGCCGCTACGATGTAGCCGCGCGTGGCGCCCCGCGATTCGCTGAAGAGGGCGGCCGCGAGCAACCCCAGCGCGGCGGCGCAGATGATCAGGCCTCCCGGGCCAATCTGCAGGATGAAGGGGATGACCAGCACCGTGCCTAGTCCCGCCCCCACCAGGTCCCAGAAATACAGTCTTTGAATTTTCGGGGCGTACTTGGAAAAAATGGCGATGAGAACGTAGCCCGCCAGAAAAAACGGAACCAGGAGCGCCAGATATAGCGCTCCGAAGGAAAGCAGGGTCGTGATCGGTGACTTGACGATACGCAGGTAGTCCAACGGCAGAGCGTTGATGATGGGCCGTAGAAGCAGCACCGCTCCCGCGAACCCCACGCTGCATCCGACGAGCCGCCCGCGAATCTCTTCCTCGACCGGTATGGGGCGCAGGGTGGCGTAAATGCCTGCCAGCCCGAAGGAAAAGACCGCCAGGGAGACCACGAAATAGGACAGATTGGGGGTGAGGGTGACGTCGAAAACGCGCGTCAGCATCAGCTCGAGCACCAGCGTCGATAGCGCGATCAGCAACACACCAAAAGACAGTCTCCGCATGGCGTTCCCTTGGACGTTAGGCTTGGAATTCAGGATGTCCGTCTGACATAGCATTTAGCGGACCTGAGCCGGGGCTGAGCCGCCTAAGGGCGGGGCTGGCGCGTCGGTCTAGGCGTCCGCACGAGGGGCCTCAGGGCGATCGCTGGAGAGTTGCAAGCGGCTTGCCAGGCCGGACGTTCGGGACAATCGCTGGAGCGGTGCAAGGGGCCTGCCAGCTCGGACGCTGTTATCCTTCGCCGCCGCCCCGGTCGAGCCTCGGCGCCCCACCGGCGACGACGACAAACGCGGCGTTAAAGGAGCGTTGAGCCGATGCCATCCACGAAGCGCGATCTGACAGCCGCTCTGGCCGCGGTCACGACTCTGTTTTTTGCCTGGGGATTCATCACGGCGATGATCGATCCCCTGATCCCCTTGGTGCGGGCAGTCTTCAGCCTAACGAATGCGCAGTCCATGCTGACGCAGTTCGCGTTCTTTCTGGCTTACGGTCTCGTGTCGCTGCCAGCTGCAGCCCTCGTCGCGCGTCTCGGGTATGGCCGCTCGGTTATCTGCGCTTTATTGGCGATGATCGCGGGGTGTTTGATCGTCCCGTTGGCTACGAAGGTCGATCACTATGAACTCGTGCTCGTGGCGCTGTTTGTGATCGCGGGCGGTATCACGGTTCTCCAGGTGGCCGCGAATCCGCTGGCGGCAGCACTCGGTGCGCCCGAGCGGTCGCATCTGCGCCTGACGCTATCGCAAGCCTTCAATTCCCTCGGAACGGTCATTGGCCCGTACCTGGGAGCGACCCTGATGTTACGGGGAGGATTGTTTGCCTCCTCGAACGGCGCCGTCGCGGGCACCGTGGACACAGCGACGTTGCGCTCGGAGTCCCTGCGGAATATCGATACCTCATTTCTACTGATTGCGGGGCTCATCGGCGCGCTCGCGTTGTTCATCTGGAGCTTCCGGCGACGTCTCGCCATCGCGACCCCACCCGCACAGGCGCAGGACTCGGTAACAGGCGCCCTGCGGTCACGCTGGGCTGTACTCGGCGCGGGCGCGATTTTCCTGTATGTCGGCGCTGAAGTATCGGTTGGCAGCAACCTCATCAACTTCCTGCACCAGTCGGATGTGTTGGATGTGGCGCATGAGAGGGCTGGAAAACTGGTCAGCCTCTACTGGCTGGGCGCAATGGTGGGGCGATTTGCGGGGAGTGCCTTGTTGGCGCGCTTTCGCGCCGTGCGTTTGCTGAGCATCAACGCATTCGTCGCTGCCGTGTTGTGTCTGGCCGTGAGCCAGGGGGCCGGCGTGTTCGCCGCGGGGTGCGCCCTGGCGATCGGGCTTTTCAACTCCATCATGTTCCCGAATATTTTCACCCTGACCCTGGAGCGCAGCACGGCTTCTCCCGCTGCGACCTCGGGGCTGCTGTGCATGGCGATTGTTGGCGGTGCCATATTGCCGCCCGCGACGGGGCGGATTGCCGATTCCATAGGGGGCTCGGCTGGACTGCACACGGCGTTCCTGCTGCCGATGGTCGCTTACGCTTTGATCTGTGGATTCGCAATGACGGCAGCGCGGGCACGCGTGTCGACGGTCGGGGAAACCGCTGGGAACGCAACAGGCTGAGGGAGAGCGCGGTCTTTAGTCTTGTCTGCGGCGCTGAATTTCTTTTGCGGCGCAGAAAGCGGGACACGCACTTTTGGACGTCGCTGGCCGGGAGGCCTAGCGAGGAAAGGAGGCCGAAAAGAATCTCGGCGGGATGATCCCGCCGAGATTCCGGACACTACCTACTTCGACAGATCAGTAACGGCGTCCGCCGCCACCGCCGCCAGGACCGCGGCCACCGCCGCCGCCGCCGCCGCCACCCTCACGGGCTTTGGCTTCGTTCACCTTGAGCGCACGGCCCTCAAAGTCCTTGCCATCGAGCGCCTGCATGGCGCGCGACGCATCCGCGTTCGACATTTCGACGAATCCGAACCCGCGCGGGCGACCCGTATCACGGTCAGTGATGAGGGCCAGCGACTCGACGGTGCCGTGCGCAGCGAACAGCGCACGAACCGCGTCTTCAGTCGCGGAGAAGGGTAGATTGCCGACAAATAATTTGGTCACTACGAGTACTCACTTACAGAACAGAACAATTGGCAGAACGAGGCTGCCTCCCAGGTTCGGGATTCTTTTGAGGTGGCAGGCTTTGGCGGGAATACTCGCCGGAGAGGCGGGCGCGGGCCAGAGTAAGACAGAACGAAAGATCACGAGCCGGCCTCCACCTTACATTAATACCCTGGGCCGTGCATAGCTTTCGTCGCGAGTTGACGACTGAACGCCGGAAAAAGATGCCGTTGGCAGTACCAAAGCCCCACTACAGCACCGTTTTGGATGGAGTTTGGGGGGTTAGGAGTGGGGTTAGGGGGTAGGGTATCGGGGCGGACAGCGCATGAGCGGTGAGGTTGGGCTGGCGGGGCCGGGAGCGGTGGGGCCCAGCGCAGTCGGGTCGCAGCACCGACGCCCGTAGTGCCGAGGCCCGGAGTAGCGCCGACGGGGAGTGACCACAACCTCCTGGCGGGTCGCGGTCGCGCCGGGGTTGGGGTCGGGAATGGAGCAGGGTACGCGCACGGGATCGCAATGAAGTTGAGTACTCTGCTGATCTGTCTCGGCGGACTGCTCTCAGCGACAGGACTGGGGCGGTCGCAGATGTGGAGCCGCCGCTCCATCAAGCAGGTCTACCTGGAGGTTAAAGCCGGCCGGGGGCGCGTCGGGCTTTACGCGATGATCGTGGCCCCGGTGTCGTTGGCACTGATTATCGCGGGGTTGTATTTAGCGTTTACGTGGCGCTAGTGCGGAGGCGCCAGATCGTCGCGACCTAATCGGGTGCTAAGCGACCAATTTCAATGTCGGCCGCAATCCCACGCGACCTGCCAGCACCAGCAGCATATCCGCACTGAAATCCCGCCACGCACCCTTCATCAGAGCTGATACCCGCGGCTGCGTGGTGCCGAGCTTCTTGGCGGCTTCGCTTTGCGTCCAATCCTGCTTCTCGATGTGTTTACGCAGTGCCGTCATCAGATCCGCGCGTATCTCGAGTACGCGTGCCTCGGCCTCATCGAAGCCGAGATCGTAAAACACGCTGCGGCTGGCCGGAGTGATATGGCGCGGCCCGTGTTCACTGTGAGTACGCTTTTTCATACCTTACTTCTCGCAGGTTTCGGTATGGCCTTGAATCGAATCTTGGCCAGATCGATATCGTGTTGACTCGTCTTCTCCGTCTTCTTCTGAAAGCAATGCAGTACGTAAACTGCTTCAGGTCGCGTGGCCAGATAGATCACCCGATAAGCTCCGGTCGCATCACGTACGCGGATCTCATTAACGCCAGCACCGACGGTGTTCATTGGCTTCCAGTTTTCCGGACTGAGGCCCCGCTGCACAAAATTCAGATTGAAACCAGCGTCCCGCCGGGCCTCATCGGGAAAGGACTTCAGGTCGCCATGACTTGAGCCCATGAAATATAGCGGTTTACGCGTAGCTGACATCGCCAATTATACAGATACTAAATATTTATTCAAGTACTTGTATAGACATCACATCCCACTTGACGTCGATTGGTGAGACCAGATCCCCCTGATACAAAATGCTGCCCTTCAATGGATTCGAGGGCTCTATCCGCTGCGCCTTCTTGCCGCGCATCTTCCTGGAGGTGTAGGGCAAGATCTGGGCTAACGGTTTGCCCTTGTGAGTTATCAGTAGCGGTTGGCGTGTGCGACGCACCTGCTCGATGAGCTCTCTGCAGCGCCCTTCGAATTCGATGGCCGTAATGCTCTTCAGTGGTTTCATGACAGATCCGGGAATGATGTCCATGAAAAATACTCCCTAAATTTGCGCCAGGTAGCGCAACTCCTGCAAGAATTAAGTTTGCTAAATGCGTCGGTTCGGCACCGTACACATACGTGTGGTTACGCGTGAGATTGTGCGTGCGAGATCAAGCGTCGCTTTCCTCTAGCACTTCCTGCTGCAGTTCTCGCGCGAACTGTTGAACGTCTTCGCGCGTACATAAGTCGCAATCGAGCATTGCGCGCAGCAAAATTTCCAGGTGAGCGCGGATCGCCATCGCGATCATTCGCGGCGGATAACGTGTCAGTGTCTGCACGAAATCATTGATCTCGTCCAGGCACTCTTCGAGAGAGCCATCTTCAACTGTTGAATTACGAAGTGCCATTGCCGTAGGTCCTGAGCTGCGGATAGACGATATAACAATACACGATTCAGATCGTTGTGAAGCATTGATGCGCTGCGTTTCTTATTTCTATACAAACACGCAGCCTATCGGGATTCTCTTCCCCAGCGAGATCTCTAGACTGGCTCCCGTCGATTTCACCATTACCAACACGGACGCGAGCGTCGCGGAGAATCGCATATGAACAGCTTTACACTAACGGCCGTCGGTCAACTGGCCCGAAACCCGGAGCTAGTTGCGAAGGGGAGCACGGCCTATACAAAATTCTGCCTGGTCGGCAACGACTACGCGGGCAAGGACGAGGAGGGCTCGGCACGCGAAGTAGTGACGAGCCTGTGGTTTGTCGCCTTTGGCGCCCTCGGTGAGGCGATCGCGCGCCACTCGAGGAAAGGCGATCAACTCTTCGTCGAGGCTCGCGTACGCGGCAGCAATTGGACCGATAAGCAGGGGGAGAAACAGTACGACCATTCATTCGTCGTACAGGGATTCCGTTTCGGCGCGCCCGGAAGAACCAAGCGTGAAGAGCGGGCGAATGGTCGCGACCGAAGTGCCAACAATGGCGCGTACTTGAGCCTCGGCCGGAGCGCCAATGTAGTTCCGCACGCGGACGACACTTCCGGTTCGCATTTACGTGCTGCAGCGGATTCCCCGGCCACCACCGTGGATAGGACAGTTGGGGGAGCCGATGACCCTGTCGTCGGCAATGAGGATGCGGGCGTGAACAACGAAGCGGGTCCGACCGCTGGCGCCGATTTGGACACCGCCGCCACCGCCGCTACCGCCGGCCCAATAGCCAAAGGCATTGACGATGTTGGTGCGAGCGAGGTCGCCGGCGCGGGCGGCGGCGCAAACCATGTCGCAAGCGGTACGACCAAAGATGGCGCTCGCCGAGCCGCTAGCGCGGGCGCGAACCGCGGGAGCGAAAAAACGGGCGGTGGCCGTTCAAGCCGGCGCGCCACGGCCTCCGCTGCCTGACGACCACACCAAAGTCGTCCGCACATCTTACTTATAACGCTAGGAACAACTGCCACGGAGTAAGGCTGATGAGGAAGCGATTTCATCTTGATGAGCTCGGCGTGCTGCTCGGTCGAGCCAATACGGCGCTCGACTGGATCAACATGAGTCTGCCAGTGGCATTCTCTGTGTGGGTTTCGAGCGCGCCAGATCTCGCGCTGGCACAGACGACCTCGCCGTTCATGACGGGCGCCACGGCGCTTCAGACCAACATTCTCGCGTGGCTCACGCCGATTGCAATCATTCTGGTGATGGTGCTGGGCGCCATGGCCATGGCGGCGCGCATGTCCTGGGGTTGGTGCATCGGAGCGATCCTGGGGATCGCGATGGCTTTCGGCGCACCTCAGATCGTGAACTGGGTGCGCGGCATGTTCGGAGTCTGACGGCATGACTACGAGCACACGTCAGAACGGCCACCAGAGCGCACCCCCCGAAGGACTCCGCGCCGACCCCCTGTTCGTAGGTGCCACGCGGCCACCGATGCGATGGGGCGTTACCTACGCCGCTCTGCTCTTCAACCTCGTGTTCACCATGGAGGCGTTCCTGGTGACGAAGAACCTCCTCACGTTGCTGTTGAGCGTACCTGTTCACGCCGTCTGCGCGCTTTTGTGTGCGCGAGACCCGCGCTTCTTCGATCTGGTTCTCCTGTGGGGGCGAACCCGCATGCCCGCGCTCCTCGGGAACCTCTGGGTGTGGAGGGCGAGCAGTTACAGCCCGCTCGTGCTGCATCTCTCCGGGGGTCGTGGCAAAGAATACACGAACGGCGTCAATGTGATCCTGACCTCACTGCCCACTCGGAGGTTGTCATGCTGACTTTCAAGCGAGCCAGCGCGTTACGCCGGGAATTGACGGCCGCCCGACACATCCCCTACCGCGCTCATGTTTCGGAGCATGTCATCAGGACTGGTTCCGGTGACTACCTCCAGGTATTTCGTCTGGGCGGTGCGAGCTTCGAGAGCGCCGACGACGACCTCCTGAACACGCTGAGCGAGCGTCTGAACATTCTCTGGAGGAACATCGCCAGTCCTAATGTCGCTCTCTGGGCCCAGGTCGTAAGGCGTCGCGAGCGCTGCAGCCTTCCTGATGAGCGGGAAGACGGCTTTGCACAGACTCTCGCCACCAAGTATCGCGGGCGGTTGGCTGCCCAGACGCTCATGGTCAACGAGTTGTATTTGGCGGTGCTCTATCGTCCCGTTGCCACTGTCGCCACGGGCTTGATCGTCCGGCTGCTATCGCGAGCGCAGCCCGACGCCTCGCGCCTCGAACTCTCCGATGCACTCGATGCTTGCGCGAAGCTCGGGCAGACATTGTTGGCGTCGCTTGCTCACTACGAGCCCGAGCTTCTCGGAGTCTACAGAGACCGGAATACGTGGTGCTCTTCCGTGCTCGAGTATTTAGGCGCATTGGTGAATGGCGAGTGGCAACGGATTCCCCTTCCACGGGGGCCCCTTAACGATGCATTAGCCACGACGCGCCTCTTCTTCGGGGCGGAGGCGATCGAATATCGCACCCCGGACTGTACGCGGGTCGGAGCGATCCTCGGCATCAAGGAATATCCAACACCCACTACCGTCGGCATGTACAACCGGCTGCTGTCCGCGCCGTTTCCACTCGTGTTGACTCAGTCCTTCACCTTTTTGTCGAAGGCCGCCAGCCAGGGCTTGCTGCAGAGACAATTCCATAGACTGGGTAATGCCGGTGACTTCGCCGTGTCGCAGACCGCGGAGCTCAAGGACGCTCTCGATGCTCTGACCAGCAACGAGTTTGTGATGGCCGACCATCATTTCTGTCTGCAGGTACTCGCCGACATCGATTCCGACAGCGGCGCGGCGACGGGTCCCGAACGGCTCAAAGTTCTGAACGATCGTGTCGCGCTGGCTCGCAGTCTCCTGGCCGACACTGGAATGACAGTAGCCCGAGAGGATCTGGCTCTGGAGGCGGCGTTCTGGGCGCAACTGCCGGGTAATTTCGCCATGCGTCCGCGCAAGGCGCCCATTACGTCCCGCAACTTCGCCGCAATGATGCCGTTCCACAACTACCCTGCCGGACGTGCTTCTGGAAACCACTGGGGTGAAGCGCTTGCGCTGTTGTCGACGAGCGCTCACTCACCCTACTACTTCTCGCTGCACGCGAGCGACCCGACGGATCCCGATGGGGGCAGTCGCAAAGATACCGGGCACACCTTCATCTGCGGCCCAACCGGCTCCGGTAAGACTGTTTTTATCGGGTTTCTGGTGGCCATGTTGCATCGTCAGGGTGTGACGCAGGTGATCTTTGACAAGGACCGCGGCCTGGAGATTCTGGTGCGAGCGCTGGGCGGGGAATACCTGCCTCTAAAAGACGGCGTGCCCACGGGATTCAATCCGCTGCAGCTCGAGCCGACGCCCGGTCATCTCGAGTTTCTGAAGTCCTGGCTCCGCGCCCTCGCGTGTTCCGGCGGCCGCCCGACACTTACCGTTCGAGAGAGCGTTGACCTCGATCAGGCGTTGCGAGGGACACTGGCGTTGGATATGCGCGCTCGTCGCCTATCGCGTCTCATAGAGTTTCTCGACACCACGGATACAGAGGGGATGTTTGCACGGTTGGCGCGTTGGTGCGCCGTGAGCCAAGGCGATTACGCCTGGGTGTTCGACAATCCTGAAGACCTCATCGTGCGAACGCTGCCAGGGCATCCGGTGATGGGCTTCGACGTCACCGAGTTTCTGGGCAACGAGGTGACACGCGCCCCGGTGACGCTGTACCTGTTCCATCTGGTGCGCCAGCTTCTCGATGGCCGGCGACTGGTCTGCTGGATGGATGAGTTCTGGCGTCTGCTGGCCGACCCGGCTTTCGAGGGTTTTGCCAAAGACGGCCCCAAGACCTGGCGGAAGTTGAATGGTGTGATGTGCCTGGCGACCCAGAGCGCCAGCGACGTGCTCGACAGTCCCATCAGTCGCACGATCATCGAGCAGACACCGACCAAGGTGTTCTTCCCCAACTCCGAAGCCGGCGCCGCGGAATATACCGGCGGCTTCGGGCTCACTGAGCGGGAATTTCGCCTCATCAAAGAGCAGCTTGCGCCTGGGTCGAGAATGTTTCTGGTGAAACAGGGGCACCACAGCGTCGTCTGCCGGCTCGATCTACAGGGATTCGGCGGCGAGCTGGCAGTGATTTCGGGCCGGGCGAGTCAGGTAGAGCGTATGCATCGGATCATGACGGAGCAGGGCTCCGATCCCGCACGGTGGTTACCGGTTTTCATGGAGCCAGGCGCGTCGGCCTGAGCATACCCGGTCAGGACGTCATCAATAAGGAGAGTGTCATGTCCATTTCAGGAAGACGTTTGTTGCTCGCGTTCGCGGTTCTGGGTGGCGGCGTGCCCGTCGCTCAGGCGCAGTTCGCCGTAATCGATGTCGCATCGGTGACGCAATTGGTGTCTCAAGTCAGAACCTTGCAACAGCAGCTCAGTACCGCACAGGCTGATCTCGCCCAAGCGCAGACGGCCTATCGCTCGACCGTCGGTGATCGCGGTATGGAGCAACTTCTCGGTGGGACCGTCCGCAACTATCTGCCGCCCAACTGGAGCGGCTTGCAAGGCGCTTTCCAGAGCGCGAACAGCAGCTATCCTGCGTTGACCGGCGATTTCAATACCGCACTGAGCTCCAACGCCGTCCTATCGACGCAGCAGTTGGCCGGCCTGTCTCCCGCGGCGAATCGACAGATGCAGTCAGGGCGGCAATCCGTCGCTTTGCTGCAGGCCGTGTCCCATCAGGCGCTGGCCACGACCAGCAACCGGTTCGCGTCCCTGCAGCAATTGATTGACGCGATTGGTCGTGCAGGCGATCAGAAATCCGCCCTGGACCTTCATGCACGGATCGCCGCTGAGATGGGGATGTTGCAGAACGAGCAGACCAAGCTGCAAGTGCTCTACCAAAGCGCCCAGGCCGAGCAATGGGCGAACCAGCAACGCGCTCGCGAGCAGACCGTGGCCGGTCACGGGCAGTTTGCCAACCGCTTTCAACCAACCCCCTGACGCAGGGATGAGAGAGGAGGTAGGCCGTGGGATTCTTTCAAACCTTCTGGACCTGGCTGAACGGCCAGCTTGCGAGTTATATCGGTGCCAACACGGTGAAAGTGGCATCGGCCCTGGAGCCCGCGATCGTCACTTTCGGCATCGTGTATGTCATGGTGTGGGGCTATCTGCAGCTCACCGGAAGGATAGAAGAGCCATTCGTCACCGGACTGAAGCGCCTCATTACCCTGGCAGTCGTTCTCGGGGTCGCTCTGCAATTGTGGCTTTATAACTCTCTGATCGTCGATACCTTCTATAAGGCCCCGACGCAACTCGCGGCTGCCGTGGTGGGCACGGCGGATCCTGTCACGACGATCGACACCATCTGGAACAGCGGGGGCGCCGTCGCGGGCTCTCTCTTCAGCAACGGAGGGTGGTTCAAAGACTACGGGTACTACGTTGCCGGCATGGTCGTCTGGCTTCTCGTGGGACTGCTTTGCGTCTACACCATGTTCCTGATCGCCCTCTCCAGCATTGCTTTGTCCGTGCTACTCGCCCTAGGGCCACTATTTTTCGCGGCCCTGTTTTTCGATAGCACCAGAAGGCTGTTCGATTCCTGGATCGCGCAGCTCACCAACTACGCCTTGATCACGATTCTGACGGTGCTGGTGGCGACATTGTTGTTACAGATAGTGGCGTCCTACGCGAGCCAAACCGCTGCGCGCGGCTCCGGCGTTGCCACAGTCGACTCGCTGAATATGGTTCTCGTCGCAGTGCTCGTCTTTCTGGTGATGCGGCAGGTGATGCCTATCGCGTCAGGATTGGCTAGCGGCGTATCTCTCAACAGCTTTGGCACCGTAAGTCGCCTGGTCTTGTGGAGCGTAAGGCTGGGGCGAGCGTGACACGGATATCCACTACGGCTCAACACGGAGGAATTATGAGAAGACTCTGGCTCATCGGACTGCTCGCGCTGGTAGGCGCCTGTTCATCGTACGGCGTGCGTTGTAACAAGCACCTGCGCCCGATCAATCTACCCAACCGGGCGGCCTCGGTGGCGGAGCCGCGAGGTCGTGTTTCCCCAGCGCCCGGTTTGCACCCGCCCGGTTCGCAACCATCGAGATCGCCCGCGGCGACCGCGACTGATGCCCCAACGGGACAGCCATGAAGACCGCCTCGGCCGAACAAGCGCTCGACGCCTATTTTCGGGAGGGCACCTCCTGGGACGACGACCGGGTCGCGGAGGCACATCGCAGTGCCCGAGCTGGCTGGCGTGTTGCTGGAGCCGGCTGGGTCTGTGCAGTGACGGGTGGAGCGTCGCTGCTGCTGTTGATGCCTCTGAAGCGCGTCGAGCCTTTCGTGGTACGCGTCGACAACACCACCGGCATAGTCGACGTCGTCCCTGTCTATGCCGGGGACGCCACCGTTGACCAGGCGGTGACACGCTATTTCGTCACTCACTACATCACCATCTGCGAACGATTCAACTTCGAGACAGCCGAGAGCGACTACGAGGAGTGCGGAGCCTTTCACGCGGCGCAACGCAATCAGGCATGGTCGACACTCTGGAACAAGAACAACCCTGCCTCCCCGCTTAACGTTCACAAGGACGGCAGCACGGTGCGTGCGCAGGTTGAGTCGGTAAGCTTTTTCCAGCGCGGCAACGGCGTTTCCGATCTTGCGCAAGTGCGCTATGTGAAGGCCGAGCGTCAAGGAAGCGGAGGGGCGGAGCACCTCACGCATTGGATCGCGACACTCCAGTACGTCTACACAGCGGTCTCGAAGGACCCGCGGGTTCGGCGCTGGGATCCGCTCGGTTTCAAAATCGTGGAGCTCGTCTCGGAGCCCGAGGTGCTCGCCACTACTCCGGCCACAACCCAATAAGGACATTGAGGAATTCGCGATGAACAACGGATATCGAAGTACATCAGTGGCGCACGCTGCGCGACCTGCGCCGACGAAGGCGCTGCCGAGAGCTCGCTCGCTGGCGCTGGCCATCTGTCTCGCCCCTATCGCGTTCGGTGCAACCGCCGAGACAGCAGTGCCTGTAAAAGCCGATTCTGACACCCGCATCCGCGTGGCGGCCTACAGCGGCGACCGTGTCTACCGTTTGGTCGGATACGTGGGCTATCAGATCGATCTGGAGTTTGAGCCGGACGAGGCATTCATCGGCCTGGGCGCCGGCGATATCGAGGGCCTCGCCTTCGCCTCGCAAGGCAATCACCTGTTCCTGAAGCCCAAGGCTTCGAAGGTCAGTACCAATCTGACGGTACTCACCAACCGCCGCGAATATCAGTTCGACTACACCGCAAGCGCGGAACACCCGGATTCACGCGAGCCCGACGTGACTTACGTTTTGCGATTCACCTATCCCAAGCCGCCCGCGGCTGTGGATACCGCGGCAAAGATCGAACATCAGCTCGATAGCGCGGCGGCGTTGCGTCCGAGGAACTTCGATTACTGGTACTGCGGCTTCCCAGCGCTAAAGCCGATTGCCGCGTCGGATGACGGTGTGCACACGCGGCTGCGCTTTGGGGCCCACGCCGAATTACCCGCCATTTTCGTTCGCAATGACGACGGCAGTGAGTCCTTGTTGAATTTCAGCGTGGATGCGGGCGATGTGGTCATTCACAGGGTTGCGAAGCGGTTCGTCCTGCGCCGCGGCCTTCTCAGAGGTTGTGTGGTGAACGAGTCATTTGACGGAGGCGGCGAGCGACTGGATTCGGGAACCGTGTCGCCGGCAGTTGAGCGCGTAACGCAAGGAGGTCGCCCATGAACGGCCCGGAGAGAACTCTGGAGAGCGGTGGGGAGAGTCCATCGGGACGGACGCGGTCGTCAGACTCGCAGATCGATAGCGATGCGGTTCGAGGGGAGCGCGGTGCTCCAACTGTCAACAGCACGCGTTCTCTGCAGTCGAGAGTCAGCAGCGTTCTTGCAGCCGGACTCATGATGGCGCTGGGGTTGGGCGCCTTGTCCTGGTATTACGCCAACGCCTTGGGTCGGCAGAAACAGGCGCGACAGGCCGTCCAAACGGCCGCTGCCGACAAGGCTCGAGGAGAAATGGCGTTGCCCCCGTTGGGTGGGGTCGAGCCGCCTCGGGTGGGGCTACCCGCCCAGTCGGGTATTCTGCCCGGAGCTGACGCCGAATCGGTGTCCGGCGGCCAGCGCATCCAGGACGCGCCCCCGACCGCTTTCGCCCCCGCTAGTTTGCCGTTGGAACAGGCGCACCCAAGTTGGAGTGCCGCAGGCGGCTCCATGCCTCCCTACACGGGTGCGGGTCCCTATCCGCAACCACAGACCCCCTCCGACCGTCGCCTAACCGGTGCGGCGTTCGCGCGTGATTCCTTGCGGCCGGCGTCGCCGGTAGGCACGTCCGGCGAATTGCCCGGAGCCGACGCAGCCATGATGGCTGCTAGTCGTGCAGTAGCCAACCCAATTCCAGGTAACCGAAGCGAGGACGGCCTCATGACTCTTCTACGACCCGGTGTTGCAACCCCCGCCCGAGCGCAGACGCTTCCGACCCAACAGTTCCTGTTGCCGAAAGGAGCGTTTATCGACTGCACTCTGGAAACGGCCATTGATTCGACGCTGCCAGGAATGACGACTTGCGTCACTGCGACCGACACATTCGGCGTCGACGGGAAGGTTGTTCTGCTCGAGCGGGGCTCGAAGCTGGTAGGTGAGACACGAGGCGATGTGCAAAACGGCGCTGCAAGGGTGTTCGTGCTCTGGACGGAGGCGCGGACTCCGACGGGCGTGTTGGTACCGCTCGACTCGCCGGGCACTGACGAACTGGGCCGGTCTGGCCTGCCCGGGGAGGTCAACCGCCATTTCTGGGATCGCTTTGGCGGTGCGCTGCTGATTTCGGTAGTCGATGGCGCGATGCAGGCGGCTGTGCAGTCGGCCACCCGTGGAGGCGGTGCCATTATCTACAACCCGTCGGCGTCGCAAGGTGCCATCACCGACGTGCTCAAGGGAACCATCAACATTGCGCCCACCGTGACCAAGCATCAGGGTGACCGCATCCAGATCCTGGTGGCGCGCGACCTTGACTTCAGGCCTGTATATGAACTCCGCGCCGCTGGCCTCTGATTCGGTGCAGGAGGTGTCGTGTGCCATTGAGTCACGCCATGTTCCTGCCGAACCATCTGCGCTCGAACTCACGTTGCTGGCGCTTCGGCCTCTGCTCGCCGACCCCGACGTGACAGAGATCTGCATCAACCGCCCGTCGGAAGCATTTGTCGAAACGCGGGGAGGCTGGCGACGGCAGTCCCTGCCGTTCGCTGACTTCGACTGGTGTCGGCGGTTGGCCAAGCTCGTCGCCCACTCGACGCGGCAACGGGTCGATGAGTCGAGCCCTTTGCTGTCAGGCTCATTGCCGGGCGGCGAGCGGGTGCAGATCGTGTTGCCTCCCGCGACGACTCTGGGATGCGTAGCGATCACCATCCGGCGGCCGTCGGACACCGTTTGGTCGATCGACGAGTTGGCCGCTCGTGGCATCTTCCGCACAACCCGACATGCAGGAGAGGCCCTGGATGAGATCGAGGCGGAACTCCTACGCCTGCTCGCGGCCGGTCAATACGAAGCCTTCATGCGTCTCGCCGTCAAGGCCCGAAAGAACATCCTCGTGTCGGGGCCCACCGGCTCGGGCAAGACGACCTGGACCAAGGCGTTGATCAGGGAGATTCCGCCCGATGAGCGCCTGGTGACGATCGAGGACGCGCAGGAGTTGGTCCTCGACCGGCACGCCAACCATGTACGCCTTTTCTACAGCAAGGATGACCAGGGGCAGGCCCACGTCACGCCGAAGCAGTTGCTCGAGTGCTGTCTGAGAATGAGGCCCGACCGGATTCTGCTGGCGGAGCTACGGTCGGAGGAGGCATTCGACTATCTGCGCAATGTGAACTCCGGTCATCCGGGCTCGATTACCAGCGTACACGCCGCTAGCGCGGAGCTCGCCTTCGAGCAACTCGTGCTGTTGGTGAAACAAAGCACTGGCGGGCGTGACTTGCCCCGGCGCGACATCAAAAGCCTGCTATATCTGCTCGTGGATGTCGTGATTCAGTGCGGTGTCGAGCGGCACGAGCGGTTCATCAAGGAAATCTGGTTTCAGCCCGAGCGCAAACGCCGCGATCGGACTTTGCTGGAATAGAGAGCTGCAATGTTGTCGACCTTAGCCACTGGACTGCACGCTCTGACACACGGATGGTCAGGTCTGGCATTCGGATACGCGACCGTGCAGGGCCCGATGCTCACCGCATTGGTGCGAGGCCGGGCGCAAATGCGGAAGTTGCTATGGTCGCCGATTCTGGCGGTCCCAGTGACCCTACTTGCCGGTATGAGCACGGCAATCGTCCATCCGGTACTGCGTGGACTGGGGGTTGCCAATGGCGGGCTGATGCAACTTACGGCCGGCATTGGAGTTTGTGCGGCGGTGGGCTATGTCAGCGGACGCGTCATCGCGAAACATGCGCCCGCGTCGATGTCCCATCAACGTGGCACTCTCATTGCCGACTCTGAGGTGCCCTCACGGCGACAGACTCGGGTGGCTCGTGAAAACGGGCGTGAATCCTCCGTGGCAGGGCATAGGCGCGAGGCGTCGCTCACTCTCGCCGGAATGCGGATACCCACCGCAGACGAGACCAAACACTTCAAGTTCATCGGCACGACCGGAACCGGCAAGAGCACCGCGATTTGCGAAGTGCTCGCGGGTGCGCTCGAGCGGGGCGACCGCGCCATCATCGCTGATCCGGACGGAGGCTATCTCAGGCGCTTCTATGACGAGCGGCGGGGTGATGTGATCCTGAATCCCTTCGAGCCCAGAGCGGCCAAATGGGATTTGTACGGCGAGATTGAAAATGACTATGACGTCGCTCAACTCGCCCGTTCGCTCATTCCGGACCACGATGGGTCTGAGCGTAGTTGGCGCGCCTACGGACGCACGTTCCTCAGCGCTGTAGTCGAGCAGACGCGTGCCGGTGGTATCAAGGACGTCTCTGAGCTTTACCGGGTTCTGGTGACCGCCAACACCAAGGAGCTCAAAACCCTCGTTGAAGGTACCCCCGCGCAGCCATTCCTCGATGAGCACAACGTTCGCATGTTCGATTCGATTCGTTCCGTCACCAGTTCTGCCGTGGAGTCCCTCCGATACATCGGCGAGCAGAAGGGGTCTCCGCTGTCCGTCCGTAACTGGGTGCAGAGTGGCAGGGGCGTGCTCTTTATTCCTTATCAGGCGGGTCAGATCGCCGCCTTGCGCTCGACAGTCTCAGCATGGATGCGTCTCGCCATCTTCGAGACTATGAATCGGGAAGAGGGTGACCAGCGCTTATGGTTCGCAGTGGATGAACTGGACGCGCTCGGCCAGATCGATGGGCTGAAGGATGCCCTGGCGCGCCTGCGCAAGTTTGGTGGCCGTTGCTTGCTGGGGTTCCAGTCCATCGCACAAGTATCAGGCACCTATGGGCGTGCCGAGGCCCAGACGATTGTCGAGAACTGCGGCAACACCCTGATCTTGCGTTGCGCGGGGAGTGAGAACGGAGGCACCTCGCAGTTTGCCTCCCGTCTCATCGGACAGCGTGAGGTCCTTCGGACTTCCGAATCCCGCTCGAGACGAGGACTGCAGTTGTTGTCATCCGTGACCCGCTCACAGCATCTCAACATCGAGCCCGCGGTGCTGGATTCGGAAATCGAGCAGTTGTCCGATCTCAAGGGCTATCTGAAGTTCGCGTCCCGTCCTGAGTGGCGCCGGGTGGCCTTGAATCCGCCGGCGGCGGCGCGTGCAGACGAAGCGTCGGTCCGTGCGCGCACCGATGCGACAAGGACTTGGGGCGAGTTGAAAACCCGTGATGCTGGCGGTCCCGCCACTCCCGAGCGAGGAAGAGCCAACGATGGTTTTGAACCGTAGCGGAACTTAGGAGATGAGCGTGGACGATAACACCATGAAACTTGGGTTGCTGATGGAAGCGGCACACGCACAGCAGGCGCTTGCCGAGACCGCTCTCGAGAGGCTCAAAGCTCATATAGCTGATCTTGACGACGTCGTACGCGAGGAGATCCGGCGTACGCTCGTTGAAGAATTCCAGGTTCTAGGAGGTGAGAGCAAACGTGCCGCCGAGGCGCTTCGAAAGTTGGGACGCTCAGCGAACACCAGGGTAGTTCTATGGAGTGTTGGCCTGACTTTACTGTGTGCGGCCATTCCGATGTGCGCGGAGTGGTGGCTTCTTCCTTCCCAGAGCGAGCTTGCCGCTCTGCGTTCGAAGCGCGACGAACTCGCTTCCAATGTCGTGCACCTGGAGCAGCGTGGCGGCCGTGTCGATCTACGTCGTTGTGGTGGGACGGATCGCCTCTGCGTGCGGGTTGACCGCAAGGCGCCGGTCTATGGCGAGGCTGCCGACTATTTCGTCGTCAGGGGGTATTGAAGTTATGGACTGGCTAATGATGGTGCGAGCGGGTTTGCTCGAGTGGACGAGCGGTTGGAAATCTATCGTGGCCGCGCTGGGTGCGCTGACGCTCGTGCTGGCGCTCTGCCTGGTATGGCGGCCCACATCGCGCGACGTACACAAGCGTGGAGCAAAGATACTCGAGGGGGGTCGGGCGCGACTCAAAGCGATGCGGTTAAGCAGAGCCTCGGGGGAGCCTTCCTTGACGCTGGGTGGAGTACGAATTGCCCCCTTGGATGAGACCAAACATTTCAAGCTCATCGGCACGACGGGTACCGGCAAGTCGACCGCAATCCGTGAGTTACTGCGGTGTGCGCTAGAGCGGGGTGATCGTGCGGTGATCACCGATCCCGACAGTGGCTACCTGCTTTCCTTCTACGATCGATACCGTGGCGATGTCATTCTGAATCCCTTCGAGAAGCATGCGGTGAAGTGGAATCCGTTCACTGAGATCCGCGAGATCTACGACATAGATCAGCTTGCCGGGGGTCTGATCCCGTCCACGGAGGACGCCTCCGGTCGTGAGTGGCGCGGTTATGCTCGCACCTTTCTCGCGGCCGTCATCCGTCGGTGTCATCAATGCGGCCCGCACGATGTGGCGGAACTTTGGCGACTCCTTGCAATCGCTCCTAGCTCGGAGTTGCGACCGATCGTGGCCGGAACCCCCGCGCAGCCATTCCTCGAGCCCGACAACGCGCGCATGTTTGGGTCGATCCGGTCCGTTGCCGGTTCGGCGGCCGCCGCACTGGCGTACATCAAAGATCAACGGGCGCTCTCGTTCTCCGTACGCAACTGGGTGCAGTCCGGCCGTGGCGTGTTGTTCATTCCGTACCAGGCCGGGCAGATCGCGGCGCTTCGGTCGATCATTGCAACCTGGATGCGATTGGCCATTGTCGAGACGATGAGTCACCCCGAGGAAGATCAGCGTTTATGGTTCGTGGTGGACGAGCTCGATGCGCTGGGAGCGATCGACGGTCTGAAGGATGCGCTGGCGCGGTTGCGGAAATTTGGCGGCCGCTGCGTGCTGGGATTTCAGTCCATCGCCCAAGTTTCGAGTACGTACGGCATCGGGGAGGCCCAAACAATCGTCGAAAATTGCGGTAACACTTTGATCCTGCGGTGCTCAGGGAGCGAAAACGGTGGCACGTCGCAGTTTGCTTCCCGACTCATCGGCGAGCGCGAGATCATCCGCCGGCAGACGTCCCGAGGTCGTGACCGCGATGGCTCATTCATGTCGCGCGGCTCCCGCCGCTCCACGAGTACGAGCGAGCAACACGTGACAGAGGCCGCGGTGATGGCTTCCGAACTCGAGCAACTTCCCGATCTCACCGGTTATCTGAAGACGGCGTCGTCCAGTGAGTGGCTACGCGTAGCGTTCTCCCGATAGGCGGAGAGATCACTTTTACCGACGCATCATGGAGGATGTGGTCGCATGGCTATGTTTCGCATCGACATCAAACCCATCAAACGCTCCGCAGGTCAGAAGGCTACAGCGGCAGCGGCATATCGTGCCGGCGAGCGCATCCGAGATGAGCGCACGGATAAGGTGCACAACCACTTACGCCGAAAGGATGTCACGCACACCGAGATTTTTCTGCCATCCCAATTCGGTGAATCGTCGATGGAGTGGGCGCGGGACAGAGCTAGTCTCTGGAACGCTGCGGAGGCCGCGGAGAAGCGGCACAATTCCCGGGTTGCACGGGAATTCCAGGTTGCTCTGCCATCCGAATTGTCTGCGACACAACGCTTGGCGCTGGCGCGTTCCTTCGCCCGGGAGCTTTCGGACCGGAATGGCACAGCCGTGGACCTGGCGATTCACGACCCCAAGGCGGGCGGGGATCCGCGTCATTTTCACGCCCACCTGTTGACCACGACCCGCGAGGTGACACCGACTGGGTTAGGTGCGAAAGCGGGGCTCGATATGGGAGCCTTGGAGCGCGCAAAACGGGGGATGCCCGACGGTAGTGAGCAGTACACGGCCGTCCGCGAGCGATGGGCCGCGCTTATGAACGGGGCGCTGCGCGACGCTAACATCGAGGCACGCGTCGATCATCGGAGCCTGGCGGCACAAGGAATTGACAGACAGCCGATGGTTCACATCCCCATGGAGTTCTATCGTGGCAAGGTGGAAGAACTGGATCCGGGAGTGCGTGCGCGATTGCGGGAGGATTACAGAGCGCGAGTCGCTGCCCGTGTGGACCGCTCGAACCAACTCGCGCCCGCCGAAAAGACCAGTTCGCAGGACGAGAAGGTGGTCGATACGAGGAGCGTTGCGGAAATCCGCCGCGACGCCGTGCAATCCTGGTTGCGCATGCGGCCAAAGGAGGCGGAAAGTAGTTCCGAAGAGCGGGCGGCCACGGACAAAAGCCAAGAACGGCACGAGGAGCACCGCTCGGGACCCGATCGGGGTCGCGAACCCCGCATGGACCGCGAGTCCCGCGTGGATCGGGAATCCCGCACGGACCGCGAGCCCCGAGTGGACCGCGAGGCGGATCGAGACGCTGCACCCGCATCCCCGCCGGGTCTCGAGGACGACTCCGGCATGTAGCCTAGAGAGCTCAACCTTCGGTTCACCGGACGAGCGTTTTTATCCAGCCCTCCGCAGCGTTTCGTATTGCTCGTGTTACATCTATTCGCCGCGAGGAGGCGGCTTCGTCTCCGAGGTATCGCGTCAGCTATGCGCGAGGCTGAAGTCAGGTGATCCGGAGTGGCTTCCAGCCTACGCCGGCGTCGTTCGCGAACAGACTTCGAGATATCAATGGTTGGGGGACGTGTTCGGCGCAGACGTGACTTTCGTCCCGGTCCCTAGCAGTAACCCATCCGCAACCCGGGTGTGGGCCGCCGAACGTCTCGCCCTGGCATTGCACGGCGTTCGACTGGGCGGCTCCGTCTGGCCGGGCCTGCAGCGTCGTTTCCCAGTTCGTAAGTCCGCGACGGCACTCAACGCCGATCGTCCAACCCTTCAACAACACTGCGATTCATTTTCCGTGCTCGACCTTTCCGATGCGCCCCGACGAATTGTCCTCGTCGACGACGTCATCACAAAAGGCCGCACCATACTTGCTGCTGCCACCAAGCTACAGGAAGCACTTCCACACACTGACATCCGGGCATTCGCCCTGGTTAGAACGATGGGTTTTCTTCCCAACGTCACCCGTTTCCTCGAGCCCTGTCAGGGTGTTGTGAGATGGGCGGGCGGCGATGCCCGCCGCGATCCTTAGAAGGTCGCCGCGTCGGCGTGGATCAAACTATCCAGTACTGGATGGATACTCGGGTTCATGTTCCGGCGCCGATCCTGGTGCTAGAACCCCCCTTCGTTTCAGGGAACACCGTCAAAGGGGGAACTCGACATGGTTAGGAGCGCTCGTCACCTTCTGCTCATAGTTGGTCTTTTGATTCTCTTCCCGCTGTCTGCATTCGCGCAGAGCGGCTCTCCTTGCCCCCGCCCCGCGGCCGGCAGTGTGGTGACGGCGCCGCCCGAGCTCTTTAGCTCAAGAGGCGTACTCAACGTGACTTTTAACTACTTCACCACCGTGGACTCGGCGGGTCGCACGCTGTTTTGTTTCACCACTCCCAATGGTTTTGAAGGACCCACTCTCCACGTTTTGCCCGGTGACACACTGAATGTCACCGTCACCAACCAGGTGCCGGCACCTCCGCCGGGATCCCCGACCGAGGTCGTCTCCAATTCGTCGAATCGCTGTGGTGATGCGACGATGACCATCACCTCGCTGAACGTTCACTACCACGGCACGAACACTTCTCCCGCGTGCCACAGTGACCAGGTGATTCACACGATCATCAACTCCGGCGAGAGCTTTCAGTACACCCTGCATTTTCCGACCAACGAGCCGCCCGGGATGTACTGGTATCACCCTCACGTCCACGGTATTGCTGAGGCTGCCGTGCAGGGCGGCGCATCGGGGGCCATCATTGTCGGCGGTATTGCAAATTTCGAACCCGCGGTCGCCGGCCTCCCCGAGCGGATCCTCGTCGTTCGCGACCAACTCGTGGCTGGGGCCCCGGCACCGGGTGGCAACGTTCCCTCGTGGGACTTGTCCCTGAACTATGTGCCGATTCCTTTTGTCTCGACACCGACGCCCGGTTTCATCCCGAGCGTCATAAAGATGCAGACGGGTAAGAAGGAGTTCTGGCGAGTCTCGAACTCCTCGGCCGATTCAATCCTGGATCTGCAACTCCTGTATGACAATGTCCCGCAGCCTCTGACCCTGGTCGCGCTGGACGGTGTACCGATCGGCTCGCAGGACGGCACGAAGACCGGCCAGACACTGACTCAGACCGATATATTGATCGCCACCGCCGGTCGGGCCGAGTTCATAGTTACCGCGCCTTCGGCGAGCGTCAAAAAAGCGGTTTTTCAGACACTCAACATCGCTACTGGACCGTTCGGGGATTCCGATCCGACGCGCCCGCTGGCCGTCATTCAAACGAGCTCGAGCCCGCCGTCACTGCCGGTTACGGAGTCCGCGTCGGGCGTGGTGGCTGGCAATCGGTTCGCAGGGCTGGCGAGTCTCACGCCGACGGCGGCCCGCACACTGTACTTCTCGGAAGTGCTGTCAGATCCAACCGACCCGAATAGCCCCACGAATTTCTTCATCACCGTCGACGGTGCGACGCCTACTCTATTCGATGCCAACGCCCCGCCGGCCATCACGACGATGCAGGGCGCTGTGGAAGATTGGACGATTCAGAATCGGGCTGAGGAAAATCACGAGTTCCACCTGCACCAGATTCATTTTTTGCTGATGGCCGTTAACGGGGTGCCGGTACCGCCCGCTCAACAGCAGTTCTACGACACGATTCAGGTGCCCTTCTGGTCGGGGACCGGTCCCTACCCGAGCGTGACCGTACGGGCCGACTTCCGCGGCCCTGACATTGGCGACTTTGTTTATCACTGCCACATCCTCGGCCATGAGGACGGCGGAATGATGGCCATCATTCGGGTATTACCTGGAACTCCGCCTGCCGTGGCGCCCTAGACTCAGGGGCGGGGACCACAATGCCAAGGGTTGCCGCGCTGTTCGCGGTCGCATTGATGTTGTGTACGACTGCCGGTACCGGGGCGCCGTCGCAAACGGCGGCGCCACCGGATGCCAAGGCGCCAGCCCCGTCGATTTCCGGCCATTTCGCGCTTCAGACACCAGATGGGCGTGAGGTCACCGACTCGACCTACCGCGGCAAATGGCTCCTCGTCTATTTCGGGTACACATCCTGTCCCGACATTTGTCCCACCGTGCTCCTGAGAATAGGGGAGGCGCTGGACTCGCTCGGCCCCCTCGCTGAGCGGGTCCAGCCGATTTTCATTACGCTCGACCCGGAGCGCGACACCGCGAAGCGCATGGCGCAATACATGGCGGCATTCAACTCCCACATTGTCGGTCTGCGGGGTGATCCACAGCGGATCAGCGAAGCGGCGCGGCAGTTTCATGTCTACTACCGCGTGCGTGGTCTCGGTAACGGTGAGTACACGGTGGACCACAGCTCTTTTCTCTATGTGGTAACGCCGGAGGGACGCTTCGAGAAGCTACTGGCTGACAGTCTGTCGGCGGACAAATTGGCCGGAGAGCTCAGAACTCTAGTGATTCATTTCGCGGATGCCAAAGATGTGACAAAGGTCGCCGCTGGGAAGCTCGTCTACCAGCGTTGGTGTGCCGGATGCCACGGCCGTCGGCTGCAGGGGCAGCCGCTTTGGCAACTCGAGGACCAATATGCGGGCAGGCGCGCGCCCGCGCACGATCAGAGCGGACACACCTGGGCGCATTCAGACGAGGAGTTGTTCTACATGGCCCGTGACGGGCGCTTCCCGTCTTCCTTTCCGGCCGCGCGAACGTACATGCCGGCTTATGCTGACCTGCTCACCGACCAGCAAATCCTGGCTGTCATTGCCTATATCAAGGGCGCTTGGCCCATCGGCCTGCGGGTCTCCCAGGCAATGCTCAACCCGGGCAATGCGGGCATGCCACCCCATGCTGAGGATATAGAGTGGACATTGCCGCCCACCTGCACAATCTCTACGCAGCAGTGGCGGACCACTTCCCGGTAACGCGCTATTGGATCGTCAGACTGTAAGTCAACATTGCACCGCCCTCGAGCGGTACGAGTGACACGGAGTAGTTCTTCCGAGCCTCACGGCGCGCCGCATCTCGTTCCAGCACGAAGTGCGCCGTAGCGCCTCCGATCGCGGCGCCAGCGACATCGTCTGATAGCCAATGGGCGTTGTGCTTCAGTCGCTCATATGCCGTGAAACCAGCGATGGCGCCGTAGCCGAGGAATCGCCGTATCCAGCGATATTCGTCATTACCCGATTCCGCGAGTACCGACCCAACAGCGAATGCGGCGGCTGCGTGGAACGAGGGAAAGGACGAGCCGCTGGCGCGCCACTTGTTCGGATCACTGGTCTGGTCGGGTCGCTCGCGCGCAGCGACATACTTCAACGCGTAAGTGGTGACCGAGGCGAGCCCGCCGGCCTCGACCATATTCCACGCCTCGCGGTGTCCGTCGCTGCTGTCGATCAGGTTCGCGTAGAGCCAGGTGCCCACCACCGCCGCGGCTGCCGGGGCGGCATCCTGCAGATCCTTGGTGCTTCCCCCGATGGGTTGAACACCTTGCTTGATGAAGTGGGTGCGCACCTGGGTGTCGTAGTGATGAGCCCCGGCGACGAGACCGACGGCTCCGGCGAAGAACGCCCAGTCCTTGACATCCCAGCGAAGGGGTGAGGTGTAGTAGGCCTCGATGTCGTGAAGGAGGGGGTGTTGGTCGGCCGGCGAACCGGAGTAGTAGTTGGCGTTGGGGCCTGGATTGGCGCCGGGGCCGGCGTTGCTACCGGTGTTCGTGGTGGTGTTTGCGCTCTTTTGGGCGACAGTGTCGGTGCCCGCGCCCGCATTGTTGCTTGCGCTCGCGCTACTGCTTGCGTTAGTGCTCGTGCCCGCGTTGGGGCCGGTACTTGCGTCGGTGCCCCCACTTGCATTCGAGCCCGCATTCGCGACAGCCGTATCGCCCTGCTTTCGCCCCGACACCGTGGCGCATCCCGAAAGAAATCCCGCCACCCCGACGATGATTCCCGCCCATCGCAGACATCTCATGAGGCCGCTCATGCTCCGGGGGCACTCGACACGAGGAGCTCATCCACACGAAACACAGGATAGAGGTTGTATTGGTCGTCGTGCGACGAATGTCGGGTCAGGAAGAAATTCAACCGCGCACTGGGATCCGCCGCGAAGGCGGGATCTTGCGCCAGCAGGGTCGTGAATTCCTCGCGCAACTGCGGATGCTTCTCCAGCATTTCGCGCGCAATCTGTTCGGCCACGTAAGGCTCCATATGTTCTTTCTGCTCAAAGCAGGCGTTGAAAAATCCCCAGGCCGCGAGTGAGTCGGGGGCCTGCGGCTCGAGCAACGCCATGACGAGTCGCGCCAGAGGTTGTGCGATCGGCACGAACAAGGCGCTGACCGCTATGTTATGAGATTCGCGAGTCCACCTGCCGTCGAAGCTCGCTCGCATCCGCCCTTCAAAGGGAGTTGTTGAAAAGGTCGCCTGGGTCGCGCGAAACACCTCCACGCGCACTGTGTCGATGACTTCAGGCACAGGCTCGAAAGAGATCCCATGCAACGACAGCTTGCTGCCAATCTCCTTCGCATAGCCCGCCGGTACCACATATCCCCCGAGCGGCGCTCTAACGACCAGCACGGCCTCGACTCGATTCCGGTACGGGACCTTCCAGATTTGCGGAGTGCTCGGGTCATACACCGTCACCAGGTCGCCCGAGACGGGCGAGGGCTCGCGGGTGTACGCGTAGCCCCTGAACTCGATCATCTCCGCGCCGCTGGCGTCGGGCTCCTGGGATATCCCCGCCGCTCCAGTGGGCTCACGCCACCTGGACTTGTAGGCGAGTGTTACGTCTGAGCCGCCTATCCGGATCGAGTCTTCGTCGGCCTGGTGCGCCTCGATTTCCCATCTCGATCCATGCATCGCGACAAGTTCGGCGAGTCCCACAATGGTGTTACAAGTCACGCGGATGCGCGTTGCGTAATCCTTCCACGAGTGCGTCTCCACGAGAATCGTGAAGCGATTTCGCTGCGGAAAATATCCCGTGGAGAAGCGCGGCGAGTAAACAGTTAGAAGGAATCCCGAGGCCGGATCGTCCGTTTTCGCAAGATCTGGATAGAAAGGTAGCGGCAGCGATCCCTGTGCAGCGAGCTTATCGATCAACTGGTCGCGCAGTTCGCGGCCACTTTCGAACAACTGCGGATCGCCTTGGTTGATCGGCTCCGCCTGGAGCGAGATGTCGGGCTCGAAGTCCGCCCCGTCGGTGACATGAATGTCGGCACAGACAACCGGATCCCACTCGCACAACAGGCCGAGCATCGCCTGCATTTCCGGCGCTTCAGCCTTCATGTAATCGCGATTCAGGTTCAGGTTCTGCGCGGTCGTGCGCCAACCCGTCTGCTCGGGGCCATTCTGATTCGGGCGATTCCAGCGGCCGAACCGCTCATGGCCGTCCACATTGAACGCGGGGACAAACAGGATGGCAATTCGCTCGAGAACCCCGGGCGCCGCCGAGCCGCGCAGGATGTCCCGCACGGTCATGAATCCCGCATCCTTGCCGTCGCTCTCGCCGGGATGAATTCCACCCTGAAGCATGAGCACCGGTACTTTGTGGGGATCGGCCTTCGATACCAGCAGTGCGAGCATGGGTCGCCCTTCGGCCGAGCGCCCGAATTCGATCCGCCGAACGGCGTCGGGCCATTCACGAGCGAACGCTTCGCAGAGGCGCTCCACCTCGTCGGTGCGGCCGGTCTCCCGGAAGTCCGATTGTTCCGCGATGGTCGTGAGGTCCTGAGCGGTCATGGGAGGGATTCTACGAGAATTCGGCGCCCCCGGGTTCGCATACTTTGCGGTGCCAAGTAAGCTTAGGCAGGTCCCTCGACTCGGTTCCCATACGGTGCCTTGCGGATCCGCGCGGGGCGCTGGGTTTGGATACCCTGGCGCAAGGTGAGGCCGTCTTCGCGGCGTGCCACACAGGCTTACGCAATGGCGGACACCTGGTATCCGGGGCGGCATGGGTTCGATTTTTATCGGAAAATGAAACCCGGCTCTTCGCCCTAGATAAATCTGAACAAGGTACGTGCGGCGATTTTGAGCACGTAAAAATCAAACACCCCGAACATTTTCCGATAGTCCGCTTGCATGCGGATGTAGCTGCGATCCAAAGCAGCCTGAAGATCCTTCTGGCTGTGCATTAGCGACGGCCAGACCCGGTAATACAGCGACAGCCGATTCAGGTATCTGACGCCGAACCGGCGCGTGGCTTGAGCCAGAAAGTTGACGTCCTCCATGATTTCGGTGGTTATCGGCAGGCCTCCAAGCGCTTCGACGCAGCGACGCCGCACCAGCGTCGAGCCACCGACAAAGAGCAATTCCAGGAACAAGAGATTGGCGGCGAATGCCAGTTTCGACCCGAGTTTTTGCAGGCGCGCCGCGCGGCGCGCGGCGCGTGCGAACAGTGCCTGCTCATCGACCAACGTTTTCGAGGGCTCCCCGAATGCTTCGATGCTGCCGAACACGAGACCGATGTTGGGAAAGCGGCGAAATTCCGCGAGCGCAGCCGCGTACAGTCCTTCGGGAACGAGATCGTCGTCGTCGGCAAAATGAAGGATCTCGCCGCCGGTCAACGGCCAGCCTACATTGCGGGGGACGGCGGGGCGGCGGTTTGATGAATGCGGGTTGCGCATATAGCGCACACGTGGGTCGCCGATACCGAGTACGACGCTTTCGGCCGAGCCGTCAGGGCAGTCATCCACGACGAGCACCTCCACTCGAACGCCGCTTTGGTCAAGAATGCTCCTGATCGCATCGACGATGCTCGTGGGGCGCCGATAGGTCGCCATGACAACGGAGATGTCGATCAACCTGTGTAACCCTCTGATCTGTAAGGCATAGCAGACACTTGCGCTTCGCCCCCCCCCATAAGTTAAACGACTGTGACTTTGCCGGAAAGCGTGTTTACGGGTATGTTACCTTCGAAACGTTGCTCTGCAGAAAAATAACGATCTGTGCGCCAAAGCGCATGACACAGCAGTCGCGCCATTCTCAACCCAAACAGATGAAGCATTTTCGAAGCCTCGACGGGGTGCGGGCGTGGCTTGCCTGGTCAGTCGTTGTGTTTCACATGATCTTGCTGACCGCGGCCGATCAGTGGCAACCGATCCTGGCGCATGCCTACATCCTGGGCAGTGTGTGCGTGTCATGCTTCGTGATCATCAGCGGATTCGTCATTACGCACCTTTTGCTGGAAAAGAAGGAGCGCTACCTTCCCTACATCGTGCGGCGCTTCCTGCGAATCTACCCGCTGTACATTTGTTGTCTGGCGCTCGGCATCATTGCAACCTATTGGCACTTCTCCGCATTTTCCGATCATCCGTGGGGAAATTTTGTACCGCAGCCGGATATTCTCCGCCAGGAACTTGCCGGTTCACACGGCCCGCGGCTCTGGTTGCACCTGCTCGCGCACTTGACGATGGCTCACGGGGTCATCTCCAACACCGTCCTGCCGATGTCGCAATTCATGTTTCTCGGGCCGGCCTGGTCAGCGTCGCTCGAATGGCAGTTCTACATGGTCGCGCCGCTCATTTTGCTCGGGCTGCGCACTCGACGCGGGCAGTTTATTCTCGCCCTGACCACCGTGGCGGCCTTCGCGGCATTTCAACGAGGCTGGCTCGGCGTCTTTTACGACCCAAGCTTTTTACCCGGCGCTGGAATTTATTTTGCTGCCGGCATCGCGACACGGCTGGTGTATCCGAAGTTACCCACTCTGTCAGCCTATCCCGCTGCCGCCATCATTCTCGCGGGCGGCTTCGTGCTCTTGACGAGTTCGTTCCTGCCATTTTTCTTTTGGCTGGCGTTCATCACCTGGCTGCGCGTGGAGCATGCGTCAGATCCGATCAGCTGTGGAATCCATCGGTTCGCCGACGTCGTTCTGAATTCGAAGCTCGCACGTTATCTGGGGACGAGATCTTATTCGACGTACTTGGTTCACGAACCTATCATTCACAGCGTGGTGTACGTGTGCATCAGGAAATTTGCACTCGGCATTGCGCCGACAGTGGCGGTTACCTTCGTCACTGTGCCGATCATGACACTCGGCGCGTCGATCCTGCTCTACAGATATGTCGAGTCGCCCTGCATTGCCTATGGCAAGCGGCTCTTCAACGATCCGGATCCAACAGGCGCGAACGAGCCAAGCGCTCAGGGCGCCGGCGCTGAGCCGAGGATCGCTGCGGTGGCTCCAGGCTCATAAAGGCTCGACGCCCTGACTTCGAAGAACAATTCATTACTGCGCACCGCTCGACGAAAATAGCTCTGATCGTCGGCCGAGAGAGCAATTCTCAGGGTCCGCAGCAATTGTCGCAGGGCGTTGGCAGGAGAAGCGGAAGGAAAGCCGGGCCGCAAGTCGTTCATTGCGTCCAGCGCCACGCGTTTGCGCTGCTGTTGAGCGATGTTCAGCGGAATCGACAGCAACCCATCGAATAGAACCCCGCTGCCGCCGGGAGGCAGCGATATCACGTCGCCCGCGGGGCCGTAGGGGTAGCATAAACTCGAGACCGAATGGTTTGTGTACAGAAGCAGCGAGCCACGCTTCCAGTTCAGTTTGCGCAGCGCTTCGAGCAGCGCCGCGGTGGACATCTTGTGATCCGGATGCCCGTCGAGACGCGGATACGGTGTGACGATAATGGCTGGGTTTACGTGCTCGATTACGTACACCAGGTCCTCGACCAGATTGTTCCAGGTGGCCGGTCTGGCGGCACGGGGAATCATAAGCTGCGCCGACGCCGCCTGACCGAAGGCATCCAAGGACTGCGCGCCGGTGTGCAAGGAAGTGACCGGCACCGTCGGCTGCCGCTGCATGGCTTGCAGGGTTTCATCGAAATAACCCAAATTGGCCGTACGCTGAATCGATACTCCGCCGAGCATTGGGACCGTGACGCTGTTCCAAGCGCGTGTTTTGCCTTTCTCGATATAGGCGTTGGCGCCGCCGAACACGGCGAACGAACCCAACTCCGCGGGCTCGCCGCCCTCGCCCGCCGTCACCGTGACCACATGAGCATCGCGATTGGAGTACGAGCCAAAAGCGGCGATCTCTGCGTCGTCAGGATGCGGGCTGATCAGCAGGATGCGCTGCTGGTCGAGTTCCACAGCGCTGGAAATGTAGTACAGCATCACCGCCTGATCGGCGATGTGCAGGAATTTCCCGTCCAGGCGCACTGTACTTTCACGACTGACATCGAGGGAACTTAAATTGATATAGCGCAAGCCTGCACCGCCACGTTCGAATGCCTGCGTCAATCGTTGGCTGCCGGCATCGATTTCGAGGTGCGGCTCGAACCAATGCCCTGGCAGTGTCGCGCGGATCCTTACCGCGACAAAAATCGAGTCACCGGGACGAGCTTTCGGTGGGAGCAGCAATCTCCCGTCGCGCACCTGGGCGCCGATCTCTCGCGCGCCCGTGCGCGAGAAATCGTAAACCGAGTTGGCCTTGACGTCGTAGAAATACAAACCCTTGCGGACGCGCACCGCGCGCACGACCAGCGCTACCAGGCCGAGCACGCAGAGTGCCGCAATTGCCGTTGGGATCGAGAAGTGAGAATGCATATTCAGCGGCGCTGCAGTTTCAACGTTAAGGGCGAAATTGTGCGAATTACGCAGGCGCGGACAGATCCTGCTCGCAGAACTGACGGATCCTCGCGCACGCCGCGTCGATGGTCGCCTCTTCGGTAGCGAAACAGATGCGGACGAAATGAGCGGTCTGCCGCCCGAACGCGGCGCCGTCCAACACCGACACCTTGCGCCGCTCGTAGAGCGCACGCATGAATTCGTATCCAGACAGCCCTGTCTTGCTGACGTCCAGTAACGCGAACATACCCGCTTGAGGAGCGGAGACGTGTATGTTGGGAACGCCTTCCAGCCCGGCGACGAACCGCTCACGCCGGATATCGAGGAACTCGCGAAGGCGGCGCTCGACCTCCGGCGCGATCGAGAGCGCCGTAACGGCGGCTTCCTGGATGAAACCCGGAAGACCGAACAGCATGCACATCGACAAAGATTCAGCATGCGCTGTCAGCTCGGCTGGCCCAATGAGCCAGCCGGCGCGAAATCCAGGCATGGAATGTGACTTTGAGAGGCTGCCGATGGTGACGACCCGGTCGGGCAGAGCTGCCGCAAGACTCGGGACTTTCCCTCCGGGCGCCAGACCAGCGTAGACCTCGTCCGAGACGATCCACAGATCGTGCCGGCGCGCGATTGCACCGATTGTGGCGAGCTCCGCCTCACTGAGAATGACGCCGCTGGGGTTGTTCGGAGTTGCCCAGAAGATGGCACGGGTGCGCGGCGTGACGAGCGACTCGAGCGCGCTCACGTCCGGGCGAAGTCCAGGCCCCGTAGGCGCCTTTACGAGGCGCGCGCCCGAGACTTCGATCGTGGCGGTATAGGTCGGATAGAGCGGGTCGAAGGTAATGACCTCGTCGCCGGGACCAGCCAGGCACATAGAGGCGACAAACAGTGCGTTTTGCGTACCCGACAGGCACAGCACGTTATCGGACTTCACGACCTGTCCAGTGCGCTCCGTATGGGCTTTTGCAATAGCCGCGCGAAGCGCAGGCCGCCCCCGCGCGGGAGTGTAGTGCGTGTCGCCGGAGCGGAGCCGCTCCACCGTGCGCTCTATTACAGCCTCCGGCGCGTTTATATCGGGGTCGCCGATGCTGAGGATGATCACATCCTCGCCTCGATCTCGAGCCGCCGACGCTTCGGAGTGGGTGCGCCATGCGTCCGCGCCTTCACCACCAATGCGCTCAACTAGGGGAGAAAATTTCATGGCGGGGGACTTTGCGTGCGTTGTGCCGCTATTGCAACTGAGGAGCTGGACGTGAGGACGCCGCTGGCGGCATTGCGGATGCGAATGGTCACGAGCACCGGGTGCTGACCTACTTGAACGTCGACAGCAGCAGGCTGGTCTCGCTTTGCGAGATGCCTTCCACCAACCTGATGCGCGCCAACACCCGGTCAAAGGCTTCCAGGCTGTCGGCCCGTAATTCCACCACGATGTCCCAGCGGCCATTCGTACTGTGCAACGTTGTCACTGCAGGGTCGCCGCGGAGTGCCTTGATAACGGCGTCGACGCGATTGCCTTCGACGGCCACCGTCATCAACGCGCGGATCCGGTGCTCCTCCACCGCGGGTTTGAGCCGGATCGTGTAGCTGGCGATCGTGCCGTCCGCCTCCAGCCGGGCCATGCGGTTTTGCACCGTCCCGCGCGACACCCGCAAGGCTTTCGCCAACGAGGCGACAGAGGTGCGAGCGTCATTGCGCAGGATAGAGATGAGCTGGCGATCGATTTCGTCCACTCGGCGCCCCCTTCTGAAGGCCCCGATTATAGCAAAACGCCAGATCTGTCTGGCACTTTGCACATTTCTATATCATTTGTGGGCAGTCTTCTGGCTGCTCTTTAGCCTTGCTTCGCAACACCATGCTCCCTCAAGCGGTCTCGTCCTTAGTCGATGAGCCGCCTCCAGGGGAGTAAAGAGCATGGTCGACTTCATTGGTATCGAGCGCGTTCGTGAGCTCGTTGGGCGCCTCGGCGCGGCACGTTTCATAGAAGAGTTGGCGGGGGAGATCGAGACGGATTACCTCCGCTGGCGCGAATTCGACAAATCGCCGCGGCATGCGACTCATTCGTCGGTGGGTGTGATCGAGTTAATGCCCGCCTCCGACGGCCAGCTCTACGCGTTCAAGTACGTCAACGGTCACCCGAAAAACACCTCTGTTGGTTTGTTGACGGTGACGGCGTTCGGCGTGCTCTCGGATGTTATGACCGGATATCCGCTGTTGCTTTCCGAGCTGACCTTGACGACGGCGCTGCGCACCGCCGCGACTTCCGCTCTGGCGGCCCGTCGGATGGCACGAGCGGATAGTCGTGTCATGGCGTTGATCGGCAATGGGTCGCAGAGCGAGTTTCAGGCGATCGCTTTCCATCACATGCTGGGTATTCGCGAACTGCGCCTGTTCGATACCGATTCTGCGGCGACCGACAAGCTCGAGCGAAATCTCGCGGCCTTGCGTTTGAATGGGCTGCGCGTCGTGCGGTGTACATCGACAACGGCAGCGGTGCAGGGCGCCAACATCGTCACGACGGTCACGGCTGACAAACGCAACGCCGTTATCCTGGCGCCGCAGATGATCGTCGCAGGAATGCACTTGAACGCTGTCGGTGGCGACTGCCCTGGCAAGACCGAATTGCATCCCGACATTCTGCGCCGCCCCGATGTGCGGGTCGTGGTGGAATTCGAGCCGCAGTCGCGCATCGAAGGCGAGATCCAACAGATGGAGTCGGACTTCCCGGTTGCCGAGTTCACCGACGTGCTCGCGGGCCGCCGCCCCGGACGCGTGAGCGAGCGCGAAGTGACCATTTTCGATTCAGTGGGTTTCGCCCTCGAGGACTTCTCGTCGTTGCGTTATTTGCGGCGGATTCACCAGGAATCGCGCGGCTTGCAGCAACAGGTCGACCTGGTGCCGGATCTCGAAAACCCGAAGGATCTGTTCGGACTGCTGGCGCCCAAGCCCGGCAGTGTGGCCCGACCGGCGGCGGTGTTCGCTTGAGCACCGGGCGGCAGGCGAGCCTCATCGGTGCGCCGACCGATGTGGGGGCCGGCGATCGGGGCGCTTCAATGGGTCCTGAAGCCTTGCGAGTCGCCGGATTGCAGATGGCCTTGCAGGAGCGTGGTCTGGAGGTCTTCGATCTCGGCAATCTGAGCGGGCCGGCCAACCCCTGGCAGCCATCCCACGAGGGCTATCGCCACCTGGAACAGGTGGTGCACTGGAACCGCTCGGTCCACGATGCCGTGTTCGACGAGTTGCGCCTGGGGCGGTTGCCGATTCTGCTCGGCGGCGATCATTCATTGAGCATCGGGTCGATCAGTGCGGTCGCCCGACGTTGCAGGGAGGAGGGTAGGAAGCTGCGGGTGTTGTGGTTGGATGCGCACGCGGATTTCAACACCAGCGAGCTCTCTCCGAGCGGCAACATTCATGGGATGCCGATGGCCTGCCTGTGCGGCTTCGGCCCGCGCGCGTTGGTGGAAATCGCAGGGGCGGGGCCCGCGATCACTCCCTCCTGTGTACGGCAGATCGGCATCCGCAGTGTTGATGCCGGCGAAAAGCGTTTCGTCCACGATCAGGGGCTCGACGTGTTCGATATGCGTTACGTCGACGAGATGGGCATGCGCGAGACCATGGAGCACGCACTCGCCGGACTCGACAGCGATACCCATTTGCATGTCAGTTTCGACGTTGATTTCCTCGATCCGGATATCGCCCCGGGCGTGGGGACCACGGTCGCCGGCGGTCCGACGTACCGGGAGGCGCAGCTTTGCATGGAAATGATTGCCGACACCCGTCGACTCGGGTCGCTGGATATCGTCGAGCTGAACCCCGCTTTCGACGTGCGCAATAAAACGGCTGCGCTGGCCGTCGATCTGGTCGAGTCGCTGTTTGGGAAGAGCACACTGGTGCGGCGGCCCGTGTGGAAGCCTGCCTCTGCCGTAAGCGCCGCGGCTGCGGTCGAGGCCGGAACGTCTCTGGCCTGATGGAAAGTTGCAGGAGCGCTACGGCCTTGCTCAAAGAGGGCTTCTGAGCCTCGCAGGCACCGTTGCGCCGGCGCCTCGCCACCTTGGGCCGCCCCACCACAGTGCTGCCCCCCACGGTCCATCGGACATGAAATCCACACGCGCGCTTCGGTAAACTACGCCATCCGGTATTGAGGCGAGTGAGATCGAGTCATGAGTATGTCTTTGCGCGACCAGCTGATCCAGGCGGGTCTCGGCACCAAAAAGCAGGCCAAGGAGGCGACGCAGCCGAAGAAGGCGCCGTCGCGACACCAGCCGCCACCGATTTCGCCGGAAAAGCTCGCCGCTCAAAAGGCGGCGGCCGCGAAAAGCGCGCGCGACCAGGAGCTGAATCGCCGGCAGCAGGAAAAGGCAGCCGCCAAGGCCCGCCGCGCAGAGGTCAAACAGCTCATCGAGCAGCACCGTCTGCCGCCGGTCGTGAGCGAGGAATACTACAATTTCGCGGATGGGAACCGGCTCTCGCGGTTGGCCGTCACGCCCGCCCTGCGTGAGCAACTCATAAAGGGAATGATCGTTATCGTTCGCTACGAGGGACACTACGCCGTAGTGCCTGAGTCGGCGGTTGCCCGTATTCGGGAGCGCGACGAACATGCGATCGTGGCGCATGAAACTGCGGCTACCACGGCACCTGCCGCCACTGCGAGCGCAGACAGCGAGGATCCCTACAAAGACTTCGTAGTGCCCGACGATCTCGTCTGGTGAGCAAGTCGCGTTGAACAATCTCGGCCGGCGGTCGAGGGTGGTGAGCGCCCTGCCTGGGTTTGCCTTGGCGATACTCGCGTCGGCTTCTGTGAGCACGCACGCGGCAGCGCTGAAATCGAATCCCGCACGCCTTTCAATCGACGTGAAGCTGCTTTCATCGGATGCATTCGAGGGCCGGGAGCCCGGCACTCGCGCCGAGAAGCGTACCGTTCTCTTTATCATCGATCGCATGAAGGAGGCCGGCCTGCAGCCGGGCGGTAGCCTGGTTGGCGGGCGACGCGGTTGGACTCAGGATGTGCCGCTCGCCAAGTTCGCTTTTAGCGGTCCAACTGCACTCTCGTTGACGCTCGGTGGCCGCGTGCAGCCGCTCGTCCAGGGTCAGCACGTTTCGATCCGTGCTCCCCAAACAAACGCCGACCAACTCGCGATCGTAAACGCGCCGCTGGTGTTTGTGGGTTACGGCGTGCACGCCCCGGAGCGCAACTGGGACGATTACAAGGGCATTGACTTGCACGGCAAGATTGCCGTCGTGCTGGTCAATGATCCCGACTTCGAGACGGGTAGTGGAGACTTCGGCGGTAAGGCGATGACGTACTACGGCCGCTGGACCTACAAGTACGAAGAGGCAGCCCGGCGTGGGGCACTCGGCGTGCTCATCGTGCATGAAACGGCCGCCGCTGCATACGGATGGGCCACCGTCGTGAACTCCAATACCGCTGCGGTGTATGACATCGTTCGCGCCGATCCGGCACGGGCACATGTGCCGCTGGAAGGTTGGATTCAGCGCGACACCGCGGTGGCTGTGTTCAAGCAGGCGGGGTTGGATTTCGAGGCCTTGAAAAAGCTGGCG
>JAQGOE010000263.1 GCA_028293725.1 Gammaproteobacteria bacterium | reverse complement strand
CCGACCGTCCCGGTTTGATGAGCCCGTGGCGCTCGTAGACGCGCAACGCGCGCACCGTCAGTCCGGTGCGACGTGCGCACTCGGCAGTATTTAGGGGCTCGGGTCTTTTCGGCTTTGGCATAGGCTGATTGCGAGCGTAGGGTATGACCTAAGGTCCGGGTCAAGCCTTTGCGCACAGGCCTGCACAAGATCGCCAGGTGTGTAGCCGAAGGCGCGTCGGAACCAACGCGTAAAGTGTGCTTGATCGGCGAAACCGCAAGCCGCCGCCACCGACGCCACGGGCTGTCCCCTTAGCAGCATGTCTTTGGCACGGTGCAGTCGAACGGTGCGCAGATAGTCGGATGGCGACATGCCGATCCAACGCTTCATCACCTGGTGAATTCGTTCGCGGCTTACGCCGCACTGCCTCGCCATACCTGAGACATTCCAATCGCCGCCCAGAGCGGCAGACCGAACGCGTTCAATCAAGGTGCGCGCTGCATCCGTCGGGACCGGATCGAGTAGAGAGGCCGAGGTCGGTCTCAACGCATTGGACAGCCTCGGCACCGCCTTGCGCAGCCAAGCCTGTACATCGCCAACGGACGTTAGATTTCGCGCTTGCTGCGCCAGGGTTGGTACCCGAATCAACCCGCTGCGCGCCGGTGGAGTCAGGCCCTCGCTCAGCAGCCACATCGAGGGGACGTAAAACATCATCACCAACACAGCCTTGCACTCTGAGGGTGCCGTCAGGACTCCGTTGTGAACCGTCTGCGGTGCAATCGCGATGAGATCTCCAGCGCGGGCCAAAAACGGTCGCCCTGCCACACTGCAGCGGCATTCCCCCTGCGCGATGGCGCCGAAGGACCACTCCGTGTGCCAGTGCGGGACCCACTCCTGTCCCTCGTGCTGGTGCCGCACCTGCTCCAGATCAAACAGGTGCATCCGGCGAACTTCGGATCGGTTCAACGCCACAGAGGCAGGCTTCCTGTCAATCGGCTCACCCATCGCTTGGGTCCCGCAAATCCAATGCCGAGCAGTGCCTCGTTCGAGTGAGTGGCTACGTGGTGGCGACTCCAGTACTCGCCGCACTCGTGAATCGCCTGCGCATAGGCAGGGAACACAGATAGCGCGCCACCCACGGGCGCGGCGTTGTGGGTGAGTTGGAGCACCAACGCACTCATCGTGGCAGGTTCGGCACGCAAAATGGTAATCGCCAGGTGCGATGACGATACCGAGCGTAGCCCGGCGGCATCAATGAGCGGTTTGCCGGCCCAGTCAGACTTCGCGGCCGCAAGCCCGGCGGCGATGCAGGCGGCGACATTGGACGCCTGCCCCGGCGCCAAGCTGTCGGCCAACACGATCGCCACCTTGTCCATGCTCGGCTGGATTTGTCCTTCAGGCATCGCGCGCCCCGGTCACGGTGATGCCGATCCAGCCTGCGCTGGCGTCCATTGCCCGGATGTCTCCGAGGAGGCCGATGTCCTCTTCGGGGTGCGGCATCAGGCGCAGCGACGCCGCAGCCTCATGCCAGCCGCTGTCCACTCGCTGGCCGATGTCTGGCTTCACGAGCACCGCTTCGGGAAGTCGACCCGGTCGACGCAGATCCGGCCACCCCACGGCGCCGATCGTCGGTAGCGCAAGGAAGCCCAGTGGGCGGCCAGCCACGCCGGTGATCGTCGCGTGCGCTTCGAGCACGCGGCGGTCCTTCACGGCCAGGCTTGCACCAAGCTTGCTCCCGGCACGCAGCGGCGCGGCGGCAGGGTGATCCAGCGGCAGGCTGCGCGTCAGCCAAGTGCTACCCATCTTCTTGGGCCAGCCCTGAAGCAGGCCGCGCAGCAGGGAGATGTCCTGGTCCACCCAAATGGAAGGGCAGTACATGCAGCGGGTGCCGTCGGGGCGTTCGATCTCTAGCACCACGATGGTCTCACGGTACTGTGCGAGCACCGGATCAATCAACTCGTGGCCGTCGGTGCAGGCCTGCCAATCCGCAAAGTGCACACAGCCTGTGCCTACCGATCGGCCGGCAGCAGGCGGAACCAACGGCGCGGCCCTCGAGGCTTCGAAATGAAATGCGATGTTCAGGAGCCAGCCGGCGTAGTGCCAGGGCGGCGGCGGCACGAGCGCTGCTCGGCCGGAGGTGGTAAACGGTGGCGTGAAACTACGGTGGGACCAGTTGGAAACGCTCATGGCACCCATCGTGCCTGGGGTGGTCACGTGGTGACTAGAACGGATGTGAACCACGAGACACCGACGAGATCACCGTGTTGATTGACGATTGCGCCGCTCCGGCCCAGCGTGGCAGGATTCCGCGAATACGGGGATACAGGAGTCCGATAAATGAAGCAACGTGTAGCGCTGGTGACGGGCGGCGGCCGGGGGATCGGGCGTGAGGCGGCGCTACTGCTGTCGGCAGCGGGAGCGCGCGTTATGGTCGTATCGCGCAGCGAGGCCGAGCTGGTGGCCGTCGGTCTTGAGTATGTCGCGGCCGACCTCGGCACCGCTGAGGGCTGCGCCCTGGCCGTTGCCGAGACCGAACGACGACTGGGGCCAATTGACGTGCTCGTCGTGAATCATGGCATCGGCTCGGCCCACGAGCGGCTCGTGTGGGAGCAGGATCCCGAGGTCTGGCGCGAGACGATGCGCGTCAATCTCGATGGTCCGTTCGAGCTCGCGCGGCTGACGGTAGGCGGCATGTGCAAGCGCGGCTTCGGCCGCCTCGTATTCACTAGTTCGACCGCCGGCGAGAAAGCGGAGCGCTCCGGCAGCGCGTACACCGCTTCCAAGCATGGGGTCATCGGGCTCGCACGCGCGGTCGCCCAGGACGCCGGGCCGTTCGGAGTCACCTCCAACGCAGTGCTGCCTGGCTGGGTACGAACGGCAATGGCCGAGCGCTCGGCGAAGACGGAGTCCGAACGGCGCGGTATCAGCGTCGAGCAGGTCTGGCGCGAGCGCGCCGCTATCTACCCGCAGAACCGGGTGCTGGAGCCGCGCGAGGTCGCGGAGGTGATCGCATTCCTGTGCAGCGATGCTGCCGGGGGCGTGAACGGCGAGGCAATCACCGTGGCTCTTGGCGGCGTCTGGTAGGCTCGTGGCAGCACTGGAATAGGAAGCATAGATGATGCAATCAACGACCGTGTTCGATGAGGAAACCTGCTATCGATGCCGGGGGGATTTTCCCTCGCTGTCGCGGACAGTCGGCGGCCATCCGGTGGCATTCCTGGATGGGCCCGGGGGCACGCAGGTGCCGAAGTCCGTCATCGACGCGATTGTCGATTGCTATCGCAATCGGAATGTGAACACGCACGGTAACTTCCAACCGTCGGAAGAGCTCGACACGCGAATGCTGGAAGCACGGTGCGCGGTGGCGGATTTACTCGGCGCGCAGGGGCACGAGCAGATCTCCATCGGCCAAAACATGACGACGCTCGCGTTCTCGCTGGCACGCGCCATCGGTCGGACGATTCGTCCTGGTGACGAGGTTCTCATCACGCAGTTAGACCACGAAGCGAATCGGGGCCCCTGGCAATCGTTGCAGGAGCGCGGGGCGGTGGTGCGCGAGGTGCCGTTACTGCCGACAGGTGAGTTGGACTACGCGCAGATGAGCAACTTGATCAACGAGAAAACCCGGTTGTTGGCATTGGGGTGCTCATCCAATGCCCTCGGGACCGTCAACGACCTCGCATTGGCGCGCAAGCTGACCCGGCAAGCGGGCGCATTGCTCATATTGGACGCGGTGCACTATGCACCCCATTTTCCGGTGAATGTGCAGACACTCGATCCGGATTTCCTGCTGTGCTCAGCGTATAAGTTCTATGGTCCCCATGTCGGAATTCTCTACTCGCGTCCGGGCACGTTGGATACGTTGACGACGGATAAACTGGTCGTCCAGGACGATGCTGCACCGTACAGGATCGAGACCGGCACGCTCAATCACCCGGCGATCGAGGGTGTTGGGGCGGCAGTAGACTACCTGGTGCAGTTTGGGCGAGGTGGTACCAGGAAGGAGACCGTCCACGACGCCATCGCGGCAATTTCTGTCTATGAGCACGAACTGGGAGCGTACCTGTGGTCAGCCTTGGAGGAGTTGCCGGGTGTTCATTTATGGGGCGTCAAGTTCTCCAGTGCGCCCCGCGCGCCGACGGTGTCGTTCACCGTCGATGATGTCGATCCCGGCTTCATTGCGAAGTCTCTCGACAAGGTGGGCATCTGTGTCTGGGACGGAAACTTCTATGCGCCGCGGCCTGTTGACATCTTGAATATTCCGGGTGGGTCGCTGCTACGTGTGGGATTTTCGATGTACAACACCAAGGACGAGGCCGATCGGCTCGTCAAGTGTGTGGCGGCGCTGGCGCAGAAGAAATGAGGACCCGCGCGCGGCTGGCCTACATTTATAGTCGTGCCAGGCCGGATAGCAGAGTGGGGATGGCGCACCAATGTGCGCGGTTGATCAGCAATCCCGGCAGTGACGCTATTGCCTCCCAACCGGCCGCTCCGCCCTCCGAATTGGGCCATTTTTGCCCAATTTTCACGCGATCAAGAAAATGATACAGCTGGAAAGTCTGGTCGTAAATCCAGAACTCCTTGCGATCGTCGGAGTAGAAGCCGCGCACGTGCTGGAACCGCTGCAAGGGGCCTTTGACGTTAAAAGCGATACCGACTTCCTCGGCCCATTCACGCTCCATTGCCGCATCGAGCGTTTCGCCATCTTCGATGCCACCGCCGGGAAGTTCCGGCACATCCGGCGCGCAGCGCTCGGCTGCGAGCATGACAGCGTCGTCATTGATGGCAACCACCAGCGCAAATACGCCGCGGCGCGGCTTGATGATTGATTGTGCATCGGGCTTTACAACATTGCCACGTCGATCATAGAAAATGATTGACGAAGTATTGACACAATCTGACTCGGGGTGCATCTGTGAGCTCAGTTTAAGGTAACCTCGAATGTCAGATGTTTACGTCCGGTTGACATTTCTCGTAGCCCAGCCGCCGTCGGCGTCTCACCGCCGCCATGGTACCTAAAATTTCGACTGGGCGGCCAGAATCAAGGAAAAATCCTTGACACGATCCGGGGCAAACGACACCGATAAAAAGAAGGGGGGCCAAAGGTCTGCGTTATAGGGCTCGTGTTCCCACGGACTGTCGCCGATCGGTTACGTGTTGCCGTTGAATGCCCTATTGGTAGTATTTCGAGGGTCAGCCGCGAAAGCGTTCGCCCGGTTGCGACTGGAAAGACCGAAGTGGGCCTTCCCTCCACACGAATACATTCGACGTACCCGCGTTCGCGTCTCGGACCGCCTCCGCGGCAGCTGAGCCACGCTCTGCGCGGGTGGGCAATGAAGCGCTTCGCGCCCCAGATCGGGTGGCGGCTCCCCTGCATCATTACGGCGATCACCCTGTTGGGTGGCGTGTCTTTCGTCATGACCTCCCTCACTTCAATGGAAGCTGGCTGGATGTTTTGGGTCGGAATCTCGTGGATCGTGTTGGTTGTCGGCGGACTGACCGGAATCATTCTGCTCGTAGCGACTGCGCGCCGGCGTCGAGGCAGGTTGCTTCTGGCGCTGCTCGAATGCGGGACGGTGCGCCGCGCGCGAGTCCTGGCAAGCCAGGTCGACTACGCCGCCCCTGTGAACGGAGCCCCCAAGCTCGTCGTGGCGCTGGAAATGGAGGGTTGCTCCATGGAAATCCGGGCATTCGACTACGATGACGCGGACCTCTTTCCAGCCGGGGCAGTGCTCGAAGTCCTCTACGCCGCAAGCATTCCGGACATGGTATTTCCGACCTCCCGGATTCCAGCGATTTAACCGGAGAGGCGCGCCTCGATCGGCATTGTTTTATTCAGGAGACGGCCCCCCGGCGGGTTCGGTCTTTGCGGTCGCCGCCGCCGTCAGTCCCAGCGCCTGGGTGAGGAAGTCGCTGCTGGCGCGAAGCAGCTGGGCGCGGGCGCTGGAATCTTCCAGTTGATGATCGAGATCGTCCCAGGTCACCAGCTTACAGGGCTTGCCAGCGGCGGTGAGCCGTGCCGCCATGCGTTTCGACTCTTCAATGCTGACATTGCGATCGTAGGCGCCGTGGAACAGGAGCACTGGAGCTGCGATCTGGCTGGCGTGTTCCGCCGGGGATCCGGCATGCAGGTGGGGACCCTCGCCGATGTATGCGCTCACCACTGCGAAGTTGGTCCAGCCGCGATGTTCCTCCTTCAACATGGCCAGGTCGGTCACCGGTGCGATGGCCACCACGGCCTTGAACAGGCCGGGCTCGACGACCGCCGACTGAAGCGCTGCGTATCCTCCGTAAGACCAGCCTACGATGGCGAGTCTATTCCCGTCCGCTATCCCCTGGCTCACGAGCCAGCGTCCGCCGGCATCGACATCGCCGATCGCGACGTCCCAGGAGCGAAAGCCGTTCTGCACGAACCACGCGTCACCGTAGCCAGCCGAGCCGCGGTAGTTGGGCTGCAGGACCGCGAAGCCCTGCGAAGCAAAATACTGTGATAGCCAGTCGAAGCCCCACTCGTCGCGTGAAGCCGGCCCTCCATGGGGCATGACGATCGCCGGCAGACCGTGCGCGCTCTCGTGCCCGGGAGGTAATGTCAGGTAGCCCGGGATCATGGTACCGTCGGCCGCGGGATAGCTCACAGGTTTAACTTGCGCGAGCTTCGCGTCTTCCAGCTCACCCCGCACAACCAGGAAGGTGTCCAGGTGCTTGGTCTTGCGATCGAAGATGTAATACACACCTGGATCGGTATCGCTGCCCGCGCGAATCAACATGACGCTCTCATCGACGCTGGATTCGACGATATCCACCTGCGGTTGCTGGGGCAGTGCCTTGGCGAGCGCCTTGACCAAACTCTTAAACTCCGGCGCGAAGAGATCGTTGTACGTCTTGTCGGTTGAGTACCATACGCCGATGACTCGGTGTCGGCGTCCAACCCGGATCACGCCGCCGACATCCACCTCCGGGTGAGCGAGCACCAGGTGCTCTTGCATCGAGCCGTCGAGCGATATTGCGTACGCCGCCAGGCGCCCGTCCTTTTTCTTGAGCCCGTAGGCAACATTCAGATCGGGGTCCACTGCCTCGGGAAGGAAGCCTTCGCGCGTATCGTCATTCCAATCACTCAGCTTCTGCCAATCGCGCGAGCCCGGCTTGCGGTATTCGTATGTGACACCCGGCTTGTTGAGATCGTCCCCGGTTTTGCTGATCAGCGCCATGATGCGCACGGTACCGCGGCCGTCGCTGATGTAGTCCACGGCTTCGCGGCGCGCCGGTTCGACGTGTTTGATCGACAGGTTACGGGTGTCGACGAGGTCAACGCCATAGCCCTCCTTGTCGCTGCCGGCGTGGCTGCCCGTGTGGGTGTCGGGGACATATTCCCGGGTCATCAGCACAGCGCCATCCTGGTCGGGCAGCCAGTCGATGACCTCACCGCCGTGTAGCAAGTACCCGCGGCTGTTGGCGTTGATCAGGTTGCTCAGGATCTTCGTGTTGCTACCGTCGGCATTGACGGCCACGACGCGGGAGACCGGCGCCAGCCCCGCAGTGGGATCGCGAACGATCCCGAAGACGTTACAGACCAGTCGCTCGTTGGAGACCCAATCACAGCGCTCGATGCGCAAAGGCTTGCCGTCGGCCATCATTACCGGCCGGGCAGAGGTCTTTTTCGCGAGATTGATGGTGTAGACCTTGGTTCCAGGTCCGTCGCCCGGGGCGATGTACGCCACATTCTGGCCGTCCGGGGAGAGAGTGAGGTGGGAGACGCTGGGGCGCGCCCCGAACGCCTTGGCGGCGTCAAAAGCCTCCGCGTGTACCAGCCGGGGCGGCAAAGCGAGGGTCAGCAGAACCAGGATGAGAGGCCCGCGCATGGTCGTTCCTTTTTGTTATGCGCCCGTCTGTGGCT
>JAQGOE010000260.1 GCA_028293725.1 Gammaproteobacteria bacterium | reverse complement strand
CCCCGCCGTATCCCGTCACGATATTCACCACCCCGGGAGGCAGTCCGACCTCCTCCATGAGCTGTCCAAGTCGCAGCGCCGATAACGGCGCCAGTTCCGCGGGCTTGAGAACGACGGTGCAGCCGGCGGCGAGTGCCGGCGACAGTTTGTTCACCGCCATCAGAAAGGGCGCATTCCAGGGTGTGATAGCTCCCACCACTCCAACAGGCTCGCGTAGCGAGTAGGTGAACGCGCGTGCCTGCGGCGAGGAAAGTGCCGTCTCGCCCGTGAGCTTCGTCGTCCACCCGGCGTTGTAGCGCAGGCTGTCGATCGCCATGTTGATATCGACATGTCGGGTGCTGCGTACGGGGTTGCCGCCATCGAGACTTTCCAGCACCGCCAACTCATCCGCGTTGCGCTCCACGGCCTCCGCGAGCTTCAACATCAACTTGCCACGCTCGGCGTGACTCATGCTCGGCCACGGGCCTCTTTGAAACGCTCTGCGCGCCGCCTTGACGGCAAGATCAACGTCTGCGGCATTCCCTGCCGCGACCTGTGCGATCTCTCGTCCGGTCGACGGATCGAGCACGGCGAACGTCTCGCCCGATTGCGCAGGCGTCCACTTTCCGTCGATGAAGAGTTGATGGGGGCGCGACAGAAAGCCGGAGTACAGGGAATCGAGGCGCGACGTCGAAAGGGCGGCGTTCATAACTTCAGGCCTCCTTGGGCAACTGATCGCCCGAAACCCAGAATCCGTGCACCTGCCCCACCACGCGATAAGGCATTTTGACCCGTGCAACAGGGCCGGCAGCGAGGTCGTGCGTATCCACGAAAACCAGGTCGGAGCGGCCGTTCTCTTTGCGGTGATCCGCGATGCCCACGAGGTAACCATCCCCTTCCGGGGCACCGGCTTTACGCGGGACGAAGGTCATTTCCGCCAGGCCCACGTCGGGCCCCGCCGAGTAGTTGGTCGTGGTCATCTTCTGATGATCGAACATCACCCAACCACGACCGCCGGGACCGACCGAGTTAATAAACCCATAACGATACGGCACGGTATGGAAGCGGTCGTCCTGCCGCGCCAACGCGCCGGTGATGTCGGGATAGGCCGTCTGCACCTCGTACATTTTGTTGCGCCGGTTGGCCAGGTTGATCTTGAAGCGGCGGATGCGACCGGCTGCCTTCTTCGGATCGAACGGCTCGTGCAGGCTGGGGAAGAACGGGAACTGGTTGCCCTCGCCGCCATCCATGTCGATATAACAGGTATCACCGTCCGACCAGGCACCCATGAGATGGGTGCACATGAGCTGTTGACCCGTGAACCAGCGGACGTCGCGGCCATCACCCCCGCGGCGCATCACTCCCATATAGCTCGGTAGAGTGGAATCCCAGCCGAAATGCACCTGCCCCGCCTGGATCTGCGCCATGTTGGTGGCCAGCGGAGTGATGAAGAAGGCGATGTGCTTCTGGGTGACCGCGAAGTCGTGGATCATGCCCACATAAGGGGGCTTGATCCAGGCTTCCCAGTTGATGCTGCCGCCACGATCGGCGGAAAACACATAGATGTCATCCGACGCCAGGCCCTTCGCCTCGTAGCCGAAGGAAACATACTCTCCGGTCACGGGGTCGATCTTCGGGTGCGCCGTATGAGTCTTCGACTGCAGCTTACCGCCGAAGGTGTAGTAGTCGTCGGTGGTCTCGAGCGTGAGCGGATTCATGGCGACCGGAGGGCTGTCCTCCTTGAACACCAGCAGCTTGCCGTGGTGATAGAAAAGCTGCGTGTTGGCGGTGCCGCGGCTGAGGCCGGCCACCCGCGGGTCGTCGGTAGTTGGATTTCTGTACATCCCGAACAACGACTGCCGCGCTGCATGTTGCGCCTTCCAGCGCTGCGTGCGGGCATAGCGGGTGCGGTAGTCGACGTGCCCGTCCTTGATCCGGAACATGCTGACATGTCCCTCGCCGTCGAAGCCGATGTCGTTGCCGTACTTCGCGGACTTCGGGTACTGCGGATCGGGACCGACACGGAAGAACGCGCCATCCAGGTCGGCCGGCAGTTGCCCATCCACCTCGCAGTCAAACAATTCGACTTCCGAGCGATTGACGCCCCCTCCCTCACTACCACCGCCGCCAAACGCGTGGGGATCATTGGGAAAGAGGACCGCCGCCTCGGCGGAACTGGTAGCCAGGGTACCCGCTACTGCGAGGCCGGCGCCCGTTACGGCGGCGCCGGTGAGGAAGCCACGGCGGTCCAGGCGCGGGCCCGAGCTACTGTTGTTGGAATCAGAACTCATAGAGGGCGCTCTCCTGGAAACCGCGGCGGGTCAATTCGTCGATTGACCAACGAGTATAGGAGGAGGACCGCCTGAGTCAATTTAGTGCGGGCCGGTGCGCCATCAGCCGGATGGCCTGTCGCGGGGGCGCAGGCCGCGCGCCGATTCGCGTCAGCTGAAGTCCACCGTGCCCAGAAGCCCCTTGGGGTCGCAGAGGTGTTTCAGACGCCCAGAGAGCATCCGGTCCGCGGGACTGGCATAACGCTTGTAGTAGAGAATGTTATGAGGCCCTACGCCGTGCTCGGCGCTGAAGGAGCCGCCGTATCCCCGGACGACACGATCGTAGATCAGCTGGCGCACCGCATCGACGGCGACGGCATCGTAGGGTCCGGCACTGCTAGGCCAGACGAGGTTGAAATGATCGCCACCGTCACCGCAGTGTCCGAAGTCACAGATACGCAGTTGCGGATATTGCGCGGTGATCGCACCAACAAGGTCGGCGCGCAGCGCCGGCAGTCGCGAGCGGGGCACGGAAATATCGAAGCCAATGACAGCGCCCGCGCGCCGCAACCCGTCACTGATCGAGTGACGAATCGCCCAGAAATCCTCCGGCCGGCCGAAACAGGCATCCTTCACCAGCAGCTCGGTGCCTCCCATGAATCGGCCCAGGAGTTGGGTCAGCAACTCGGAGAGATCGAGATGAGCGGGGCTGAGGGTGGAGCTCAATTCGACCAGCAGGGCATAAGCAGGTAGCTCGGCCGACGAGAAGGGGTTGCGCAGCCGCCGATTGTGCTCGAAAGCCGCCGCCATCGCGTTGGCCGACATTCCCTCGAACGCGGCCAGCAGATCCCCCGCCTCCGCCTCGAACATGGCCAACAATTCGGGAACCGCGGCGTGGCTGGTGGGCACGACGAGCGCGACAGCCGTCTGACGGGGCACCCGGTGCAACTCGACTTGCACGCGGGTAATGATTCCAAAACTACCACTCGTTCCGACAAACAACTGCTTCAGATCGACGCCTGAATTGTCCTTCCGCAAACCTGTCAGATCCGTCAGGACAGTCGCATCGGCGTCGGCGAGAACGACTTCCAGGCCGAGGAGATTGCGTTGTACGTCACCGTAACGCACGAGGCGTGAGCCGCCAGTATTCGTGGCGACCATTCCTCCGAGGGTGGGATCCGAGCCGAGGTCTATGGGATAGAACAGCTCGTGCTGGCCCACTTCCCGATTCAACTCGGAGAGCCGCGTGCCGGCGCGGGCGCTGGCCGTGCGATTGTGCACATCGAAAGCTTCTACGCCACGGAGTCGATCGAGACTCACGAGGAGCTGTCCGCCGGAGTCGTCGGGTGTACTCGCGCCGACCAGGCCTGTGTTGGCTCCCTGCGGGACGATCTTGAGGTCGTGCGCGAAACAATAGCGGACAACGGCCGCGAGCTCGGCAACCGCAGCCGGGCGGACAATCGCCAGGGCGCGCCCGGATCCATAGCGATAGCCGCGCTCGTACTTTTCGGTCTCCGCGGAAGACTGCAGGAGCGCGCCTTCTCCCACGATAGCGCCCAGATCGCGAATCAGACCGACCGAGGCTGTCATTGGCACTCCCGCGTCAACTCAAAGCGGCCGGCACGGGGAAATCGCTCATGCGGCCGCCGTCATCTTGAAAATTCCCTGCGCATTGCCGCTGTCGAAGGCGAGGTCCAGGCGTGAGATGCCAGTGACCAGATCGCGCAGGCGGTCGCGTTGTATGAATTCGTAAAACGATCCCGGCACGCTGCGCCGCACGAGCGCACCGTTCGCGTCAGTGAAGCTACGCTCGACCGGGTCGGCCCGAAACGCCGTCTGGCGCACGCGCCCGGATCTGGATGTTTCTATCTTATCCTTCAGCGGCCGACTCAACAGCCGCTGACCGGCGACGAGCGCATCGAGGGAAGGCACGCGATCCGTTGCGTGATTGAACACGTTCCCTTCGGTGGCGATCCAAGCCATCTCAGCGGATTCCGCCAACAGGATCTCGTAGTCGCTCCAGGCGGGATCCGCATGTTGGCGTTGGAAGCACGCCAGCAGTATGGGCAACAAGGCCGCCGCCTCGTCGAAAGGCAACAGGCTTCGGTCGCTCAACTCCCGCAGAGCGCTCCTGGCGGACTCGCTAAGCGGGTCACGAGATGACGCGGTAACACGGGCAACGGCCTTCTGAAAACCAGGCGAGAATCGCTCGGGATGCAACTCACTGACAAAGAACTGCGGCAGTTCCTCAGGAAAGTCGCTGTGAGTGTAGGAGCGCCCCGTCATGCCCAGTCGATCCAACGGATAAACCGCGGTCATCTTATAGCCGAGCGGCAGCAGCACGCGTGTAATTGCCTCCTCGCCAGCCGGCAAATCTCCCATTCCGCCAAGAGCGACCGTTCGCAACGCGCCGTGGTCGAACACCACCTGACGACCCTCTGAAACGCACTCGGCCACGTAGCGCTGCCCGGTGGGCACGCGGGCCAGGAGATCGCGAAACAAAAGAAGGTTCAGCGCCTGTGCCACCACCGCACGCGAGACTTCTCCGCCGGCCTCGTCCAGCACGTAGGGCGCCACCTTCACGGTACGTAGCAGCGCCGGGCAGTCTTCCACTGTACGTAGCGGCACCTGGCAGTCAGCAGCCGGGAGGCAGGCACTGAGAAGCCGGTGCAACGTCGATTCCTCACGATTTGTCATAAACTCGCTCTAATTCCGGCTTCAATGGGCGCCTGAGCAGTATCTCGGGGCCCGCCAGCCGCCTTCAATCGATATAATCAAATGAGTTCATTACAAATCGGAATATAAGCCCTCCTCCCCAATGGAACGCCGCCGGCGCCCCTTCCCCAAGCTCCTGGGCCTGCAGGCTTTCGAGGCCACCGCCCGCCTGGGCAGCGTCTCGCGCGCCGCCGCCGAGCTCTATCTGACCCAGGGGGCCGTCAGCCGCCAGTTGCAGGCTTTGGAGGCCCAGTTGGGCGTGCCGCTGTTCGCACGGTCGAAGAAGCGCCTGATCCTCACGGAGGCGGGCGCGGCCTACCTCCACGACGTGCGCGGTGGGCTCACCGTATTGAGCGACGCTACCGAGGCGCTGATTTCGACACAGGGCCGGGGCGGGACGCTGAGGTTGGCGACGCTTCCCACCTTCGGTGCCAAGTGGCTGGTGCCGCGCCTGCCCCGCTTCTACGAAAGTCACCCGCACATCACGCTAGACCTGATTACGCGGCTCGCGCCTTTCGACTTCTCGATCGAGCAACTCGACGGCGCCATTCACTTTGGAAGTCGCGAGTGGTCGGGAGCCATTGCCGAATACCTGACCACGGAGGAGATGACTGCGGTGGCGGCTCCACGGCTCGCCCAACAGTGCCGGGTCCCTGCGGATGTCCTGCGACTTCCTCTCCTCCAGATCACCTCGCGTGCCTTTTCCTGGCGTGCATGGCTGTCAGCAGTGGGGCTGTCGGACGCGGCGATCACACCGTATCTGCAGGTGGAGACTTTCGCGATGGGTATCGAGGCGGTTCTCGCCGGCATCTGCGTTGGAATTCTGCCAACTTTCTTCGTGGCGGCCGAGATCGCCACAGGGTCACTCGTGCGTATTGGACCTGGCGTGACCAGTGAGTCGGCTTATTACTTCGTGTATCCCGAGCGCAAGCGGGATTACTACCCCGTGCGAGAATTCTCTCGCTGGCTCAGCGAGGAAGTCGCGGC
>JAQGOE010000244.1 GCA_028293725.1 Gammaproteobacteria bacterium | reverse complement strand
CCGACGTCGACGACAATCCAGCAACCGATGCCGAGCCGGGCTGGGCGCCGCTGATACCCACACCGCCGTACCCGGCCTACTCCAGCGACATGACCTGCCTCGCCACCGGTGCCTCGCGAATGTTGGCACACGTGCTGGGGAGCGACGCACAGAGCTTCACGGCCACGTGGTACGCGGCGGCCACCGGTGCGGTGGTGTTCGCGCAGCCCTACACCAGCCTTTGGGCGCTCGCTGTTGACGAAGCGAACAGCCGCATCTGGGGTGGCATTCACTACCGGTTCGACATCAACGGCAGTCAGGCGAGCTGCACCCAGGTTGCCGACTATTTGTTCGATAACTACATGCAGCCGCGTCGCACCGATTGATCGTCGCCGCGTAACCCGGTCACCCGCGGAAGCCGCGCGCTTCCGTGGGTGATCGGCGGCTTCGTCACGTCCCTGAACACGCGAGCTTCGGCTCGTCTTCACATTTCAGTGCCATACCACTAGTGTTTGATATGCTCACTAGTGTTAGCAGGCCTTGGGATAGGCTGATTCAAATGGCGGCACCGATCAGTGCCGCGAGCAATGGCACTCGAAGACAGGGCGACATCATGGCTATCACTGATTCTCGCGTAACGATTCACATGGCAGCGAGCCTCGACGGCTTTATCGCTCGAAAGGACGGACGCGTCGACTGGCTCGAAACCTCAGACGAACACACGGACGGGGAGACCCTAGGCCCGGAACTCGTCGAGGCCTTCCTAAAGACGATCGACTGTTACGTCATGGGGTCACGAACCTATGAGACGGCGTTGGGTTTTGAAGCAAAAGGGTTCGGGTGGTCATACGGCGACAAACCCACGTTTGTCCTCACAAACCGCAATCTGCCTCGAATCCGGGATTCCGTAGAATTCTACTCAGGCGACCTTGTGGAGTTCGTGAATGGGCGCCTGCGGCCCACATTTCGTGCCATCTGGTTTGTAGGAGGTGGTGTGGTTTCCGGCGAATGCCTCCGCCTCGGGCTAGCCGACGAAGTTCGATATTCGATCCTACCGATCGTGATTGGCGATGGGATACCGTTCTTTGAGAAGCTCGAAAGAGACGTCCCCCTACATCTGATGGAGGTCAAAGCCTATAAGAGCGGCATGGTGGGGCTTCGTTACGAGGTGCGAGGACCTCGTGGCGATCCGCGGAAGACCGTCTAACAACAGGGCGAACGCGTAACCGCCCCCCGGCCTCATTTCCCCGAACACAGCGGGACTGATTTTGCCGAGCACCGCAGGCCACATTGCAACGCCTCGCTATATATGATTGGATACCGCGCGTTCCCCGCGTTCCCATGGCGCGGGTGACGGGCCCGCATTACCGGCCCGTCGACTAAAAAGACAGCAAAAGGGGATGGCGCGATGAAATTCGGCGGATATCTGCCCGCCTGCGGCCTCGGCTTGCTCATTGCCGGCGAGGCCGGCATTGCAACCGCGGCACCGGCAGCTGATGCAAACAACCTCTCGGACCTGGAACAGGTGACGGTGTACGCGCCGTTCAACAATAGCGGCGACGGCAGCACGACCGGCGTATCACTCGGTGGCACGACGGTCTCGCTAATCGATATGCAGCGGTTCAACCGGGACACTCTGGACCGAGCCTTCGTGCTCGCCTCGGGCACATCCTTGACATCCTCCCCCGCCTGAAGGCGAGGGATTCCTACGGCGCTACGCGTGAGTTGCCTCACGTTCAGTCGCTTCGGCGGGTTCCTGCTTCGACGAGGCTGCGCTGCTCACGCAGCGGCTGACGGCCTCTCCACAGGCTGCCACGCGGTGTCCCCGCGCCAAAATGTTTTTCGCCCCAACCACATCGGCGTTGTCCTCGTGCAGGCACTCCACGCAGCGGAACCTCGCTTGCGTGAGTCGGTTCGCGGCGCTAACACAGCCACACTCCGGACATTGTTGACTCGTCGCCCGCGGCGGCACCGCGATAAGCATCCCACCCGCCCACGGGAGCTTGTATTGCAGCTGCCGTCGGAACTCAAACCAGCCTTGGTCGAGGATGGACTTGTTCAGGCCTGTCTTGGCGCGAACGTTTCGACCCGGATTCTCGGCAGTTCCCGCAGCCGACCGGCTTAGGTTCTTCACCTGCAGGTCCTCGATGCATACCATCGCGTGGTTCTTGCTGATGGCGCTCGTGGCCTTGTGCAGGTAGTCGCCTCGGGCGTTGCCGATACGGGCATGGATTCTCTGGACGCGGGCCTTGGCCTTTTTCCAGTTGTGGCTGAACTTCACCTTGCGACTCAACGCCCGTTGCACGCCCCGCAGTCGGGCTTCGTGCCGCCTGAAGCTGTTGAGAGGTGCCAGGAAACGGCCATCGCTGCAGGTGGCGAATCGGGCAATACCCACATCGATACCGATGGCGCCGGTGGCCTGCGGCACGGGCGGCTCAACCTCGCGCTTGGTCTGGATACTCACACACCACTTGCCCGCCCTCAGGGACACCGTGGCATTGCGTGGCGCGCCCAGCACCGCGCGCGACAGGCGCAGCCGCATCCAGCCCAGTTTCGGAAGAAAGAGGCGGCCATTGACCTGATCGAGTTTGAACTGTTTCGGGTCGGGATAGCGGAAACTGTCGCGCTTGCCGCGTTTCTTGAACTTCGGAAACCCCGCGCGCTGGGCAAAGAAGTTCTTGTAGGCTCGCTCCAAGTCTTGCAGCGCCTGCTGCAACGGATGCGTCGGTGCATCCCGAAGCCACTGCGTTTGCGCACTGTTGCGCCACTCGGTGAGCAGTTCGCACAGCCCTGCATAGCCCACCTTCTTCTCGCCGCGCTCATAGCGCGCTTTCTGCAACGCCAGCGCCTCGTTGTAGACAAATCGGCAGGCACCGGCGAAGCGGCGCATGTTGCGTTCTTGCGCCCCGTTGGGCTGCAATTGGAATTTGAAAGCTTGCAAGCGTTGCATGAGCCCATAATACCGTTGGTCCATGGAAACTGGAAACCAACTTCGGCACGAGAGCCACTGCGTCACTGATGCACGTGCACTGGGTCTTCGTGACAAAATACCAGCGTGGCGTCTTCACGGCGCAGATTCTGCACGACGTGCGCAGCGTCTTCACCGGCGTGTGTTCAGACTTCGGGTCGCAGCGAGTGGAATTCGACGGCGAGGACGACCCTGTGCATCTGCTGGTGAATGACCCGCCGAAGATCGCTGTTGCCGCTCTCGTGAGCTCCCTCAAGAGCGTGTTCCGTCGGCTCATCCGCCTGAAAAACTACCCGAGCATCCGACGCATGTTGTGGGGTAAGTCGCTGTGGTCCCCAAGCTACTTCGCCGGAAGCCGCGGTGGCGCCCCCATCGCCGTTATCCGATAATACATCGAGCATCAGCGCGCCTCATTGAGGGTGGCAGGCCGCGAGTACTTCATGAACGTGCGCGTGAACTTGTGAAGGAATCGTCATGACCCTGCGATCAAGAGCTCTGCCCTGGCTTACGGTGCTGATGCTGAGCGGCGCAACTGTGGCCGCCGCCGCGGACGACCCGTGCACGGGGTCTAAGTGGGAGGTGACCCAGGAACACGCGCTTTTCTCCAAGCCGCCGAAATCGGTCGCGGCGGGTCATGACATCGCATCGGCGCCGGTGATGAAGTCGCAGCAGCTCTACGAGCTGGCGCTCTCGCCCCAGGACGGCGTGAAGTTCATAGTGCCTCCCGCGAAGAAAGGACTCCCCGATGGTGCCTTCGCCGGCCTCGTTCATCTGCAGGTAACGGCGGCCGGACCTTACCGGGTGTCTCTCGACCAGGGCTTCTGGATCGATGTGGTGGGCAACCAGAAGTTCGTCGAATCCACGGACTTCACCGGCATCTCCGGATGTAACGCTCCCCGCAAGATCGTGCTATTCAACCTGCCTGCCGGCGCGGACCTGGTGTTGCAGTTGAGCGGGGCGGCTAAAGACCATGTCAGAGTTACGCTCACGCCGGCTCCGGCCGCTGCGGCGGCGGCGCATTAGGCGCGAAGGGAGTCGCGTGGCCGCGGGTCGTGTTCGAAGCGGCTTGACTGACCCTTCCGCGCTTCCGGCAGCCTCGTCCGCCCTTACCACCGCGCTGTCCGCCCTCCGTGTTGGCCGGCTCACCCTGTGCCTTGCGGCTCTATTGGCTACCGCACCCGCATTTGCGGTAACCCACGACGACATCGCGGCGATGAGCCACACACCTCAGGCCATCGCGCCGACGCAGGCGCCGCCCGCGGACAGCGCGCCGATCGGCACCCAACCGTTCACCAACCGCCGCAATCCCCCTTCCTATCGCACGCTAAGCGACGCCGAATTCGCCCGCTACGACCTCGGGATGGCCGTATTCAACACCCGGTTTGTCCCAGCCGGCACACCCAACGCCGGCCGGCGCGCCGGCGTCGGCCCCCTGTTCAACTCGTCGTCCTGCGACTCCTGCCACAACAACGGCGCCCGTGGCCGCGGCCCGACAGAAGACGGCCCAGCTCCATCACCGTTGGTGATGCAACTGGCGACGATGCCCACCAAAAGCCCAACCGACCCCGAAGGCGATCCAGTTTACGGCCGGGTCCTGAACACCATCTCCCTGGATGGTGTACCGCCCGAGGGCGTGGCGATGATCCGGTACGAAGAGATTTCCGGTCACTATCCTGACGGCAGCGCGTGGAGCCTCCGAGCGCCCCACTACAATCTGACCAACCTGCGCTACGGCCCGCTCTCGCCGCAGACGATTATCAAACCCAGGCTGGCACCCGCCCTATTTGGCGCGGGGTTGCTGGATGCGGCGAGCGTTGACCGCGATCCTAGCGCGACCTCGTCCGGCGCCACCGCACCGGGCGCGGGTTCCACCAAGCACGCTCCGCAGGATCTCCCGGCCCATGGCCGCTTCGGATGGCAAGCAAGCGCCCTCTCCGTCCGCGACCAGACAGCCCGCGCGTTTGCGCGCGAGATGGGCCTCACCTCCGCGGACATGCGCAGTGACGACTGCACAAAGGCCGAGACAGCCTGTCAGCAACAACCCAGCGGCGGATCGCCCGAAGTTTCGGACGACATCTTCAACGCCATCCTCAGCTTTCAGCGCTGGCTCGCCGTCCCCGCGTCGCCAACACCACACCCCATCCCCGATCGCGACGCCAACACCTTCACTAGACTCGGTTGCGTCGGCTGCCACCAACCACAGCTTCAGGTCGCACTGACCGACGACGCCGGCAAGAATGTACCCGCCGTCATTGCCCCCTACACCGACCTGCGCCTCCACGATCTAGGCGCTCGCCTCGCCGACGAAACCGTCGGCGGCAAAAAAGTTACGAGCAAGTGGCGAACCGCACCCCTCTGGGGCCTCGGCTACCGCATGTCACTCGAGCGCTTTCCCACTTTCCTCCACGACGGCCGAGCGCGCTCTGCCGAAGAAGCCATCCTCTGGCACGACGGCGAAGCCGCAGCAGCGAGAACGCACTTCGAGCAACTAACGGCCCCGGAGCGGAAGGTCTTCCTGCACTGGCTGGAGACGCTATAAGCGGGCGTGCAGCTCGTCGCCGACGACTCTACCGCCAGCTATATGTCAGGCTCGCGCGGAACAGGCGGCCGAAATTTGGCCGGGCATACGTCGCTGTGGACGTGCCCTGTCCACCGAGCGTGTCAACGCGCGGGTTGCCTTCGGTGAGCCCTATTGTGTTGGTCAAATTGGTCCCGATCAGCTGCAGCCGCAGTCCATGGGCGATCTCCCATATGGCACCGGCATCGAGGTTGGTGTAGGCGGGAAGACTCGTTTTGTTGGTGGAGTCGACGAACCTGCGACCTACGTGCGAAACCGTGACATACAACCTGGCCGAATACCCGAGGAGGTCCAGATTCAAGACCGGGGTCAGGCTGCCGAGCACTGTGGCGATGCGCTCTACCTGGTTGCCCTCGATTCCCGTGATCGGCGGCCCACCGCCGAGCGGAGTCAAATTCTCAAAAGTCGGTTTCTGGAGAGTCAGGTTTCCGAGCAGCTCGAATAGCCTGCCCGGGTACCACTGCGCCTCGAGCTCGATGCCGTAAGCGCGCGTTTGACTGATGAATGAGCTCGAGCCGATCGTCCCGTTGGGTTGCAGGACGTAGAGCGAATCGGAGAGCGGGTCGAAGCGATTCCAGAAGACAGTCGCGAACGCGGCCAATCCGGGCCCGCGCAGCTTGGTTCCCAACTCGACCTCCCGGACTTTCGATACGACCACCGGCGCTTGGGTGGCTCCCGTGTAGATGTCGCTCAGATTGGGTGTGCGGAAAGACGCGGTGTAGCGGGCGAAAACACCCAGGTCTTTGAATAACTCATAGTTGACTGCCAACGTCCACGCCGTGGCGGAGAACTGTTCCCAGCGCTGAGCGATGGCACCGGAAGGCCCACCTACGACCTGGTCCGCGAGTGTCCCCGGAACGAGGAGGCTCTGAGTCGTGTACCGCAGCGCATAACCGTACTGCCGCGTCCACTGCTCCCGGACGCCCGCATCGAGCGTGAGCCGTTCGCCGATCTTCCAACTGTCAGTGGCGTACAGAGCCCGGAGTTGGCCGGTGACCTCCCCGCCGAGATCGGAGTTGTTGATGTAATTCAGAAAGCCATCCTCCGTGACCGAGCCCACGACCCCACCCCCGCTGTTCAGCGCGAGCACGTCCAGCGCTCGAGGTTGGTTACTCATCTGCAGCAGTAGCGTGCTGAAATAGCGCCGCTGGCTCAACGAATAGTGGCTGAAATACACCCCGGCGCTCAACTCATGGCTGCCCGCGCGCGAGCCGGAAATCGACTTGGAGAGACGCAGTTCATCGATGAAGTCCGTGAAGCGGTTGTCGACGCTCCACCAACCACCTTGCACGATCAGACCGTCGGTCGATGCCGGATCGAACGGTATGCGTGATCCGTCGCTGCCACGAACGTTGGCCAGTGCGTACTCGAGAGTGCTCACCTGAGGACCGAAGCCCGCCTGCGCCACGGGAAGCTCGCTAGTGAGAAATCCATCCGCGCTCTGCGGCGGAGTCAGTGAGAACAGCGCGTTGAATTTGACTGTCCCGTACGAGTAGCGTAACCGTTCCGACAAGCGCCAATCCCCGGCAATCCGGTAGTCGAAATTGGCACCGAAGGTGTTGATCCGCGGGTGGACACCGTCGCCCAGATCCTCGTTCACTGCGGTACCGCTACTTGTCCCGTTGAGCGTGCGCATGCTGACGTGGCGGAAATCGCTCGAGGTGAGCGTCCCAGTGAGGGGATCGAGCAGATTTGACAGCGACGCCGCGGGATTGCGGGGGTCCGCCAGGGGAATCGGCAAGTAGAAGACGGTCCTGTCATCGAGGCGCTTGGCGTATACGGTAAGCAGCCCATCATCGAACCGACGGCTCAGATTGATTCGCAGCTGCCCGCCCTGGTCGGCGGTGAACCCCGTTGGTCGGGGACCGTCATCCACTGTGTAGTAGCCGCCGACAGCCAGCAGCAGATCACCGCCGACTGGTCCGGACCACATGCCATCGAGCCTGTAAAGGCCAAAGTCTCCCGTTGTCAGGCGAACCGCGCCTTCCGGCCGGTCGCTCCCAACACGTGTGAGGAGATTGATCGTGGCCCCCGGAGCGTTCGACACGAAGATTGACGAGGTCCCACCCCGCACAGCTTCAACGTGCACAGTCATCAGATCCAACCGGACCAACTCATCGGCGTTTAGAAACGGTTCCTGCGATTCCTGAAAGAACGGCAGTCCATCTTCCACAACGGCGACGAACCGGAAATTCGAGCTCGGCAGCCCCCTGACGTTGACGTTGTTGCCCACCTCCCCGCCGGAGGGTTCCGCGCCAAAGCCCGGCAGCTTGCCGAACAGGTCTACGGAGCTCAACGGTGCATAGAGCTCAATCTGTTGCTGTGAGAGGGTGCTGACGGCAAAGGCCGCGTCGAATTGGCGGATGGCTTCGGGGGTGCCGGTCACGACCACTTGGTCGAGCCCCCCCGCGGTCGTGTCTGTATCCACCGGCATGGGCGCTTCAGCACCGGTCGCTACAGGTGTGGGCCCCGTCGCTGCAGTGCAGTATGGACTGACACTCGGCACCACTGCTGCGGTGCACACGGCGAACCATCTCGAGCGGCGCAGTAACATGACCTGCCCCCCTTCCGGACCGACCGAATCGCCATCGCGGCTCTTTATGCTCTTCTGCGCACGTGCCTGCAATCCCGATCGCTATGTCTTGCAAATCAAGCTGTCGCGTGGAGAATCGGACTGATGTGAACGCCAAGGACGGTAAGCGTGCCGACTCGTCACGGTGAGCTCATTGCCTCCAAAGCGTCAGATTCACGCGCGTGGCGCCCGGTGGGCAGCGAGTCTGATGAGTTTGTTGGCAGTCGCTTCGGTCCCGGCCCCCGGGCTGAGCGCCGTGCCGCCGGCGGAGATTGCCCCCGCGGTGATCACCGTCTGGAGCCATGAGAACATCGACAGCCCTGAATTCATGGCGCTGGCTCCAGTGGTCAATACTTTCAACAGCAAGCAGCACGTCTACAGGGTCGAGCTGGTATCGGCGATCTATCGGGAATACGACCGCTGGATACGCAGCGCGGCGTTGAATGGCACGCTGCCCTGCGTGTTGAATTTCGACGGGCCCTGGCTCTACGAGTTCGTCTGGTCGGGATATCTACAGCCGCTCGATCGATTCGCTTCTCCCGAGCTGCTTCGAGATATGCTGCCTTCGGTCGTGGCTCAGGGCTCCTATCACGGGCGACTCTACAGCCTCGGTCAATATGAGTCCGCACTGGCGTTGTGGGGAAATCGCCGTTACTTGACCCAGGCGGGTCTGCGCATCCCGACGCTCGCATCTCCTTGGACGCTGCAGGAATTCGAGGACGCGTTGGAGAAGTTGCACGCACTGCCAGAGATTGAGTACGCCATCGACCTCAATGCCCAATCGCCGAACCGCACCGGGCGCTCGACGGAGATCTACACGTATGAGTACGCGCCGATCCTACAGGGCTTTGGAGGCGATCTCGCGGGCCGCGAGGGCAGCGGTCCGGCGAGCGGCACTTTGGCGGGCCCGCGATCAATCGTTGCCATGAAACATCTCCAACACTGGTTTCAACGCGGATGGTCCCAAGCCGACCCGTTGAGTGCGAATGCGCTTCCCGAGGGTAGAGCGGCGTTGTCCTGGTACGGCAATTGGGGCTACCCGAATTACCATCGGGCGCTAGGCAAAGACCTGATCCTGATGCCGCTGCCGGACTTCGGTCATGGCGTGAAAACCGGCATGGGGGGCTTCACCTGGGGTATTTCGAGCACCTGTCACAATCCTCGAGGCGCCTGGGAGTTCTTGCGTTTCCTGCTTTCGCCCGAAGCGATTCTCACCATGAGTAACGCCACGGGTCTGATGCCGGCACGACGGTCCGCTCTGGAGCGATCGAAGTTGTATGGCGTGAACGGCCCCCTGCGCATGTTGGTGCGGCAACTCGACGGCGGCTTCGCCGTGCCGCGTCCGGAGACGCCGGCGTACGGCACCATTACCGCAGCTTTCGCGGAGGCGTCGGTCCGGATTATCGGGGGTGGGGATGTAGGATCCGAGCTGCACAAGGCCGCAGATCGCATCGATCGGGAGGTAGCACAACGTCACGGCTATCCGCATCAGTGATGCCCCAAACGCCGGTTGCACGCGTAAACCGATCGAGATTCGGCATCCGCGAAAAGATGCTCCTCGTCATCGGCAGCGTGCTCGCATTCACGATTGCACTGGTCGCCGGCCTGGCTTCGTACTACACCAATCGGCAGAACGAGGCGGCCGCCTTTGCCGATCTCGGTAATGATCTGCTCGCCTGGCAAGGTGACCTGGACGCATCTACGGCGCAAACCTGGAAAGCGGCGCTCGCGATCGCCGGCGATGAGGGTGTTCTCGAGCAGTTGACAGAGCTGCTGGCGATCGAGAGGGAAGCGGATACTCCTGCGAACCAGGGGCCGGAAATCGAAAGAACGCTCGCGTACACCCGGGCCGCACTCCTCAACCGGCTATACCTCATGCTGCGCACCGGAGCATTCTCCAGCATTGCACTCTATACGGCCGGCCGCGTGAGCCAGTACGTGTCACCCGCAGAGGCCGGCATGTTGGTTCGCTGGCCTCCCGGCGCTCCGGTCTGGATCAGGACACCCCTCGGGCCTGAGACGAATCGTCCTTTCGAGCACTGGCCCTCATGGGAGCCAGCGCGACCCCCTGCCGGGGTAAGTCTTCCGATGCCTGAAGTCAGCCTGCCGACCGTCCTGAATTCCTTTCCTGCGGCAGACACCGCGGCGGTTGACGTCGCGGTTCCACTTCAGGCTGTCGTACAGCATTTTCCACGGCGGTTGGTGGGCCGTCCCACCGAGCACCTGCTTTCCAGCCTGAGCATAGGGGACGGGCGAAAAATGCCGGAAACCGACGCTGCAGATGAAACAGGCCCGGTGACCCTCGCCGTACTCGTGTTCCGCAAACTTCTCGGCCGTGCAACATTGCGTGACCTCGCTACCAAGACGGACAAATGGCCGGCGCTGCTGTCACTCGATGGCACGCACCGGCAGGAGTTGACGGAATTTCCGCTGTTCTCCACTGAGTTGCTCCGCAAGGTGCAATCGCAGGAGTCGGACCGGAATCTCTCCTCTCACGTCATTCGCAGCACCGTGAACACCGCAAACGGATCGTTCTATCTCGTGCTATCGCGGTGGTGGTTCGAGGGTCAGCCGCGGCTGGTGTTGGGGTTCGCGCTATCCCGCGACAAGACATTGCAGAATGTCAGACAGACCGTGGTGGCTATTCTGATCGTTGCCGCCGCCATTTTATTCGCCAGCATGGCGATTGGAGTTTATTGGGTGAGGCGGTTCACCGACCCCATCGTCGCGTTGACGGCTGCTGCGAATGCGATCGTCCACACGAGGGTCGTTGAACGCGATAGGCTGGTCCCGGAACAGCTGCGCCCGATTGACATTCGTGCTCCGGATGAAATAGGCGACCTCGCTCTCGCATTCAACACCATGGTCGCGGAGCTGCGGCGCTCGTTCGTGACCCTCGAGCAACGTGTGCGGGCCCGCACAGAGGAAGTTCGGCTGCAGACACGCTACTTCCGCACACTCATCGACACCATCCCATTGCGGGTATCGCTCAAAGATCCGCAGGGCCGCTACCTTGCCGCCAATGAGCCTCTGGCAAAAGGCTGCGGGTTGAAATCCGCCGACGAGATGATTGGCAAGACGGATGCGGAAATCCGCCCCGACCTGGCCTCCGCGAGATTCGGTAGCGCCGACGATCTGCACGTCATGAGTACCAAAACGCGCGAGACGCAAGTGCTTCAGGTCGATTCCGGCACGGGCCCGGTGTGGATAGAGCGATTCCGGGCGCCCGTGATGGACGAGGATGGCAGGGTGTTGGGACTGGTGCGTGTCACGCGAGATATAACGGTGCAGAAAGCCGCGGAGTCGGCGCGGGAAATGGCACTTGCGGAGGCGATCCGGCTTGCCAGGTTGCGCAGTGAGTTCCTCGCGCAGCTGAGTCACGAGTTGCGCACACCGCTGAACGCGATACTCGGGTATGCTCAGATCCTCCAACAGGACACGCGGCTCACTGATCGTCAGGGCACCCGGATCGCCATCATCCGGGCGAGCGGTGAGCACCTGCTCAATCTCATCAACGATATCCTGGATCTGGCGCGCATCGATGCCGAGAAGCTGGACCTGACACCTACCGAGGAGGATCTCTCGCAGTTGGTCCGGTCCGTGGCGGAAATCATTCGGGTGAAGGCCAGGGAAAAGGGCCTCACATTCTATTGTGAGTCCGCGCCTCTGCCGGGCACGGTGCGGCTCGATGCCAGGCGCTTTCGCCAGGTACTCCTCAATCTTCTGAGCAACGCGGTCAAGTTCACCGACAGAGGCGAAATAGCGCTGCGCGTGCAGCCGTTGCCCGCCCCGGAGTACGGCACACCGGAGGGCACGGTAGCCGTGCGGTTCGAGGTGCAGGACAGCGGCATCGGTATGAGCTCCGAGCAGATGTCCCGCCTTTTCAAGCCGTTTGAGCAGGTGGGTGATGTCCAGCGGCGTGAGGGCGGTGCGGGACTGGGTCTCGCAATCAGTCAGCAGCTCGTGCGACTCATGGGCGGGCGAATCACGGTGGAGAGTCAGCCCGGCAAGGGGAGCCTGTTCGGCTTCGAGTTGAAACTCCCGGTGGTCACCGTCACCGAAGTACCCACCGACGGCGCGGCTGCCACAGGGGACGAGCACCCCGAGACATACGAAGGATCGCGCCGCTCGATCCTGGTAGTCGATGATTTACCGGTGAACCGAGCGGTGCTGACCGACATGTTGACTACCGCGGGCTTCGAGATCTTCGAAGCCACCAATGGCCAGGAAGCCGTCGCGGCCGTCCAGAGACACAAGCCGGACCTGATCATCATGGATACCGTGATGCCGGTGATGGATGGTCTGGAGGCCACACGACGAATTCGCGCCACTGCGGCTTTTGCGCAGATCCCGATCTTTGCGGTCAGCGCCAATGCCGCCCACGAGGACGCGGTTCGCAACTACGAGGCCGGCGTCAATGTGGTTCTCCCCAAACCCATCGACATGGAGCAGTTGCTGCAGGCCATTGGTGAACATCTGTCTCTGAAGTGGGTCGGCCAGGCAAATCCGATAGATCCCAATTGTCGGTCGCCGATGGGAAGCGACGGCCCGTCCTAGCTGACTTTCCACCCAGCGGGCACCGTTGACCGTTTCAGCGGACGGCCGGCCCACGATGGAACACCAACTCCTCCACCGGCCGCCCGCCCACAAGGTGCTCGGCGATAATCCGATCCATGTTCTCGGGCGTCACGTTGTAGTACCAGATCCCATCCGGCTGCACACACATCACCGGCCCGCCGCGACAAGCGGCGAAACAATGTACCCTCGTGCGCTTGACCCGCAACTCCCCCTGGTCGAGGCCCGCCGCCTTGAACCTTTCACCCAGGCTGTCGAACAGCTTCTGTGATTCGCCCTCCTCAGCACACCGGGGTCCGACGCAAACCAGCAGGTGGCTGCGTTTATCACCGATTTTGGGCTTTTCAACGTTCAAGTGTGTGATTCCACCATCGAGTCAACATTCCGCTCACCGCCCTTTAGATTCAACAGACCCAAAATCGCCGCCATGTCGAGGTGACTCTCGACGCTGTC
>JAQGOE010000242.1 GCA_028293725.1 Gammaproteobacteria bacterium | reverse complement strand
GGATCTGATCGAGCAGCCGGGAGGTCTGGCGCGAGAGAATGCCAGCGAATAGCGGCTGGAGCTGGCTGTAGTCCTGCGTGGGAATCTCTTTGATGTTGGCGGGCGCGACGAAGTTGGTCCATACGAGCGCGTAATTGCCGCCCCACTCGCGTGCGCGCAGCACCGGTCCCTCCGGAGACGGAGCTATCAACAGCAGCTCGGTCATGCTGAAAAGCGTCGGCTTGCCATCTGGCGAGCCCTCGTCACCGGTGATGAAGCCCCAGCCGCGCACGTACTCGGGTAACTCCTTGCGCCGGGTGGAGCCGGCATGCGCCCCGTTGTTGAGACCGGGAGCGAGCGCGATGACGGCATCGACGTGTTCGGCGTCTCCCAGGTGCTTGAACGGCAGCACACACTCCTTGGGCAGAGTGCGGGTGAAGTTGCCATTCAAAAAGCAACTCTCGCGACTGCGATCGAGTTCGTCAGTGACGCCCAGCGGCACCAGGACGAGGCCCATCTGGGCCGCGCGGTCTTTGAGGGCGTCCGTGAGCATATTGGCGACCGTCCAGCCGACCGACTCGGTGTGAAGCGCGGTGTCCTTGATCGCCTTCGCCGCGTGAAAGTGAGTGACCTCGGGGTCCAGCAGACTAATGACGCCGACGCGCGCACCCCTGGCGAGCGTCAAAGGAGTAGCGTCCTTGGCGGCCAGTGGCGCACTCAGCGCCAGCAACAAGGCCAACCAGGCCCCCCAGACTCTTGCCATAGCTCGTGTGCCGAATTGTATCCCTAACGCGACGAAGTTTAACGCGGGGGCACATCCACTAGATAGCCCAACGACCTACCCCCAGCGGCCACGTCGCGAAAACGAGACTTAGTACTCAGGGATCGCGGCTGCGGAGGTACGCCGCCATAACAGCTCACCCAACCGCCACCACGGGGCCATAACCCGCTGCCATGGCCGCTTGCGTTGAGATAGGCAGGCCATCACCTACGCACCGGTTCCGAAGGGAGGTTTGCATGCCATCACCGAACTCGCTCACTGTGCTCCGCCGTGTTCCTACGCCCTTGGTCTTAGTCAGTGGATTGCATCTCGCAGTGATCTGGGCGCTCCTCAACGGGCTGCAGATTCACAGCGCGCCACCGTTGAGTCCTACCGACATCGTCGCTGACTTCATAGACAAACCAGTGCTGCCCCAGGTGGCCCCACCGCCGCCGCAGTTCCAGCTAACAGAGCTTGAATTCCACGATCCGGGTCTGCCGGTGATCCCCGTGGTGGACACCGATATGGCACCCATCGGCTACTCCGACGAGCTGCCGCCACCCCTCGCAGAGCCCCAGGGTCTCCGCGGCTCGGCCGACCCGCAGCCCGTGATCACCGCGGCAGCGGTGGATCGGAGCCATCCTCTGACTCAACCGTCCTACCCCATGTCGTCCATACACCTCGGTGAGGCGGGCGCCCTCGCCCTCGACATTCTCGTCGGAGCGGACGGGCGCGTCAGAGACGCGAAGGTGTCAAAGTCGAGCGGCTACGACCGGCTCGACCAGGCCGCGGTGAGCGAAGCGAAACAACACTGGCACCTGCGGCCGGCGACCCGCAACGGCGTGCCTTTCGAGCAATGGCTCACACTCAAAGTGGTGTTCCGATTCGAGGATCGCTGAAACGGCAGGTTGTTGCCGCCTCCACCCCTGGAGGCGGCAAGGAATTGCCGCCCAGCGTCCAGCCAGCGGCGTAACCCCAAAATCCGCTCGACGACATCCGCAAATTGGGCGGTCGTTCAAGTTTTCCGCCGCGCAGTCGTTATGAAATGTCAACATGTCCCGTTTGACACAACATATGCCCGCGGTCGCGGGCTACCGCGAGCGGCTGGCGACGCTACAGGGCGCGTGGGACAGCCTTGCGTTGCTGTCTCATCTGAGCGAAGACGGAACCAATCTCACCGGCACCCGGCAGGCTTTCGAGGCGCTGGCGGGTGACCTGGTCACCCACCTCGCCGCGGAAACGCACAAGAAAGCGCTCCTGGCCGTGCGCGCCCTCGCACAGGTGGTCATCGATATCCTGGTCCGGAATCTCTTCGAGCGGACGGCCGACATCGGGTTTCTGGCGGCGGACGCAAGCATCCGCCGCTTCGTGGAGGAGGAGCGTTCGGTCGCCGGAGCCACCCGTTCTCTGCAACGTCGGCTTGGAGAGTACGTTGCGAAGTACTCCGTCTATCACAACATCATAGTGATCTCGGCCGAAGGCGAAGTTCTCACGCAGCTCGAGAACGGCACCGCGCCCCCCAAAACGCTGGACCCGTTGGTGGCGAGCACGCTCGCGAGCGATCGGACCTACGTAGAGACCTGCCGGCGGAGCGACCTCGTCCCCGAGGCGCGCCGTGCCCTCATCTATTCCTACCGTATTGCCTCCGAACGCCAGGCGGCCTGCGTCCTGTGCCTGTGTTTCCGGTTGGAGGATGAGTGCGACGGGATCTTCGCCAAGCTGCGTTCCCCAACCGATTGGACCGTGCTCTCCTTGTTGGATGCCAATGACGAAGTCATTGCGACCAGCGATCCCTACCAGCTGCCGATCGGCGCAAGGGTGCCGCCGGGCAACGGCGAGACCGGCGATATCATTCGTTTTGCGGGACGCGAGTTTCTGGCAGTGACCCGCACAGCGCAGCCTTACCAGGGCTACTCCGGTCCGCAATGGCGTGGCCACGTGATGGTGCCGCTCGATCGCGCGTTCGAGACGGATGAGCGCGCCGCCGGTTTGGGTTGCACTTCGGAAGTCCTGACGGACCTGCGTGCGAGTGCTGCCACCTTCTCCACGGCTCTCAGGGAGATTCCCCGCCAGGCCGACGCGGTTCAGCGCGATCTCAATCGTTCCGTGTGGAACGGCAGCGTCCGCTTGTCATTGGCCGATGTGGGCAATGGAGCATTCGCCAAGGCCCTGTTGCGTGAGATCAGCAACATGGGCCGCAAGACGAAGGATGTCTTCGAGCACTCCATCGAGGAGTTGCACGAGACCATCGTGTCCTCCGTCCTCCACGATAGTCAGTTCATGGCGTCACTCGCCAGCGAACTGATGGCGAGAAGTCTTTACGAGCGAGCCAACGATTGCCGTTGGTGGGCGTTGGATGCCACGCTCATCGGTCGTCTCACCGGTGCGGAGGGTTGTGACGACGAGGCAGCGACTCACGTTCTGCGGCGGATCAACGGTCTGTACACGGCGTACCATTGCATAGTCCTCCTGGACGCCGAACGGCGCGTCATCGCGACATCGCGCAGTGAATACGAGCACCTGCTGGGCACCCCCATCGATGCGCCATGGGCGGCGCGGACGCTCTCCCTCACTGGCACGCAGGATTACAGCGTGTCGGGATTCGAGCCCAGTGCGCTTTACGACGGTCGGCCGACCTGGATCTTCGCGGCCGCGGTGCGCGCTCCGCAAGGAACCGTCGTCGGTGCGGTCGCCGTGATATTCGATACGGCGCCGCAACTCACCGCGATGTTGCAAGACTCGCTGCCGCGGGACGAGCGGGGCAATGTATTGCCCGGTTGCATTGCGATGTTCCTCGATCGCGAACTGCGGGTCATCGCCAGCAACACCGCGATCGATGGGGACACGCTGGGCCTCGGGTGGATCCGGGAAGCCGCGCGATCCGGCGCGGCCCGGGTGGTCAGGGTTGGGGATGCCTACCACGCCATCGGTACGAAGCGCGATACGGGGTACCGCGAATATCCTGGAGTGGACGGACACGCGGTGGTGCTCATTCCGATCGGCAAAGTGGAACAGCAACGCAGAGTGGCTCGAGGCGAGCTGCCACAGCGCGCCTCCACGCGGTCGGAAAGCGGCAAACAGGACATCCTCGAGTTCGCAACCTTCGCCGCGGGCGATAGCTGGTACGCATTACCCACCGCGAATGTCATCGAGGCAGTCGATCCGCGCGCGCTTCAGACACTCCCGACGGCCGAGCAGTGGTGCGCAGGCTTTCTAATGTTCGCGGGCGAGCCTATCGCGGTGGCGGATCTGACCCGGGTCCTCGGCGGCCGCGCGCTGGAAAAGGACAGAATAGTCGTGGTCATCCGCGTGCCCGGCCGAGTGCAACCGCTCGGTCTGCTCGTCGAGGTGTTGGGAGATGTCTCCGAGGTTCCGACGGACCGACTGCTCCCGATCGACGGTTCGAGCGATCAGCTGGCCACCCTGGCCATCGAGCCGGCGGATCCTAACGCGCCCCTGGTGATGATCCTCAGTCCTGAGCGCCTGGCGACACTGTTTTACGGCGCATCGCAACCCGCCGCGGCCGTTCTGACAGCCTGACATCCCCGCCGAGCGACGAATATGTCGCATGGCACCGACTTTGCTTCAGCAAAGTGCGGTGCACAACTCCTCTGCATACGCACTAACGTGTTCTATCCGCGTTGCACGTGTATCGCCCGCGCCGCATCGGGATTATTCTCCGCAGCAAGGTCGCATATCGGTCAAGGGGAGTGACACAACGCATGAGCTCCAGTCGGAACGTTGTTTCAGCGCGTATCAGGGATGTCGAGCTCAAGCTCCCTGAGGACTCCGCGCGGCGCCGCCCAGAGGAAACGCCAGCCGCTCGCGGCGAGATGGCGCGCCGCTTCCGGGAGTTCGATTGGTCGGCAACGCCTATCGGCCCGGTGGAGTTCTGGCCCGAGAGCTGGCGTCATGCCGTGCAGATCATTCTCGATTCGAGCTTCCCGACGGCCATCGGTCTCGGCAAAGAGCTGATCTACTTCTACAACGACGCGTTCATTCCGCTCGCCGGCGCCTCCCGACACCCTGCCGCGCTCGGACTGCCGGTACCGGTGGCCTGGAAGGAAATCTGGAACGAGATCCTGTTACCGCGGTTCACCCACACCCTCACCACCGGCGAGCCGACGGGCGAAGCCGATCTGCTGATGCCCCTCGAGCGCAGCGGCTACCTGGAAGAAACCTACCTCACCTTCTCGTTCGCCGCCCTCCGCGACGACAAGAACCAGCCGAACGGCATTTTCTGCACGGCCATCGAGAACACGGCACGTGTCATCGCCGAGCGGCAGATCAATTGCCTGCGAGCGCTGGCCGCGCGCAGCTCGTTGGCTGAGACGCCGGAGGCCGCGTGTCAGTCTGCCGTCGCGACCCTAGAGGGCAACCCGCGCGATTTGCCCTTCGCCCTGCTCTATCTATTGGATAAAGATGGAAAACGGGCGCACGTCGCCGGAACCGCAGGACTCATCTCGCTTCCGCGCGGTATCACGGAGACGATCGACTTCGCTGACACGCCGACGTGCGCGATTGCGCGGGTCGCAGCATCTCGAACCGCAGTGCTAATAGACGACATTCAGCATGTTATCCAAGGTCTGGTTCGCACACCGGAGGTGACGCCTCAGCAAGCGTTGGCGCTTCCCGTGCTGAACCCCGGCGGCGAGCATCTCGCGGCGGTGCTGATTGCCGGCGTAAACCCGATGCGACCCCTCGATGAGTCGCGCGCGTTTCATGAGCTCATCGCCAATCACCTGGAGACGGCGATCTCGAGCGCCCGGGCCAAACAACATGTCCGCGAGCGGGCGCAGGCGCTCGCCGAGCTCGATCGCGCCAAGACGGTGTTCTTCAGTAACATCAGCCACGAGCTGCGGACGCCGCTTACCCTGTTGCTCGCGCCTCTGGACGATCTGCTCGCACGCACAACGCTGGAGGATGCTGACAGAAGCCTTCTCGAGATCGCCCGACGCGGTGGCGCCCGCTTGTTGAAGCTCGTCAACTCGCTCCTGGAGTTTTCTCGCATCGAAGCAGGACGCATCGAGGCCAGCTATGAGGCAACGGATCTGGCCGGTCTCACGATGGACCTCGCGAGCGTCTTCCGCTCTGCATTCGAGCGCGCCGGCGTAGCGCTGACGCTCGACTGCCCAAAACTGCCCGATGACGTGTACGTCGATCGGGACATGTGGGAAAAGATCGTTCTCAACCTGGTTTCCAACGCCTTCAAATTCACGTTCAAGGGGGAAGTACGGGTCTCGCAGCAGGCGCTCGGCGACCACATTGAGCTACAGGTGAGTGATACCGGTTGTGGTGTGGCGGCCGAAGACCTCCCGCGCTTGTTCGAGCGTTTCTTTCGTGGCCGTACGACGCAGGCGCGCACTCACGAGGGTTCCGGCATCGGCCTGTCGCTGGTGCAGGAGTTGGTGAAGCTGCACGGCGGCAGCATCGAAGCCCGTAGCGAAGTCGGTGTCGGAACCGCGATTACATTGCGCATTCCACGCGGCTCTGCTCATTTGCCGACGGAACGCATCGGCCGCATGCGAACGCTCGAACGCGCTCGAATCGGTGCTTTGCCCTTCGTCGAGGAGGCGCTGGGGTGGCTGCCCGACGGTGGCAGCGCGGCGTTCAATCCTGAGTCGGGCGAGGCAACATCCACCAGCGAGAGTGAAACACCTCGAGCAGCTGACGCGGCCCAGGCACGCATTCTGATCGTCGACGACAACGCCGACATGCGCGGCTATCTGCGCCACCTCCTCGGCGGCCGTTGGCAGGTTGAGACCGCCCCGGACGGGGTGGTAGCCATGGAGCACATCCGGCAAAGGCTGCCGGATCTCGTCATTGCCGATGTCATGATGCCCGTCATGGACGGCTTTGGGCTCCTGAGTGCGATCCGTGCCAATACAGCGTCCGAGAAGTTACCTGTCATGTTGCTTTCGGCGCGCGCCGGTGAGGAAGCGTCGTCTGAAGGACTACGGGCCGGAGCGGACGACTACGTCATCAAGCCCTTCTCAGCCCGGGAACTGTTGGCCCGTGTGGAATCCCGGCTCGCGCAGGCGCGCCTGCACGCTGCCGAACGGCGCGCACGTGAAACGGCGGAACAGGCGAACCGCGCCCGGGACATCTTCTTTACGATGCTGTCGCATGAGCTGCGTACGCCGTTGATGGCGGTGCTGGCTTGGACCGCTCTTCTCAAGGACAACCGGCTCGACCCCAGCGAAGCGGTCCACGCGCTGGAGCTCATCGACCGCAACGCGCGCGTGCAACGTCGACTCGTCGACGACCTCCTGGACATCTCACGCATCGTCACCGGCCGCCTGCGTATCGACCCAAGACCTGTTGCTTCGCTAGCGCAAATGGTAGGAATCGTGGTCGATTCATTCCGGCCCGCCGCCCTTGCCAAGAACCTCACTGTCGAGACCGCGTTGGAAAGCGGCGCCGGCACCGTCAACGGTGATTTGGAAAGGTTGCAACAGGTCGTCTGGAATCTGCTTTCGAACGCGATCCGCTTTACCCCGCCCGGGGGCCGGATCCAGCTTCGCTATGCGCGCTGCGGCGAACACGTGGAACTGCTCGTCCGCGACTCGGGGCAGGGAATCGCGCCGGAAGAATTGCCTCACCTCTTCGAGCGCTACTGGCAGGGAGTCAGTCGGGAGCGCCGCTCGCAAGGACTCGGGCTCGGTCTCGCCATCGCTCACCGGATCATCGAGCTGCACGGCGGGAGTATCGCGGCGGCGAGCGAGGGGGAAGGCCAAGGAGCGACGTTTACCGTCACTTTGCCGCTCCACACGCCCGATTCTCAACCCATCGCAGACGACGGCACTGAAACTGCGGACCTCGATGCCACTGCCGCCGCCAACTCCCGCATGCTCGATGCGGCGACTTCGGAGCTGGAAGTGGCGTCAAGTACCGCCCATCTGCATGAGCTCCCGATGAAGAGTGACGACAGTGGCGCCCCGCACGCATTGCGCATACTCCTCGTCGAAGACCACGAGGGTGTTGCGAAAGCCTGCCGCCGACTGCTGACGAGTCACGGCCACTTCGTCGTCTGTGTTCCCAGCCTTGCCGCGGCCACGACGGTAGGAGAGCGCGCGACGTTCGATCTCGCCATTTGTGATCTGAGCCTGCCCGACGGCAGTGGCATCGAATTACTGCCCCGTATGCGCTCACGCTTTGCGCGGCTCGGCAGCAACGGCCAAGTGCCGGCGATCGCCATGAGCGGGAGTGTCTACGATGAGGATGTTGCCCGCAGCCTGCAAGCGGGCTTCGCGGCGCACCTCGCTAAGCCGTTCGACGAGGAAAGTCTGCTCGCGGCAGTGCGCAACGTGACGGAGATGCTGGCCTGGTAGCAGTAAAACAGGTCGACGCGGCAGCCATCACTGCAAGTCACCGAATCATCCGTACCGTCCCTGTGCGCGGATGGGCGGTCGTGCGAGGGTGATGAGCCCGCGAACACGACGCCGATGATGTGCCGATAGTGCCGCTTGCAGCCCGACCACCGCGTCCGACCCAAGTGTCATCTTGCGCCGTCCGGGCGCGTGGGCTATTGGCCCTTGGTCCATGCGTTACGCGTCATGCGTGGCAGAGACTCCGCCAAGCTTGGCGATTTCGATGAGTTGGATGAGCGAGCTGGCATGCAGTTTCTGCATGACTCGCGAGCGGTGCACCTTGATCGTCTTCTCGACGGTACCCAGTTCCGCGGCAATCTGTTTGTTGAGTCGGCCGGCCACGACCTTTTCGAGAACCTGCCGTTCACGTGGCGTGAGCGTGGCCATCCGGCCGGAGATGGTGTGGCGGGTCTCCCATTTGGCGCGTCCCGCAGCATCGATCGCGAAGGCTTCCGTGAGGGCCCCGATGAGCTCGTCGCGATCGACGGGCTTGGTGAGAAAATTCACGGCGCCCGCTTTCATGGCGCGCACGGTGTTGGGAACGTCGCCGTTGGCGCTCAAGAATACGATGGGGCGGTGGCAGCCGGCCGCCACGAGACTCTGTTGCAATTGCAGTCCGTCGACCTCGGGCATCGAAAGATCGAGAAGCAGACAACCCGGCGGCTCGGACTCGTGCGCCACTAGGAAGTCCCGCGCGGAGTTGAATTCACGCACCTCGTATCCCGCGCCGCGCACGAGCCGTCCGACGGCGCGGCAGACGTCCGGATCGTCATCCACAATGAAAACGGTTCCCTGCTGCAGGCTCATCATCCATCTCCTTCCGCGTCCTTGATGGCTTGTCTTAATTTCTGGACAATACCCGCGGCTTTCTTGTCGTCGGCAACGATGTCCTCGAGGATATCGTGCATCTCAGCATGGTGGTCGAGCGTCGGATTCGAGAGGAAGCGCTGCGCGGCCCGGGCGTTGCTCAGGATCGCTGTAAGGGGCTGGTTCAGGTCGTGAAGCAGCGCCGCCAGGCTCGGATCAGACGGGGTCGACGAGTTCTTCAAGTGTCAGCTTGCTGCATCGGGCGGCCGATTCCGCCGTTTCCTTGATCTTGGTGATGAAATCCGTCCGTGGGTTGCGCCCCGCCGTCAGAGCATCATCATCTCAACGTACCAACTCTAACCCTGCCGCGCCCGCGACGCTATTGTGCGGCGCGATAATTCGTTCAAAGAAAGAAGTCTGGCAAGAGATCCTCCTCCCGGATGCCCGCATCGCGATATTGAGTGAAATCGGTGGTCCCGGCCGCGCGCAGCACCTCGTCGTCGAGACAGAATTGGCCAGTGAACTCGCGGCTGGGCTTTGTCAGGATGGCGTGCGCGGCGTCGGACACGATCTCGGGCTTGCGAACGCGGCGGCGCTCGCTGGAGTCACGACCCGTCATCGCGACTTGCAACGCAGCGGTACCGATCACGGTGCGGGGCCAGAGCGCATTCACGGCGATCCCCTGCATACGCAACTCTCCCGCGAGTCCGAGCACGCAAAGACTCATCCCGTACTTCGCGAGCGAATAGGCCAGGTGCGGCGCGAACCACCGCTCCGTGACATTGAGCGGCGGCGCCAGCATCAGGATGTGTGGATTCGACGAGCGCGCCAGGTGCGGCACGCACAGCTTCGAGCACAGGTAGGAGCCCCGGGTGTTGATCTGGTGCATCAGATCGAAACGCTTCATGTCCGTTTCGGCGGTGTTCGTGAGACTTATTGCACTGGCATTGTTGATGAGGATGTCGATGCCCCCGAACGTCTTCACCGTCTGGGCGATGGCATCCGCGACCTGTGCGTCGTTGCGAATATCGACCGGCACTGGCAGGGCCTTGCCCCCCGCGGCTTCGATTTCCCGGGCGGCGCTGTAGATGGTGCCGGGCAGCTTCGGATGGGGTTCTTCGGTCTTCGCGGCGACGGTAATGTTCGCGCCGTCACGGGCAGCCCGGAGGGCGATAGCGAGGCCAATGCCGCGGCTCGCACCGGTAATAAAGAGCGTTCGCCCCTTGAGCCCCTTGTCTGCCAATTGCGTCATTTCCCCACCCCCTGGCGTCGTCCGCGTTCCTAATGCTCGGTGATTATGACTCTATAGCCGGAAAAATCATCGTTCCGTGGCCGCACCTTGTAACATTCCGGTTTCATTGACGTCAGCGCAGGTGACAGATCTTGGCGGCCATAGGTGCGGAGCGGGTACTCAAAGTACATCACTGGACGGATACGCAATTCACTTTCACGACCACCCGTGATTCAGCGCTGCGTTTCGAGAATGGCCAGTTCGTCATGGTGGGGCTGCATGTGGACAGCCGGCCGCTGCTGCGGGCTTATAGCATCGCCAGCGCGAATCACGAGGAGCACCTGGAGTTCCTCAGCATCAAGGTGCCCGACGGCCCGCTGACCTCACGTCTGCAGCACATCCGCGAGGGCGACGAGGTGCTGATAAGCCGCAAGCCCACGGGCACGCTGCTCCTACATGACCTCAAACCCGGTAAGCGTCTGTACCTGCTCAGCACCGGAACCGGCGCTGCACCGTTCATGAGCCTCATCAAAGATCCCGAGGTCTACGAGCGTTTCGAGCACGTCGTGCTCGTTCACGGCGTACGTTGGACGAGGGAGTCCGCGGTGGTGAAACACCGTATCGAGGAGCTCAAGACCCACGAATATCTGGGTGATCTGGTGCGCGACAAGCTTCACTACTATCCGACGGTTACGCGCGAGCCGCATGCGAATCACGGTCGATTGACGACCCTTCTGGAGTCGGGCCGCCTGTGCCGTGATCTGCATCTGCCGACGCTCGATCCCGCGCAGGACCGCGTTATGGTATGCGGATCACCCGCCATGCTCGCCGATACTCGCGCGTTACTGGATGGTCGAGGTTTCGCCATCTCGCCGCATATCGGTGAGCCTGGCGATTATGTAATCGAACGCGCCTTCGTGGAGCGCTGAGCGTCCTTGATGGGTGCGTCCTGTTTGGGTGGCTTGGGTTTGTTGGGCTCGTCCTTCGCCTCGCCGCCCTTGATCTGCGGAGCCCCTTGACGCTCTGATTCCGCGAGTAAGGCGCCGCAGTCGGCGTCCTTTGCCAGGCCGGGATCGATGAAGGCCAGCACCGAGGCCAACGGCGTCGCCAACACTCCGAGGGCGGTGGCCAGGGCTGCCTGCCCCGGCGTGTTACCCGGCTTCAACCCTACTTTCGGCTTCGAGAGCGTGCCACTGACCTCTATGGGCGATTTGACGCGGAAGAAGCGGAATTTCTTCGGCTGGCCATTGATCGTCAGATCGAGATCCTCGGAGCCCAGATCGATCTCACCCTTGCCGGTGATCAGCACTTTCTCGGTATCGATCACAATGTCCTGGGCAGCGAACACGCCGCCTTCCGCCTTGAAATTGGCGACACCGCAACGGATGCCGGTCTTATCTTGATTCCCGGTCAATAGCAGGCCGAGTCCGTTGGCGGCGTTGATTCCCATGAGCTCGGCGAAGGCTTTGCGGATGTCACCGTGGGGGACAACTACGGTCAGGGTGCCTTCCGCGGTGGCCCCTACTTCGTGAAGTGACTTTCCCCGTCCGTGAAGAATTGCGCGACCTACCATCGTGCCGTCGAGCGGCTCCTGCCCGTCCTTTGTCTTGAACTGCGACAGGCGGACCGCGGTGATGCGCGAATCGATCGAGACTTCGGGCACGTCGTGTGAACCGTCCACCTTGATGTTGGAAGTCAGTGTGCCTTGCGGAAGGGTGAACGCAACGGGGGTAAACGTCATCACGCCATTCTCCAGCCGCAGGGCCAGCGAAATCTGCTTGATCGACATCTTTTCGGTTTTCACGGCCTCCGCGCGATACTTCACGTTCGCGTCCATAGCTCGGATGCGCTTCAGGTCCAGTTTCGCGTCAGGCAGTAACGTTTCGCCTCGGGCGGCCTTCTCGTCGGCGTTCTTCGCCTCTGCAGTGCGGGCTTCAGCGGACTTCGGCTTGGCACCATGGAGGTTTTCGGTGCTGCCCGCGTTATCGGGGAGGGGTGCGCCCGAGGTGGAGCGTGCGCCCGTCTGTGCGGCGTGCTGGGTGGCGGCGCGGGCTTTTGCAGTGGAGGCCACGGGATTCTGCTCGCGTGCCTGTTTCTGGCTGAGCGAAGAAGGAGTGGTCTTCGCCCGGCTGCCCAGTGTCGGCCCGAGATCTTTGATGTCCAACAGCCGCGTCGACAGATCCGCGCTCAGGATCGGGCGTGCCGCGGCGGTCTCGATAGACATCGTGCCGTGGATATCGCTGTTGCCCAGCGTGCCCTTGAAGTTGGTGAGCTTTAACAGGCTGCCTTGGCGCTGCAGGTGACCCTCTACCGTGTACGGCGCGGTATTGGGTAACGCCAGGCCGCTGAGATAGTAGAGGTCGGCCAGGTCATCGCCCGAGGCTGACAAGTCGGCGACCACGGAACCCAAATCAAAGGGCTTGGTGATAGTGATGCGCGAGTTCACCTTCGTACGTCCGGCGTGGATGTCGGACGCGATGGTATAGGGTTTATGGTTTTCGGCGGTGATGAGCGAATCAGCCGTCGCCTTCAGCCCGAACGGCTCGCCGTTGATTTTGCCATCGCCGTTGAGGCTCAGGGATTGGGCGCCGCCCTTGGCGGCCTGGTCGGCCGCGACGGTTCCCTTGAAATGGAGCTTGCGGACCTCGTCCGACACCACGAGATGTCCATTGCCGAGGTGGAGGCGACCCAGGATGGGGAGTTTTGCCGGCTTGGCCGACGCTGCGGGTTTGGCGCCGCCGAAGTCCCAGTTGGAGCGCTCCTGGGGGTCGCGCATCAGGTTGATATCGCTGTCGTCGAGGCCCAGGTAAGGAAGCAGCACGTCGCCCTTGAAGAGAGCGGGGATAGAAAGGGAAACCTGTAGCTCGCCAATGCGCATCATGTCGGCCGATTCACCGGCGGACTTTGCCCAGTCCGGGTTTGCGATCCGGAGTTGGTTCACGACCGCATGGGGCGTCCACGAGAGCAGGTGCAGCTGCAGGCGTCCGTCGATGTGCACTGCCCTGCCAAGATGCGCGGAGGCCATGCGCGCGATGGGTCCGCGCAGCGCGTCGGCATTTACCTCCAACACAGCAAGCACAATCAACAACACAACAAGAAGGGTACCGACGACGATACCGGTCCACTTGAGCACCGGCGGCACGCGTGTTACCCGAGAAGCTGTAGGTTCTGTCATGGCCATGCGCTCTTAACGCATGGAACTCGCGTTGGTTCGGACCTTCGACTCAAGTCGCGCTTTGTAGCTTACCGAAGACGTGCGTTTCCCGAGACAATGCCAATTGCGCCCGCTTCATGGCTGAATAACAGCCACGGCGAAGATGCCGTCATGGAAGAGGTACTCTCATGCTGATTCTTACCCGCCGCGCAAACGAGTCGATTCGCATCGGCGCGCGTGTGCGCATTACCGTGTTGGGCTTCAAAGGAAGCCAGGTTCGCATTGGGATCGAGGCCCCGCCGGATGTGGCGGTCGATCGCCAGGAGATCTGGCAGCGCAAGCAGAACGAGGTGCTCGTCGATGGCGGCACGAGCCAGCCGGCAGCGCCCGTTACGGCGCCGCTTCCGGATGCTCGGCCCGCAGGGGGATCAATGCCCACCCTGCACGAGAAGCCCCGCATCCCGTAACGCTTCGGCCAGTTCGACCTCGATGCGCGCAGCCAGGGGTCGGGCGATGTGCTGCAGATGCAGCGCCGGACCGGTGAGGACCTCGAGTCCCCGCTTGAGCACACTCCCGGCGGCGCGGATTCCGGCCTTGTGCTGATCGAAGCGCTGGGCCGCCGAATAGCGGCTCATGCCGACGTAAATCCCGTGGGGCCCCTCGCGACGGTCCTCGTAGTCCAGCAGGACCAGGTAGATGTTCGAGCGGCCCTTACGCTCGGCCTTGAACTGGGCAGTAACCTCATAGGCCATCGGCAGCCAATCGACGTAGCGCATGGGTAGCCACTCCGGTATGGAGCGGGCGGCCTTCTCCCAGAGCTTCTGCAGGGCCGCCTCGATGTGGGTGGCGAACTCCCCCCTCATCCAGAGCTCGTGAATGCAATGGGCGCCCAGAACGCCTTCACCGCTACCCAGCGCGGCCTCCAGGCGGCCGAGGACCTCGGACCTGCCGAGACCTCGCAGCGGGCGAGCCGCCGGGGAGACCGTAATATCGACATGAGCGGAAAGTTCAGGCTGCCGGCGCACATCTGAAATAATAGGAGCTTAAGGAACAGCGTGGGGCTCCATTCCTCGACGCCTCATGGACTTGTGAGATTATCTTCCCCTTATGCGTCTGCCCTCGACTAAGACATTGCGCGCTTTCCAGCTCGCCGCGCGCTCCGGTAGCTTCAAGACCGCCGCCAGCCAGCTGTTCCTGACCCCGTCTGCCGTGAGCCACCAGATCCGTGCGCTCGAGGAAGAGGTGGGGGTCGCCCTATTCCATCGGGGCGCCCGGACCCTAACCCTCACGGACGCTGGCTCGACCTACCTGGCAGAGATCGAGTACCTGTTCGAGCGGCTCGACGCGGCAACGCGCGAGTTACGAGCACGAGCGGGGCGTAGCACCCTGCGTCTGAGGGTTGCGTCGTTTTTTGCCAGCGAGTTTCTTTTGCCTCGCTTGGCAGCACTGCATGCGGCGCAGCCTGAGATCGATCTGGAGATCGACACCGACGGGACGGGCACGGACGTGCATCCGCCAGATGCGGACGTATCCATTGTGTTGGGGTCGGGTAACTGGAACGAGCTCCAGGCGCATCGCTTGTTCTCACAGACCTATGTGCCTGCCTGCGCCCCTGCGCTGCTCACGCGGACGCCGTTGGCCACCATCGAGCAGCTCGACGGGCAGACCCTGCTCGTGTTCGAAGCCCGTAAAGACGGATGGGAGCGCTGGGCGGAGTCGGCGGGCCTGCAGATGCCGAGACCCCGAAAGCGCATCGCGTTCAACAACATGTCCTCGCTGGTACGCGCCACGGAGCGCTCCGCCGGCATCGGTCTCATTCCGGGGACATTGAGCGCCGAGCGGTTTCGGGCGAAATCGCTGACGCGACTGTTCGAACATGAGTGGATCACGGAGGACAGTTACTTCCTCGTGCATCGCGCGGAGGTCGCGGCGCGGCCGGAGGTGGTGGCCTTCCGCAAGTGGCTTCTCGACGAGCTGCAGACGGGAATGACGGTACCGCCACTCGCCGGCCAGCTGTCAGCCCTGGGCTGATTGACTAGCCGCTGACGCTCGTCCTGACACTCGCGCGGAAATCAGCCACACAATGCCGCTGATCACGATCGCAGCGGGCACGATCAGAACGGCCTTCCCCAGGGAAGACAGATCCGAAAGCCATCCGATCAGCGTCGGGGACGGCACGTCACCCAGCAGATGAATCACGAACATGCTCAGGGCGAACGCGGAGGCGCGCTCAGTGGGCGATACCATGTTGGCAATGGCGGAGTTGATCGGACCGGTCGACATAAACAGCAGCAGCTCGGCTGCAATGATCGCGGGGTAGTACACCGAAGGTGATGCTGCCGTCAGGGCAACAAAGGTGAGTGGCGCTGCCACGAGGGTGATCGCACCCGACATCCACAGGTAAGCCTGGCGCGAGGATTTCACCCAGTAGTCGCCCAGCCAGCCGCCGACGAAGGTTCCCAGAAAACCGGTCACCACAACGATGGCGCCGAAGCTCGTGGTGGCCTGCACCGCGGGTATGTTGTGCACGCGCTCGAGGAAGTTGGGCATCCAGACTGCGAGGCCACCCAACGCGAATGTGTAGGCAGCGTAGCCGAGGACGACGAGCATGTAGGGGGCGCGTTTGAGAAGGCTGAGGTAAATGGCGACGGGGCCGCGAGAAGGACCGGGCGTGCCATCGCGCGCTGCCTCGCCCTGCTCCGATTCATCCTGCGATCCGCGTGGCGGGTCCTTCACGCGCAGAACCAGGAACGCCAGCAGCAGCCCCGGCGCGCCGGCTACGAAGAACGCCGCGCGCCAACTGAAGTGATGACTCATCAGGCCGCCGACGATGTAGCCCAGTGCGGCGCCGACCGGAATGGCCATGTTGAAAACAGACAGGACGCGACCGCGCTGCGCTCGGGAAAACGAGTCGGCCAGTAGCGCCGGCGCGATCGATACGTATGCTGCCTCGCCGATGCCGACGATCGCGCGAGCTCCCAGCAAATGGGCGTAAGTCGTCGCGAATCCGGAGACGAGCGTGGCGATACTCCATAGGAAAACGCCCACGGCAATCGGCCGGGTACGCGAGCCGCGATCGCCCAGCGCCCCGAAAATCGGCGCCGCGAGCATGTACACCAGCATGAAGGCGGTCGTCAGCAGCCCGATCTGGCTATCCGATAGTCCGAGCGGGGGCGCCTTCAGATCGGGCACGATGCCCGAGACAACGTAACGATCGAGGTAATTCAGCAGATTGACGAGCGTGAGCACGCTCAGGGCAATCACCGACGACCGAAGCGGAGCGGAGGGAATCCCGGGAAGTGCCACCGGCGCGACGTGGGACGAGCGCGCCGGAGAAGTCGATCGCTCCACCCGAGTTACACCGGCGGGGCCGGTCAGGAGCGCCAGCCGGGAGAGCCGTCGCCCGAATCCCGCCCGAGCGGATTCAGCTTCAACCGCTCGAGGTATTGCCGCACGCTATCGCGGAACCCCTCGCTGCTGGTCACCGTGGTGCCACCAGCCAGAACGAGGATGAAATCCCCTCGGGGTGTACGACTTATTTCCCGCACGTGATTCATGTTCACCAGGCACGACCGGCTGATACGTAACAGCGGCTGTGACTGTAGAGACTTCTCCGCCTGTTGCAAAGTGCTTCGTGCGTGAAAGGTCTCCCGTCCGACGGTGAGTTTCACATAGTTGCGGTCGGCTTCGACCAGCTCCACCTGCGCGACGTCCAGCATGTGCATGCGGCTGCCGGATTCGGCGAGGATGCGCGGACGGGAGTCCGCCAGCGCACGGGCGCCGCGCTCCAGTTGCGCCAACACGGTATTCAGCATCGAGGAACGTTCGCCGCCGCTCTCGGATTCACGTCTCCGTCGCACACGTGCAATAGTCTTACGGAAGCGCTCATCATCGAAGGGCTTCAGAAGATAGTCGACCGCACTCACCTCGAACGCCTCCAGGGCGTAGTGGTGATAAGCGGTCACAAAAACGATCAGGGGCAAGGAATCGGGATCGAGCGAGCGCGCCAGCTCCACCCCATTCTGGGTGTCGATCTGGATGTCGAGGAACAGAACGTGCGGCGGCCGCGCCCGAATCGCTTCGAGTGCCGTGCGCGCGTCGCCGTACTCCCCGACGATCTGCAGGTCCGGCTCACGCTCGCAACACTCGCGCAGCGTTCGTCGCGCTACCGGCTCATCATCGACGATCACTACGTCCATCATAAGATTGGCCATCATAAGATTGGCCGCCATCATCACACGGGGCCATCACGCAATAATGGAAGGCGGACCTCTGCGATCCACACGTTGTCGTAGCCGGGCATCGCGCTGAAAGTGGCGCGCTCCGCAAACTGGATAGCGAGGCGCTCGCGAACATTACGGAGGCCGATACCCGCGCACCCTTGCGCCTTCCCCGGCGCGATCGTGTTCACGACGCGCAGGGACAACATCTCATCATTCAGTACGGCCTCGACGCGGATCATCACGGCGCCTTCGTGACCGGCGAGGCCGTGGACCACTGCATTCTCCACCAGTGGCTGCAGGATCAGACTCGGCACCCACGCCGACACGAGCGCTGATTGCGGCACGCTCACCGTCAAACGGTCGGCAAACCGCTTCTGTTGCAGACCGAGATAGGAGCGCACGAATTGCAACTCGTCGTCGAGCCGTGAAAAGTCACGCTCGCCCGCGGTCAGCAGCCGGCGCAGCAGATCGCCGAGTTGCACGATCATGGATTGCGCGGCGGCCGGGTCCCACGAAATCTGTCCCCGTATGGTGTGCAGCAGATTGAATAACGTGTGCGGCGACAATTGCATCCGCAACGCCGCCAGGTTGGCCGCTGTGAGCGCGCGCTCGAGCGCCGCGGAGCGTAGTTGGGCGTCACGCAGGCGCTGATAGAACGCAAACCCCATGACGAGCGTGAGCGCGAATCCATAAGCCAACAGAAAGGTGGTCGTGGTGGCGAGCCACATGGGTAGATCGTCCAGATTCCAGAACCCCAAGGTGCCCTTCTGCATGACGTGCGCCCGCAGTGCCGGGTCACCCGAGAAGATCTCCGCGATTCCCATGGCCGGCTGGGCCACCGCTGCGAAGACGAACGCCAGTGAGAGTTGTGCCGGGAGCTTCCGCCACATCGACTGCCAGCCGATGCGCAACGATGCCCAGACACAACCCAACAGCACCGGGTACAGCATGAGATGTTGCACGAGCCGTGCGCAATACGGAGCGAAGACATGTTTATCGCCAACATATCCGGCGATGCTCGCCTGCATGCTGCTGGCGTACAACACATTCGAGCACGCCACGTAGACCCAGAACACAGTGAGAATGACGAGGTACTGCCGCACCTCGCGCTTTGCGACCAAAGCCCACAGGGAGGGCCAGGGGCGCCGCTGCTCTGGCACGGCCGTTCGCAAGGGGACCGGGTCCGCTACGGCGGCTCTCGCGACCCTCAGTTCCTCGGACGATAAGGCATTCACCGGGTGTCTCCCGCCTAGGCTCATTTATGCGCATATCGTACGCCAATGTGACGCGCCTGTTGCAGCGGAGTTGCATTTAGGGACGAAACCGTCATAGCCGGGGATGAGCGCGTGGGTTGAAACGCCCGGGCCGGGGGTACGAGCCGCTGGAACGCGCTTCACGGTGAGACTTGGCGTTGCAAACAGATGTCTCGTGTCGGCGTAACGACATCCGGGCTACGCGCCCCGGACTACGCGTCCCGGGCTACGCGCCCCGGTACGAACACGTTGGCTTCGGGGATCAGTTCGAGCCCGAGCCGCTACTCCCGCGGGCGCTGGAGGTGTTTCATATGCCCCGTCGCAAGACACAACGTAACTGAATTCTCAACACGTCATCTTCTGGAGAGCTGCAATGAACTTCGCCACTGTCAAATCCAACAGAGTCGTGATCGGACGCATCGCGGTGTTGGTAGGCTGCCTGCTCGCTGGATCGGTCGGAGCTGCGCAGGCCGCCACGTCGGAGGACGCGATGCCCACCGTCGTCGTACGTTATGGTGACCTCGACCTCTCGACAACTGACGGCGCTCGCGTGCTCTACCAACGTATCTCGGTTGCAGCGCACCAGGTTTGCCCGTTCGAGTATTCGAAGGCGGTGTCGCAGATAGGCAAGAATCGCGCCTGCCGCGAAGCGGCGATCGAGCGCGCCGTCAACGCGGTCAACAACCCACAACTGGTGGCGATGCGATCCGAACACGTGAAGCGCGGATGAAGTCGCCGCGGGCCTGGCCGGGAATCCTCCCGGCTGGGCGGGGCGAGTGGTTATTGCACTGCACAATGGTTTGATTCGGCCTAGTTGGAAAAGCGTCATGCACGAGTCATGCGAATCCGCTAGCATACCGGTGTTGGTTTCAGCGCCCCGCGCCCCCGCTGGGGGTTCCTTCGCTAACCGCTCAGTCGCTGCCCGCTCGGTCACCGGTGTTAAAAACAATGAGACATACTCGCGCATTGCGGGCTGTCGTGGTGACTGGCTTCCTGGGAGCGAGCCTCCTGGGTGGACGGGCTGCGACGGCCGATAATCTGTTTGGCAGTGATGAAGGTAAATTCCTGCTCACTGCGGGATTCAACGACCTCGAAGGCACCGGGGGTGGCGGCCTGGTACCGCTGGCGTTCATCAGCGGCTATGGCTCGAGCGATAGCTGGGGGGCGAATGCCCACTTCACCAATATCCAGCTGAAGGATTTTCAACTCCGCGCGTATGGAGTCGCCGTTGGCGCGCTCGATCGCGTGGAGGTGTCGTACACCCGTCACGAGTTCAACGTGACCGGCACACCCCTCGATGGGCTCAGCGTCACCCAGGATATTGTCGGCATCAAGGTCAAGCTGCTGGGCGATGCGGTCTACTTGCAGAATTCCTGGATTCCGCAGCTCGCCGTCGGCGCGGAATATCATAAGAACGAAGGCATCGATCACGGGGCTGCTGTCGGTCTCCCCGCTGTTGTGAGCCCGACGCAGCTCGGCGCGAAGTCTGAGCACGGCACCGACTTTTACGTCGCCGCCACGAAGGTTTTCCTTTCCGAGAGCCTCGTCGTGAACGTCGTAGTGCGCGCGACGAAGGCGAATGAGTTTGGCCTGCTCGGTTTTGGCGGCGATCTCAAGAACACCTATTCCTATAAGCCCGAGGGGACCGTGGCGTACCTGTTGACCCGCCACCTGGCGGTGGGCGCGGAGATTCGCACCCGCCCGCACAATCTCTCGGTGGACGACGAGTCCACGGCCTACACCGTGTTCCTGGGCTGGACGCCGACCAAGAATATCTCACTCGTGGCGGCCTATCTCAACATCGGCGGTGTTCTCGGCCCGGCCACGGGGGTGAGCCGCCACCAGGACGGCCCCTATATTTCAGTACAGGCGGGCTTCTGACCGACAGGTGATGTGCATGTCGAGCCGTATCAAAATTGTTTGTGGGTGTTTGCTGCTGGCTGCTGGCGCGGGCGCGCAGGCCCAGGGGGGCGGGAGTGGCCCTACCCTGTACGATCGTATCGGTGGAGAGTCGAAGCTGCGCGCCACCATGCACGAATTCGTGCTGATCATGGAATCGGACGATCGTATCAACTTCACCTTCGCGAACACCGACCTGAAGAAGTTCGAGCAGTTGCTGTTCGAGCAGCTCTGCAACATCACGGGCGGCGGCTGCAAATATACGGGGCGCGACATGTATACCGCGCACGCGAAGTTGAACATTACGAATGCGGAGTTCAACGCCCTGGCAGAGGATCTGTACGAGGCGTTTGACCGGGTGCACGTGCCCTATCGGCTGCAGAACAAGGTGGTGGCACTGTTGGCGCCGATGCAGCGGGATGTCGTCAAGGATCACGTCGTGCCACAGGAGACGGCCCCGCCGCGCTAATTCGTGTGAGCAGCCGCGGCGTCGTTTGAATAGGTCACGGCTCCCGAGGCGGCCACTCGGGTGCCGGCCTGCGGAGTGGAAGGCACCCCGGGCTGTGTCTTGATGGGCTGAGTATTGGCTGAGGCCGCTACGGCCCGCTTCGATTCCGCGCGCGCCGCCTGCTCGGCCTGTGCGATCTGCGTCCGCAGCTTCGGCAGTCCCGGGGCGAGTGCCTCCGCCTGGCGAAGTGCTTGCAGCGCCTCGCTCGCCCGATGAAGCGTGAGAAGTGACGAACCGCGAGCCACAAGCGCCAATGCGTCTCGGCGTCCGGTGCTGTCGCTCAGCGCTACGATGGCCAACGCCAGCGATTTATCGTCTTGCTTCAGAACACTCGCGGCAATGAAGGCGTCCAGAGCCTGCTCCGGCTTGCCGAAGCTCTGGAGCAGAATCCCCTTCCGCCTGAGCAAGGCAAACTCATCCGGCGATCCGCGCAATAGCGCCGCCTGACAGGCGTCCACCGCGGCAACATCCGCACTGCTCTCACACTGCGAAGCCAAGGTCTCCCGTTGGGACTCAGCGACCGCGAGCTTTGACTTCACTCCTTCATCCCCGGGAAGCAGGCTACCGGCGTGTAGGTAGACCAGTATCGCGTCGGACGGATGCCCACCATGCGCGAGGGCATCGCCCTTCGCAATCACCAACTGTGGGTCATCGGGCTTCGAGCGTAGGGCGTCGTCGCAAGCGCTCAGGTCCGCGAGCTTCGTACAGCGCATCACACTGTGCTGCAGTTTCGCGGTTTCCTGTGCGTTGCCCAACCCTTCGAAGAAATGTTCTTCGCTCAACATGCTGCGCGCCGCCCGCAGGCGCGACTGCAACTCACTGCTATGAGGACGTTGCGCAAGACCGGCCTCGAGTATGGGGACCGCCTCTTTGTAACAACCCTGGTCGATCAGCGCGTCGGCAAGTGCCAGCTGAGGCTCCAGCTCGTTGGGGCTGCGCTTGAGCGCGGCCCATGCGCTGGATACGCTCTGCGGCTGGGAATCGATCTGGCAGCTTGGGGCTCCGTGTCCCGCGTCGGCCAGCGCCAGTCTCATCATGGCCAACAAAAGCACCAACGCGAGCGCGAGTGCCCTACTTATAACCATCGATGTTACCGCCCCGCCCGAGCTTATCGAACACCCATCTGCCGTTCGGCAGACGCACGAGATTGAACAGGTACCATTGTGGCACGGTGACGTAACGAGGGCTCTCCCGCGCGACCATGGCCTCCAGCTCCTTGCGCAACTGAACCAGACCATACTGCGACGGAAGCGAGCCGGCGACCCCGTCTGCGTTGGAATCGTCGCCGCTGACATTCGCCCGTGTGAGCTTGCCGAGCTCGGCAACCGACACCGACGCCTCCTCGACCGATGAGCTCACTGCAACATCTTTGCCGAGGAGTACGATCAGCTCGCAACGCTCCACCACGCGTGTGATGTGCGAAGCGAAGATGGGCGCCGCTTGTTGTACGTTGACACTGGCGTCATCCGAGGTCGCGGCGAAGGTAATGTGGTTTGACGCCATGACGATCGCTTGCTTCACTCCAAAATTGTCCTCGGCGTCCGTGGCTTTCACGGCGCCTGCGACATTCTGTTTGATGACAGCAAGGTCGCCGCTCGCGGCAGCGAGGCGACTGAACTCAACCGCTTCGGCGCCGCGCCTCTCGGCGGTGACCATGTAGCCTTCCTGGTTAGGGGTGACATGAACCCCCGTAATCGCATGACCGATGTGCACGTGAGCGATCGTCGGCGGCCGGCTCACACATCCGCCGGCTCCGAGCAATGACAGCACGAGGGCGAGGGCTGCAAGGTGTTTCATTCAATCTCCCGCACGAGTCGGAAACCGACGCTGTTACTCCGGTAACCTTCTTCGAAGCGATTGCGCGCGGCCGCGCTGACGCTCGCAGGAGCGGTGAACCAGGAGCCGCCCCGCATGTCATGTTGCGAGCAATCGCCCGTCAGCCAGGCGGAGCCGTCGCTGGGCGAGCCGCTATAGTCCGGATGCCAGCAATCCTGCACCCATTCGAAGACATTCCCGAGCATGTCGTACAAGCCAAACCTGTTGGCCGCGAACGAGCCCACCGGGGCGGAATACACGTAGCCGTCGTTGCACGGGTGCACCTTCCATCCCGGATAGCGCTGCGCGGCCGAAATGTCGGCGACATTCGCGCTCTTACACGCCGCCTCGGCTTCCGTTACCCAGGGACGACGCGCGTCACTGCCGGCGCGCGCGGCATACTCCCATTCCGACGCGCTTGCCAATCGGTAGCGCTGTCCAGTTTTATGTGAGAGCCACGTCGTATAGTCGAGTGCATCCCTCCATGAGACGCAGGCAACCGGGTGCGTTGACGTCTGCGGATAGCCGACGTCGCTCCAATTCAGATCCGGCCGGTCGTGCCACGACCCATCGTAGACCGTGCAACCCGTGATTTTGCGCGTGGTCGCCTCGACAAACTCCCTGAACTCGCCGACGGTGACTTCATACACCCCCATGCCGAATGGATACCCGATCACCACGGGATGCTGTGGCTGCTCGAACGCTTGTGCTTCAGGATCACCCGCCGCGGAGCCCTGCATGAATCTGCCCGGCGCCAACACCTTCATCAATGGGCAGGTGGGACAGTCCCGGAAAACCTCGCCGCTCGCCAGAGCAGTGACAGCTGGAGTACTAGGAGCGCTCACATCACCGCCGAAGCGACCGTGTAATGCGAAATAGAGGCTGACCGCCAGGATGAGGGCCACGAGGCCGCCGCCCAGGAGCGCCGTCCACCGTGCGACCGCACGCCGATTCGACCGGAACTCGTCGAGAAACTGGGCGACCGTCGGCGTTCGCTTGGCGCGATCGAACTCGAGCCCGTGGGTGATCGCCTTGAACGCGCCGCGTGAAAACTCCTTACGCCGCGCCGGGCGCATACCGGCATCCCGTGCCTCCAGGGCCGATCTCTCGTCGAAAGGATGTTGGCCCGTCAACAATTCGTGCGCGATGCAGGCCAGCGCGTACACGTCATCACGAGGATCCGGGCCCTGGTGCGTGAGCATCTCCGGGCTCGCATAAAGAGGTGTCAGCCCGGCTACTCCGAGGCGGTCGTCGGCATTGGCCGCCAGCGAGCGGGTCATGACCCGCGCGATGCCGAAGTCAATGACCTTCACCTCACCCTTCGAGGTGATGATGATGTTGCCGGGCTTCAGGTCACCATGAATGATGTCGTTGCGATGAGCGAACTCCAGCGCGGACGCGATGGATTCGATGATCCGCTCCGCCTCGGGCGCCGGCATGCCCTTGAAGTCCGGCGCGAGCAGCCGGCGTTTGAGCGGCTCGCCGGTGAGGTACTCCATGGTCATGAAGACGGTACGGCCATCACGGTCGCAGTCGATGACCCGCACGATGTTGGGATGCGGCAGGCTCTGCAGCTTCTGCGCCTCGCCTTGCAGCAGCGTCAGCGATTGCCCGAAGCCGCTCGAAGGGATCGTCAGGAGCTTCACCGCCACATAGGGATCGCTCGAATGCGTCTCGATCTTGCGCAGGTCGATGGCCTTGTAGACCGCGCTCATGCCGCCCTGCCCGATACTTTCGATGAGTTTGAAACGACCCTGCAACACGCTGCCGAGTGTGATCGGCGCGGTGCGGCGAAACTCAACATCGGGTGGCTCGGGGGGCGTGGATGCATCCGGCGCACCGAATCGGGCGGCGTCGGGGCTGTTGGGCTCCCGCTCGATCAGAACCGTATCGGAGCGATCCTGACTCGACGCCGCGGGCGGCGGCGCCTGGCGCGTCGGCAAAGGTTTGAACGGTGACGGCGGGTCACGCCACTGCAGAATGCGCGCAGCGATCGCGCCGTGCAAATTGCCGGGCAGCCGGGTGCGGGAGTGCTCATCGTTCAGCAGCTTTAGCAGCGAGACAGCATCCATCTCCCGCTCGGCAAGCTGCCGCTCGATCTCCGTTAGAAGCTTTTCTCGGGACAGCGTGCCATCGCGAAAGGCACGCAGTGCCTGCTCAAATCCTGACATCAGCGAGGTTTCTTGCTTTGATAATTCGCCGTGGCGAGGCATCCCGCCAGGCAGGAGCGACCAGTGTAGTTTACGGCACAGCGACGGTATTGCTTTGCAACAAATTGAGCTTCCCTCACCACGGTGGTTGAGGGCGCGGGTAAGGTGCATTATGTGTTGTCGGGACGACCAAGAAGCGTTGGCCGGCATACCGGGCCTTCACAAAACATTCATCGCCCAGGGGGGAAACGTCATGGGAATTCTCGATAGCCTCGAGAGCGCGCTCCACAGCTCCGGCGGCGGCGCGCCCGCCACAGGTATGCCGGGTGCGGTTATGCCATCGGTTGCCGGGTCAAGCTCGGCAGTAGTCTCTGAAGTGCTCGCGATGTTGCAAAGTCACGGGGGCGCCGGCAACGGCTTAGGTGTGCTGATGCAGGCATTCCAGAGCGGCGGCATCGGCCATCTGTTTCAATCCTGGGTGGGAACTGGCCAGAACCTGCCGGTGACGCCCGCCCAACTGCAGAGTGTTCTCGGCAATTCGGGGATCCTGCAGCAGATCGCGCAGCGCACTGGTTTGCAGCCGGCGGATGTTGCGCAACATCTGTCAACGTTGTTGCCGCAGATCGTCGATCATCTGACTCCCAACGGGCAGGTGCATTCGGGCGATGCTGTCGGTGCGCTCGAGGGGCTGGCGCAGCGGTTCCTGCACGGTTGAGAAAGTGGAGGGTGGCTCAATGAAAATTCGAAAGTATGCTTCCTGGATGTGCGGCCTGGCGTCCGCAGCGTTGCTGATTCTTCCTGGCGCGAATGCATTTGCTGACACGAGTAGTCCGGTAACTTGCAAGGACGGAACGACTTCGCCGCATGGCGGGCGCGGGTCTTGTAGCGGACACGGCGGAATCGACAAGGCGGCCACCGCCGCGGCGGCTGGCGGAGGTTCGACTGGCGGTGCGGCGGCGGCTAGTACGGCGCCGGCGTCAACACCAGCGGCAAAGCCCGCGCCAACTCCACCAGCGGCTGCACCGACTCCTCCTCCCGCACCCCCGGCGACGACCACCGGCACCTCGAAGGCACCACCCGCGAGTCAGGCGGCGGCGCCCGGCGGTGGACCGGGCATGGTGTGGGTGAATTCCGCGTCGAAGGTCTACCACTGCCCTTCGGATCGGTGGTACGGCAAGACCAAGGCAGGCGAATACATGACCGAATCGGATGCGAAGGCGAAGGGCAATCGCGCCGATCACAACAAGCCTTGCTCGTGATCTCCTGCTCGTAGGACCCCATTTGTAGGTAGCTCAGGCGGTGCGCAAGACATATTGCGCACCGCTGTGGCTGCAAAGCGTGCCGACGTTGGATTAATTGTTCCGAATCCGGGCGCAATTCCGGGCACAACCGCGACTTAAGTTCCCCCCCACTGGCTGCAGTGCTCTACGTTTCGTAGACTTAAGCTTCGGGTTATCTTTTGAGGGGGAGCGGAAATGTCAGCGACCGGAGTACTCAGCGCACCGGGCTTCCTGGCTCGCGAGCGTACGATTGCGGGCCCTGGCTTCAGCCGCTGGCTGATTCCGCCGTCCGCCCTGGCGATTCACCTCTGCATCGGGATGGCGTACGGCTTCTCCGTTTTCTGGCTGCCGCTCTCCAAGGCGATCGGCATCACCACTTCCATAAAGTGCCCGGAGGATATGGGCCTCCTGGCCCGCGCGGTGAGCAGCACCTGCGACTGGCGGATCTCCGAGTTGCAGTGGACCTTCATTCTCTTTTTCGTATTTCTTGGCTCGGCGGCTTTCATTTACGGCGGCTGGCTGGAGCGCGCCGGGCCGCGCAAGGCGGGTGTCGTCGCGACGTTATGTTGGTGTGGAGGACTGGCGATCTCGGCCTTCGGGATCGGCATCCATCAACTCTGGTTGCTGTGGCTCGGCTCCGGGGTTATCGGCGGCGTCGGCCTCGGACTCGGTTATATCTCACCGGTGTCCACGCTCATCAAGTGGTTTCCGGACCGACGTGGCATGGCGACGGGCATGGCGATCATGGGTTTCGGCGGGGGCGCGATGATCGGCGCTCCGTTGGCCGACCGGCTGATGAAGTACTACGCAACGCCGGCGTCGGTGGGCGTCTGGGAGACGTTCCTGACGCTTGCTGCCGTGTATTTCGTGTTCATGCTGGCGGGGGCCTTAGGCTATCGCGTGCCGGCGGACGGCTGGAAGCCGAGCGGCTGGGAACCCACCGCCACCGCGAAGAAACCGCTCGTCACGGACAAACAGGTAGCTCTCGAGGTTGCTTGGCGCACCAAGCAGTTCTGGCTTCTGTGGGCCGTGCTTTGCCTGAATGTCACAGCAGGCATCGGCATCCTCTCGATGGCCTCGCCGCTGCTGCAGGAGGTATTCGGCGGACGGCTGATCAATGTCACCGCGACATTCGATCAGCTCACACCGGAACAGAAGGGACAGATCGCCGCTATCGCCGCCGGCTTCACCGGGCTGCTGTCGCTCTTCAATATCGCGGGCCGCATCTTCTGGGCCTCGTTGTCCGACCGGATCGGGCGTAAGGCAACCTACGCGGTGTTCTTCCTGTTGGGTTTGGCGCTGTATGCCTCGATTCCGTGGACTGCCGCGACCGAGAGCCTGGCGCTCTTCGTTGCCTTCTTCTGCGTCATTCTATCGATGTATGGCGGTGGCTTTGCCACTGTGCCCGCGTATCTTGCCGATCTCTTCGGCACCCGCATGGTGGGCGCCATCCATGGCCGGCTGTTGACAGCCTGGTCGGTCGCGGGCGTGTTGGGGCCTGTGCTCGTCAACTACATCCGCGACTACCAACTCGACCACGGTATCGCGCGAGCGCAGGTCTACAGCGTGACCATGTTCATTCTGGCCGCACTGCTGGCGGTCGGGTTCGTCTGCAATTGGCTGGTCCAGCCGGTGGACCCCAAGCATTACATGACAGCCGAGCAGCTGGCAGCCACCGCGCCCAAGCAGGGTGCGGCGGACGGATCACCGGCAGCCGTGACTCAGACGGCGGCCGCCGGTGCACCCGGGGCGCGGGTGGCGCTGGCGTGGCTAGCCGTCTGGATCCCGCTCGGCTGGGGAATCTGGGTGACGCTCCAGAAGGCAGTTCTGTTGTTTAAGTGAGGACGGCCACGCGCCCCGGGCTGGGCGCCCCCGGCTACGCGCCCCG
>JAQGOE010000031.1 GCA_028293725.1 Gammaproteobacteria bacterium | reverse complement strand
CCCGGGTCGTCGTTCTAAGCGTGCCCGGCGGCACGGCAACCCGTCGCGCGTTGAGGCAGCTGAAGGGGTTGGATCCGGAGGGGGCGTATGACTTTAATCACTTGTATACCGATAGTGGGGAAGTCGGGGCCGCTGGTGTGGGTGTTGGGGCGGCCCAGAGTGCAGGGTCGCCAAGCGCGGGTTCGGGCGCCGACACTAGCTCGGGCGTCGGCACGAAGGTCGGTCTCATCGACGGTGGTGTTGACACTTCGCACGACGTGTTTCGTGACATTGTAATTCACCAACACGGTTGCTCAGGGCCGCCAGTGCCGGAGGCGCACGGGACGGCGGTGGCGTCTCTTATGATTGGTCGCTCGTCGCGATTTCACGGTGCGGCGCCCGGCTCGGAGCTCTACGCGGCTGATGTGTACTGTGGGCTTCCTACGGGTGGTGCGGTGGACGCGGTAGCGGAGGCACTCTCCTGGTTGGTGCGCGAGCATGTCCCCGTTATCAATGTAAGTCTCGTTGGGCCGCCAAATGTCATGCTCGAGAATGTCGTGCGCTTGGTAATCGCGCGCGGGTATCTCATCGTTGCGGCCGTTGGTAACGACGGACCGGCAGCACCGCCGCTTTACCCGGCGTCCTATCCGGATGTTGTTGGTGTTACCGCGGTGGACGCGCGCGAACGCGCGCTGCTTGAGGCGTGTCGTGGCCGGCAGGTCAAGTTTGCTGCGCCGGGCGCCGACATGTCGGCGGCGAATCCCGCGCAGAGCTTTGCCGCGGTCCGCGGCACGTCCTTCGCGTCGCCGATCGTCGCCGGCCTGCTGGCCGAGGCTGTTCGCGAGCCCGATAAGGCGGCGGCTCAACGTGCTGTCGCGGACCTGGCCGCGCGAGCCGTAGACCTGGGAGCGCCGGGGCCAGACCCCGTATATGGATTCGGCTTGGTCGGTGGGGATCTGCATCCGGAGATCGCCCTGGTGGGAAGTCGATCGAACTAGCGGCCGTGCGCGCGGGGCGCGGGGCGGCGCGGGAGGGTGCGCCGGTGCGGGTACGGGCTTGCTCGGTGTGTGAGTGCGACTGCCCTGCGCGCCGAATTAAGTAAAACGAAAATATTTTCGAGGGGGCGGGGAAGTTTTCGGTGGGGCGGATCGTAGTACCTCCTGAAGGTCGCGGATGGGCCGCGGCATATTGGGAGAGAGGACATGAAGACGAATCATCTTTTCGCGAGTGCCGCGGTTGTTGCCATGTTGGCTGTTGCCGCGCCGGCGCAGGTGTTTGCCGGTCACCTCGGTGGCGGGCTGGGTGGCGGCGTGGGCGGTGGTTTGGGTGGCGGAATGGGCGGGGGCTTGGCCGGCCCGGGCGGGCTGGGTGGCCTCGGCGGGTCCATGAATGGTGGCGCCAATGGGGCGTTGAATGGGTCGCTTGGAGGCAACGTCAACGGTGTTGGTCGTATTGATCGCACGATGTCGGGAGCCAAGGACGGTGCGCTAGATGGCACGGGCAAGGCTGCCAAGAAGGCCGGCGCCGCTGCGAATGACGTGAAGGGCAAGGCGGGCGACGCGGCGGCCGATGCAAAGGCCAAAGTGGGTGACGCAAAGGCCAAGGCTGTCGACACTGCAGATGGTGCAAAGGCTAAGGCCGGCGACACAGTGGGCGACGTGAAGGCCAAGGCGAGCGACACAGTGAGTGACGCAAAGGCGAAGGCGGGCGACACGGCCGGTAACGCAAGGATTGCTGCCGGTGACGCCGTGAGTGACGCGAAAGGCAAGGCCGGCGACGCCGTGAACGACGCGAAAGCAACTGGCACAGGGATCACCAACGGCACGGTGTCGTCGACTTCGACGGCGGCTGGCGGCGCGGAGGGGAAAGCCAACTCTGTCGCGACGGATGCGCGCGAGTTGAATGCAGCCGGGAGTGCCTCCGGCGCCGCGTCGGGTGCGGCTAGCGGAACGTCGCATAGCGCCTCGACGACGGCCGGCGGCATGGGATCGACGAATGAGGCGCTCGCCGGCACGACGACTGCGGCAAACGGGACGCGTAACAGCTCGGCCTCCGGGATGGGGGATAGCGCGGTGACCGGAACCGCGAATCGTACGGCTAGCGGGACGAGCAACAGTTCGGCGTCGGGGACGACGAATAGCACGCTGAGCGGAACCGCGAATCGTGCGGCTAGCGGGACGAGCAACGGTTCGGCCTCGGGGACGGCGAACGGCACATTGAGCGGTACTGCGAGTCGTGCGGCTAACAGCGAGCCGTCCGCCACTTCGGGTAAGGGCGCGAGTGAGACCAACACACCTAAGGGTCGGTCGGCGAATGCTGGTGGGGCCTCTAGCGGCACGCTGACCGGCACGCAGAGTGGCACGGCTAACGGGACGTCGCACGGCGCGTCGCCTACCGCGTCGCACAGCGCGTCGACGACGGCGTCGGGCAATGGCAGTGCGGGGGTGTCAAAGGGCAGCGCCGCGTCGTCGGGCAACGGCAGTGCGGGGGTGTCGAACGGCAACGCCGCGGTGTCCGGGCAGGGGTCCGGCGCAACTGCGGTCTCGGCGTCGCGCTGAGCTTGTCTAGGGTTGGATCAAGCGGCGGGGTCGAAAGATCCCGCCGCGTTTCGTTCCGGCGCCGTTCACCCCGGGGCGCTTAGTCCGGACTCCAGGCCGCTAGTCCGGCGGATGATCCCCAGAAAACTTCACCACGTCAGCTCCCTCGACCGCCCCGATCGTGGCGCGATCGCTGACATACAACTTCACCGGGCGCTCGAAATGCAGCTTCCCGCGCACCACGGTGCCGGGCTCCACGATCACGTGTGGTTCGGGAGGGGAGTTCCAGAAGAAGCCGAAGTTCCAGCTGTGGTCCTTCTCTATATGGACATTGCCGTCGATGTGGGCATTGGGACCGAGGTCGATGTTGCCGTTGTACGTTCCAATAGAGCCACCGACGTGAGCGGCGGCGACGCGGATGCTGCCGTTTACGTTAGTCAGGTTACCGGTCACGTCGGCGTCCTGCTCCACATGCAGTGAGCCGTTGACCGAGTTAATGTTTCCCTGCACGTGTGCACCGTCCCGTACATTTATAGACCCATTCACGGTTGTGAGCGCGCCGGCCGTGGCCCCCGAGTCAACACTCAACCCGCCGTTGACTGTATTGACATGCCCGACTGTCGCCTGCGTTCCTACGTGGATCGACCCATTTACCGTGGAGAGATTTCCCTTGTGCTCGCCCGATCCGACGTTGATCGATCCATTGACCTTCGACGTCTCGGCCTCGTCCGCCATGGCCAATCCCGGCGCCGCGCCGAAAGTCACACCGAGTGAGATCGCCAGCGTCATACCCAGCGCCAGCAGCATTGCCCAGAATTTACGAATCATGCCCACACCCTCCGTAATCACGTCCCAACGAGCCGCTTCCCACGGAGCCATCTCGCGACGAGTCGTTTCTTTATCAGTCGTCCCTTGGATACATCCGCCGCCCGCCGCGTTTAAGCGATGCCTGCCGAATGGCGAAACCCCCCGATACCGGTGACAATCACGCTATGGCCGCAAAAAAGAAAGGACGGAGGCGCACCGTCCGCCGCAAAGAAAAAGCACCTCAGCGCAGCGGCGTCCCCAGCGGCGCCCCGAACGGCACCAGCAACGCCCCCCGGCGCATCCTCGTCCTCGACGTCGGCGGCTCCCACGTGAAGCTCAGCGTGGGCGATCGCGGTAAGCGGCAGAGATTCGTTTCCGGCCTGAAGATGACCCCCGACGCCATGGTCAAAAGGCTGCGCAAGCTCGTCACGCCGGCAGACTACGATGCCGTCTCGATAGGCTACCCGGGCGTGGTGGTTCGCGGGCGCATTGCGGCGGAACCGTTCAATCTGGGCGCCGGGTGGATCGGCTTCGATTTCGAGGCGGCCCTGGGTAAACCGGTCCGCGTCATCAATGACGCCGCCATGCAGGCGGTCGGCAGTTACGCCGGCGGCCGGATGTTATTTCTGGGCCTCGGCACCGGCATGGGGGCAACTCTCGTGCTCGATGGCATCGTCGAGCCGATGGAATTCGGACACCTGCCTTATAAGAACGGTCGCACCTACGAGCAGTATGTCGGGCAGCGCGGCCTCGACCGGTTGGGCAAGAAGCGCTGGCGCAAGGAGGTGGCTGCGGTCGTCGAGCAGTTACGCTACGCGCTCGAGGTGGAATACGTGGTCCTCGGTGGCGGCAATGTAAGGCTGCTAAAAGAGCTACCCAAAAAAGCACACCAGGGTGCCAACAGCAACGCCATGAAAGGCGGCCGGATCATCTGGGAGGGGAGCGGCTCACCCCTGGTTCTGAGCCCGAAATATCGCGAGCGCGCCGCCGCACGCCGCAATGACGGCGCCGAAACGGCTCCTAGGCCACGCTCCGGGGTGAAATAGCTTGCAGGCTGCCCTCAAGCCTGAGAGCCTTTTGTCATGCCGTTCACTTTTGCGCATCCGGCAGCTGTTCTGCCGTTGCGCCGGCGGTTCAAATGGCTTCAGACGGTTCCGCTGATCGTCGGTAGCGTCGCGCCAGATCTGCCGTACTTCATTCCCGGGCGGTTCAACCGGGTGATGCTCGAGACGCATACGCTTTCGGGCTCCTTCTGGGCCGATATCCCGATAGGAATGGTTGTACTGCTCTTTGGCTTTTTGTTCCGCCGGCCACTCGTCGCCTTGCTGAGGCCGCGCGCGCGCGCGTTGTGTCTGCAGGCCATGGAGCACTTCAAGGATCAGCCGCTGCACTGGGTGCTGGCGCCGCTGGGCATACTCGTCGGCACGTGGACCCACGTGCTTTGGGATTCGTTCACACACGACAACGGCTGGATGGTCCGGCGTGTTGCAGTGCTGAGCGCGCCGATCACACTGGGTGACTACACCGGGAGCCTCTGCCACATCCTGCAGTACGTGAGCTCGCTCGCGGGCCTCCTGATAATGATCATCTGGTATCTGCGGCTACCGACACCGAAGATCGAACCACCGGCCGTGGGTACCCTGTCGTCCTCAGGACGAATAGCGCTACTGATGGCTGTGTGCGTAGCGGCCGCCGCCATAGGCGGCTACAAGGCCGCTCTGATCGCGATGGATGGCCTTTCGAACTACCGGGTGATTTACACGTTGCTCACGCGATCCATCGCGTGGTTCGCCCTCCTGTATCTACTTGCGGGGTTGTTCGTGAGCTTCACCCGCAAGCCGGAACCCGTAGCCGAAATCTGAGCGGCCACGCTACGCCACGCCGAGCGCGATCGGCCGCTTGCTACACAATGAAGCCCGCGATCCCGAGACAAGTGCCAATGATGGCCGCAAGGCCGCCGATGATTGGAAAGAAACGCGCCTTCGACAGGAAGTAAAGCGACGACAGCACCAGTCCGAGCTCCAGAAATCCTTCGCCCATGTCGAGCCGCAGAGCACGCCGCTCCTCGTGCTTGCTCTCCTCTTCCTTCGCCGTGGCTTCTTTCTGAATGTCGTCAGAGTCGTGTGCGTAGCGGTCTTTGTCCTTGTTCAGCTTGTCCACGAGTACCTGCACGCGCGCGGGGTCCGTGGCGAGCGCGTCAGCGAGGCTCGACCCGATTTCGGCGAGATGCTGGCGGAGCTTCTTGCTTTGGAAGAACGACCATTGGTCGTTGGCTTCCGTGCGGGCGATGACCGCCGCCGTGTGGGCCCGATGGGATGCAATCGTGACCACGGCCAGAATGATGCCGATCACGCCTACCATGACGCCGACGCGACGACCGAACTCATCGTTCTCGTGCCCGTGTCCGGTATGAATCTCGACTTCAGCCATTGAATCCGCTCCACGCGAGGCGCCCAAGCTCAAGGCGCATGAAAGGCGCGTGATCTTACGAGATCGATGCGGGGGTTGAAACCCGCTGGTAGCATCGGGCTTCACAAAATTGAGTTTCATCTATGGACATCGGCTTCATCGGTCTGGGTCACATGGGCAGTGCCATCGCCGGTAGGTTTCTGCAGGCGAAGCACAAGGTGCGTGTGTGGAACAGATCGCCCGAGGCTGCCCGTATCCTGGGCGAAGCCGGCGCAACGGTCGTCGCCAGACCGGAGGAAGCGTTCAAGGGCGATGTCGTATTTTCGATGCTGGGAGATGACAACGCGCTGCGTGCGGTGCTTCTCGATACAGGCGTGCTGGAACGCGCTTCGCGCGAAACAGTTTCAGTGCATGTCAACATGGCTACGGTGTCCGTTGCGTTTGCCGACGAACTCGCTGCCCTTCATGAAAAGCGTGGCATCGCCTACATCGCGGCCCCCGTGATGGGTCGACCTGACGCGGCCGCGGCGGGCAAGCTCAACATCATTGCCGCAGGCCCCACAGCGGCCCTCGACAAAGTGCAGCCGCTGCTGGATGTGGCGGGTCAAAAGACCTGGAGGTTTGGCGAAACCGCCTCGCGTGCCAACGTCGTCAAGATCTCGATGAATTTCATGTTGGCCGCCGCGTGTGAGGCCATGGGAGAGGCGGCCGCCCTGGCCACAGGTTATGACATCAAAGCCGGTGATCTCTTCGATCTCGCCAGCCACAGCCTGTTTCCAGGGCCGGTTTACGAAGGGTATGGCCGTCTGATTGCCGCGGGTACTTTCGAGCCGGCGGGATTCAAGGCGCGACTCGGACTCAAGGACGTGCGCCTGGCGCTTTCGGCCGCGGATGCCGTGACGACACCGATGCCCCTGGCGAGTCAGATGCGCGACTCCCTACTCGAAGCGCTCACTCGCGGCGAAGGCGAAATGGAGTTCGGCGTCGTACTGGGCCGTGCCGCCATGCGCCGCGCCGGACGCTGACCCATGTTGGCGCAATCGCCATACTTGCGCCTGTAACCGACCGACCGTCTATCGGGCGACCAGCGGTCCCTGTAAGAAAACTTTCATCCGTACCGCCATCGAGATGCTGAGCCGTTCACAGCGGGCTCGGCGGAGTTGCGCGTACCTTCGCCGGCAAATGAACGAAGCGATTCAGGGGCTGGTCGCGGGGGAAGCGCTTTATACGCTCTTTCAACCGATCATAGACGGGGCGACTCGCGAGCCGATCGGCTACGAGGCCTTGACGCGAGGCCCGGAAGGCCCGCTCGAGCTCCCCAGCGCTTTGATTGCCGCCGCCGCAACCGCTGGTTTGACTATCCCGCTCGAGCGCCGCTGCCTCGAATCCGCACTGCGCAGTTTTCGCGCCCTCCACCTGGAAGGCCGCCTGTTTCTGAACCTGCTGCCGCAAACCCTGCTCGACTGGAGCAATCTGGCCGACTGGTTAGGTGAGCAACTCGCCGCGAATCAGATCGATCCCCACGACGTCGTGCTCGAAGTAACGGAGCATGGCCTCATGGAAGACGAGGTACTGCTCGCGGCGGCGGTCGCCCCGCTGCGCGCGCTGGGGTGCGACATCGCCATCGATGACCTGGGCGCCGGATCTTCCGGACTGAAGACCTGGGCGGCGATCCGCCCAGACTATGTGAAGGTCGATCGCTACTTCGTCGCCGGTATCGAGCAGGATGCGGTGCGCGGCGAGATTCTGCGCTCCGTGGTCGACATGGGTCGGGTCACGGGCTGCCGTGTCATTGCCGAAGGAATCGAGAATCGCGAGCAGTACGCCCTGCTTCTCGAGTTGGGAGTGGACTACTTGCAGGGTTACCTGCTCGGCCGGCCGCAACGCGTCCCGGGTGGCAACTCAGCGGTGCTGTGTGGCCTCGAAACCATCACGGTCGGCCCGACGGCTGATTGTGCCGAGCACCTGGTTCTGCCGATTCCGGGTATTGCCGCCACGACCCAGATCGGCGATGTGGTTGAGATTTTCCGCGCCAACTCCGAATGGACCGCGCTGGCGGTGCTCGAGTCGGAGCGTCCGGTCGGCCTCGTTTACCGGGACGAGCTGCTCATCTTCCTCAGCCGTCCGCTGCACCCCGAAATCTACAACCGCAAACCGGTCAGCAGCGTGATGACACGGGAAACGGTTCAGGTCGAGGCCCGCGCTCGGCTCGACCAGGTCAGCCGCGTGGTCACCGCTCGGAGCGCCCGTCCGCAGCGGGATGATTTCATTATCACGCGCAACGGGATCTACCTCGGACTTGGCAGGACATTCGACCTGCTGCGCCAGATCACCGCGCAGCAGATCCAGGCGGCGCGGCACTCCAATCCACTCACCGGTCTGCCCGGCAACCGTGAAATTCAGAGACATCTTTCGCAGTGGGTCGCGCGCCGCCGGCATTTCGTCGCCTGTCACCTCGACCTCGATCACTTCAAAGCGTTCAACGACGCGTACGGTTATGCACGCGGCGATCAAGTGTTGCTGCACGTCTCGGAAGTTATAAGTCAGATTGTCCGGCCGCGAGTGGACTTCGTGGGTCATGTCGGTGGCGACGATTTCGTTTTCCTCATGCGCAGCCAGGACTGGACGCTGCGCCTCATCGCGCTCATCGAGGAGCTGGAGGCTTCGCTCGTCAACTTCCACTCGAGCGAGCATCGGGAGGCCCGCGGTTTGGTGGGTGTCGACCGTGACGGAACGACACGGCGGTTCCCGCTTCTGAGCGCATCGATAGCGGCTTTCGAGATCGACGGCAGCAATCTCATCACACCCGAAATCATCGCGGAAAGTCTGCGTCAGACGAAGGCACTGGCGAAGGCAAAGCCGGGTTGCACCTGTCTGCTGGCCGCTGGCGATCGGGTCATCGATCTCGTCAGCCGGGCCGAGCCCGAGCCGCTAACGCGTCGTTCCGAAAGTCTGCGTCCAATAAACACCAGCCTCGGTTGACGGGTTTACCGCGAAGGCAATTCCCATCTCGGTGAATCGCGCCGTCATCAGGTTTACACAGTGGTGCGGACTCTGCAGCCAGCCGGCGACCGCATCCTCGGGTGTCATGATTCCACTCGCGAGATTTTCACCAACCATGCGCCACTTATAACCGGTGCGTGTGATTCGATCCGCTGGCGAGCTTCCGTCACGTCCCGTGTGGTCCATGTAGCCATGGGCCGCCATGTCCTGCGAGTGTACGAGCGCCGCGTTGTCCAGCAGTGCGTTTAGTGCAAGAGGCGGCGCCGCCGCGAAGGAAGTGCCTCCGCAGCGTCTCGCATGTGAGCGCGCATCGTTGGTCAACGTCAGCAGGCGACGGCCTATTGCTGTGGCATCGCGCGCGAGTGGAGGTGTAAATGGCTGTGCCAGGGCGATCCAGACATCGGTCCCGCGACGGTATGCGCCCATCTCACGAAACTGCGGCTCGGTCGAAGCGGAACAGAATTGCCTTCCGAGGACGCGATCGATATCACCGTTGTCGGGAACCCCGGAGATCTGCACGGATGCGGATGCGACCGCATGATAATTCGCCTGCTTCTCAGCACGGCGCAGATCGGCCCCGCGGGCCAGTTCGCGTGCAACGGTGTCCAATTGCCGGTTTTCCCGCAGGGGGGCCTCACCGCCACGCCGTCCGGGACACCCTTGGGCACGGACCTTGTTTACGGAACTCACGATATCCGCCGCCGCGGTCACGGGCGTCAGTGCAAGAATCGTGGCAATAAGCAGGTGGCGTAAAACGGGCGAGTCGGTCATTGTTGTCTCATGGCGGATCCGCAAAATACCGGGCAATTTACGGGAGCGAGTTGGCCGTGGCGCAGCGGGAACCACTTTCAGCTGCTCGATGACAATGAGCGGTTCTTCGAGCGCATGCTGCAGACGATTGAAAGCGCAACGGCGTACGTGCTCCTGGAGATGTACCTGGTCGAGTCCGGAATTATCGCCGGCCGATTCGTCGAAGCGCTGGGACGTGCGGCACGCCGCGGCGTACGCGTCTGCGTAATTTTCGATGGCTTCGGCTCATTGGGCCTGGGAGCCGCCTACCGACGCACTCTCACCGAGGGCGGGGTTGAGTTGCGCACCTTCAATCCGATCGCTCTGCGGGCGCGATTACAGAATTTCCTGCGTGATCATCGCAAGCTGCTGCTGGTCGACGGCAACACCGCGTTTACGGGCGGCGCAGGCTTGACGGATGAATTTGCGATACCGGGGCCGCCGGGACAACCTTGGCGGGACCTCATGGTGGAAATCACCGGCCCCGTGGTCGCCGATTGGCAACGCGCGTTTGATCGGACGTGGCGCCGTAGCGGAGCGGAGCTCGGGCTGGCTGTCCCGTCCGTATTTCCCCCACTCGCTGAGGGTGCGGACGGTCGTGTTTCATTGAGCGAGGCACGGGCACGGTCGATGCTCGCGAACGGTGTCGTTCGCCGTATCCAGCTCGCGCGAGAAAGAGCGTGGATCATGAGCGCCTATTTCGTGCCCTCACGCCGCTTTCGCAAGGCGCTTAGAGGCGCTGCCCGCCGAGGTGTCGATGTTCGTCTGCTCGTCCCTGGGCCGAGGACCGATCATCCGTGGGTGCGCCAAGCCGCCCGGCGCTTCTACGGCAAGATGCTTCGCAGCGGTGTGCGCATCTTCGAATATCAGCCGCGGATGTTGCACGCGAAGCTGATCATTTCCGACGACTGGGTGTCGATCGGCTCGAGCAACCTCGACCGCTGGAGCTTCAAGTGGAATCTCGAAGCCAACCAGGAGGTCCAGAACGCTCCCTTCGCCGCCATCGCCGCCGCGGTGTTCGAAGGCGATTGCGCGCAGTCGGAAATCCTCAGTCGCCGCAGCTGGCCACAGCGCGCCTGGATCGGTCGCCTGCAGGAGCGGATCGCCGGGGTGTTGGAGCGTATGTTGGATCGCTGGCGCCGGCCCAGGATTCCCTGAGCGATACTACGGTGTAGCGGACCCCGCGGGGCGCACGGGAATTGCACTGAAGATCTCGCTCGTACGCACGAACGCCAGGAGGAAGGGCGCCATGACCTGCATCTGCGTGTGATAGGCGTTCACAGCCTGCAGCTTACTCGTCTCCTCATCATCAGTGAGAACGAAGGGCACCATCGCTAGACCGGCGCCTCGCGGCGGCATGTTGAGTGGAATGCCCGGCATGTAGCCGCGCGGACTAGGCCAACCCTCACCACCATGAACGATCCAGAAATGAGCCTTCGTCAATTCTCCGCGACGACTCAAGGCGCGGATCGCGAGCAGCCCGGTCGCTTCGTGGTCTGCATGGGTGTCCAGAGGACTCGGAGCGAGGATCAGTGTTGGTTGGACGCGGTCGAGCACCGCGGTGAAATCGCGCTCGAGCCTGGAGCGGTTGTCTGTGAGTAACTTCCGGATACCGCCGTCCGGATAACCCAGGAAGAATTGCCGTGTGCTGTCGACTCCGAGGAGGGCGGTCGCCGCGCGTGCCTCCGCCATTCTTTTCCCGGCGAGGTCGCGAACTTTGTCCCGCGGGTTGAACAGGCTCTTCTCGACCAGGAGCATCGACAGCTTCGAGCCGTCGCCGCTCGTGATCCATACGACACTGACATGACCGCCCGCCGTCACGACTCGGCGGATGACTCCAGCGCAACAGAGCGTTTCGTCGTCTGGATGGGGCGAGACGACCAGCAACGAAGTTGTGGCATCAATCGGCGGCAGGCTGTCGGCGGTCGTCCCCGCGCGCGCCGCGTTGGCCAATAGAGCCGCCACCAGCAGCGCCAGGAAGCGGTAGAGTCGCGCACGCGCCGCTGAGGGTGCCCTATTACGGAGGTATCGATGAGCTCGGAGAGACCAGTACTCGCCTATCATGACGAGGATTTTCTAGCCTCGGACGAGGCTCGTCCACTGAGAATCATGGCCGAGTACCTGCAGCCGCTGCGCGCTTTTCGCGAGGCGCGGGTGAGCGAGACCGTAGTGTTCTTCGGCTCTGCCCGGCTGCGGGCCGACGGTCCGAATGGTCGTTACGTCAACGAGGCGACGGAGTTGGCCCGCCAGGTGACCGAGTGGAGTCTCTCGCTGCCGGCGAATGGCCATCGGCTGGTGGTGTGCTCCGGGGGCGGCCCCGGAATCATGGAGGCTGTCAATCGCGGCGCCACGCTCGCCGGCGGCCGCAGTGTGGGGCTGAATATTGGCTTACCGCATGAGCAACGACCGAATCCCTACATAACGCCCGAGCTGTCCTTCGAGTTCCATTACTTCTTCATGCGCAAGCTCTGGTTCGCCCATCTCGCGCGCGCCATCGTGGTGTTTCCCGGTGGCTTCGGGACGTTCGACGAGCTCTTCGAGATGCTGACTCTGGCGCAGACCCGCAAGCTGGACCGCAACATGCTGATCCTGCTGTATGGGTCGGCGTACTGGAAGGAAGTGATCAACTTCGAGGCGCTCGTCCGGCATGGTGTGATTGCGCCCGAAGACCTGGAGCTCTTCACTTTCGTCGACGAGCCCGGGGAGGCCTTGGCGCGCTTGCAGAAGGGCATCCGGCTGGAGCCCGAGGCCACGCCCCCGTCGCGCCCGGCTTTTGCGAAATCGCGCCATCCGAACGAGTCGGAAGGCGGGTGAGAGCCGGGACGGGTAGGATAGGAGTCTTCCGGAGGTGTAGCCATGTCCGCTCGAAATTACCAGACGATGTTCCGCTCAGCCGCGCTGCTGGCCCTGGGATTGTTCCTGGCCGGGTGCGCGAGCCGGCCTGAGGTCCGCACCCAGACGGCGGCCAACGCCAACCTCGCCGGCTATCACACGTACGCCTTCATTCCGAAGCCGGGAACGGACAAGGACGGCTACAAGACGCTCAAGACCCAGTCTCTCGAGCGAGCCGTCGGTCGTGAGATGCTCGCCCGCGGTTACGCGCCCGCCGCTGCCGAACAGGCTGACCTGCTCATCAACTTCAACGTCAAGGAAAAAGACAAAGTGGAAGGTGACGTCGGTCCCACGGCGGGGTTCGGTTACGGTTGGGGTCGCCACTACGGCTATGGTTATGGCTTTGGCTTCGACGACTACTACAACAGCATCACGACCGTGACCGAGGGGTCGCTCATGATCGATCTCATCGATCGGTCGCGTAACGAAGTCGTCTGGAGCGGCACCGCCGTCGGGGAGCTCACCAAGAAGGTGTTGGATAATCCGGAGCCTGCAATCGACCGTTCGGTGGCCGACATCTTCGCGCGCTACCCGATCAGCCCTCGATAGACGCTCTCGAGGCGCTGCGCGCTGCGATCCCAGGTGAGGAGCCGCTCGGCTCGCAGCCGTGATGCGTGTCCCATCGCACGAAGACGTCCGGGGTCGGACAGCAGCTCGCGCATCGCATTCGTCAGCGCATCGACGTTCAAGCGGGGAACCAACAGGCCGGTGATGCCCTCGTCCACCAACTCGGGAACGCCGCCACAGTCACTGGCGAGTACCGGCACGCCACTCGCCATGGACTCGGCCACGGGTAGACCGTAAGACTCGCGCCAGATCGAAGGCAGCACCAGCAGATCCGCCTGGCTGTAGAGCCTGATCAGCTCCTCGAGCGAGACACTGCCGACAAAGCTCACGCGTTCCGCAACCTGGGGCGAGAGGCGCGCCTCCAGATGGTGTCGATAGCTGCGCTTCTGGCCGAGGACCTCCTTGGTCAACCACGCGAATGTCGATTGCCCGTAGAAGGGGCGCAGGCTATCCAACGCGTCCGCGTCGTCGCTCAACAGCAGACTCACTAGATCGAAAGGCAACATACCTACTTTGCCTACCAGCGTGAGCTCCACGTCCGGCCGTTCGCGCGCGACACGATCGAACGCCTCGAGGAGGAGGTGCACACCCTTATCCGGCGAGATCCGGCCGACGAATAGCAGTCGCGTCGGTTGTTCGCGTGCCCGCTGCCCGCAGTCATCTCGGCGCAGGTCTGGAAGGAAACGCGCAACGTCAACACCATTTCCGATCGTGTGAATGGCGGCGGCATGTTCCGGAAAACGCGCCCGGGCGCGCTCCGTGACAAAGTCGGATACTGTGACGACGGAGTCGACATTGGCGAGTTGGCTGCGCAGCAGGTCGTAATTCAATTGCGCCAACTCGTCCTGGTGCATGTGGAGAACGATCTTGGCCTTAGGTAACGCTCGCTTGAAGTCGGCGGCGAACTGCAGTTGCTGCGGAAAGTGCAGCACATCGACCGGATGAGTGCGCAGCTCACGCGCGACCTGCATGAAGTATTCGCGGTAATACAACGGTGAGTTGATGTACGGCGGTTGGGTGCCGAGACGTCCGGCGAGTAGCTGCATGGCCTTGTGAAACACTTTCGCCACGAAGGGCACGCGCCGGATCTCGATATTTTTCCAGCGCTCGGTCCTGGCTTGCCCCGGTGCGCGCGGCGCGTAAACCGTCACCTCGTTGCGCTCCGCCAACCGCTTGGCCAGCTCCCAGTTCACTATAGCCACGGAGCCACGCTGCTCCTCGCCGGCCACGATCGGATCCTGTGGCTGGTTGACGATCGCAATCTTCATTGGAGTATCGAGACGAGGCTTGCTGGAATCGCTGTAGCGGTCGGCAGGCAGCTTGGCCTTTGCCGTTCGCGGATCGCGTACGGAGGGCTGAATCGCGGGAGCCAGTGCGCGGTAGGCCTCGTGGCCGGCGCTATTTGGAGTGCTGGGAGCCATAAGGCACCGGCAGCAGCAATGCCCGTGCCTGACGCTTGTCCTTACTTGCGCACAGCCTCGTGGGTATCGCCGACGCACCCTGCGAGTTGCCGGGCCGCGCCCACGACCACCTCCGGGTGATCGCGCTGGATGTAATGGCCGCTATCGGCAACGCGAACGTGGTTCGCTCCCGGGAAGTCAGCAGCGATCTCATCCTGCATGTCCGCCAATAGGGCGCGGGCCGCGGGCGTCTCGCTCAACGGCCCGCGCGTACTCGAGAGAACGATTGTTGGAAAGCTCTGGGCCGACGGACTGGCGTGCACCTGTTGCCCGGCAGCGCTGCTGTCTGAGATCTCACGACGCATGATCCAGGGCATAAAAAGGGTAACGGCCGTGCGTCCCGCGTATGGAGTGTTGGCCGAGGCGTCCACCGCCATTCCCTGGTGCCAGTGCGTCGAGTCCACGAGCAGCAACCCCGCGACCTCCTTCGGGTAGTTGCGCGCGAAATACTGCATGTACAGTCCACCGAGTGAGTGCCCGACCAGCACGTAGGGCGGATCGATGTTTCTGCGCTTGAGCTCGGCGCGTAGCTCAGCGACGATCGTGGCGGAGTCACGCGGACCGACCGCGGCATCGCTTCCCACATACCCGGCGCGATTGTAAGAGAGGGTACGCGTGCAGCCCGAGGCTATGCGCGGCTGCACATCCTTCCAGACGTCCATCGTGTCGCCAAGACCCGCTTCGAAGATGACTGTGCGGGAGCCTTGTCCTTCGAGCCGAACCACGTGGTGCAGGTCGATGTCTGTGAGCGCTGCGGCCCTCATGCTCATCAAGCAGAGCAGCAGCGCTTGCAGTCGTGCGAACGGCCTCATGGGTGGACGTTACCCGCCAAAGCGCCGCAGGTCGAGCGCGGCGATGTCGAAGCGTGGTTTGCGCCCGGCGACCAGGTCGGCGATCAACTCCGCGGTCGGGGCGGCGAGGGTGAGCCCGAGGTGTTGGTGTCCTACCGCATAGAACAGATTGGGCGTTCCCGCGAGGCGGCCGATGCCGGGCAGGTAATCCGGCAGCGTGGGCCTGGACCCCACCCAGCTCGGGCCCTCGGCATCGCAGCGATACCCCAACGCGCGCAGCTTGGCGCGCAGGCGCGCCGGTTTGCGCGGATCCGGGGGCGCCTCGAGTCCGGCGAACTCGAGATAACTCGATGCCCTGAGGCGGCCGGTCATGGGGGTGATGGCCACTCTCTGGTCCGCGTACACCAGCGGCGCATCGGTCAGGGGCAGGTGACCGGGCAGCTCGATGTGATATCCGCGCTCGGCTTCCAGCGGAGCACGCAGCCCGAAAGGGGCGAGCAGAGAGGCGGACCAGGCGCCCGCGCACACTATGACTGTAGGGACCGAGACACGACCCGTGTCTGTCGTTATGTCAATGGTGTTGCCGACAGGTTGTAACTGCCGCACCTCGGCGCGCTCTAGGGACGCACCGTGTTGAACGGCGTTGATGGCGAGAGCTCGGGCGACCTCGGCAGGGTCTAGAACGTGGGCGCTATCCGGAAACCACAGGCTCGCGGCGGACGCGCTGATGGTCATCGCGGTGACAGTCCTCAACAACTCCACAGGTGCGGGGGCAGTCCGTACTCCCAGTCGGGCCGCGTTCGTCGCTTCGCGCGCCGCGCGTTCGGAAGCGCCAGCGCCGAGCCACACCGCGTAGTGACCATTGCGTCGCATGAGGTCGCGTCGGCCGATCGCGCCCAGCAACCGCTCGAGTGAGTCAGCGCCGTCACGGACCAGGGGTGCCAGGTGGCGCGTATTGCTCCCCTGGCGGAATGCCGCAACGGCGAAGCGCGCCAGCCACGGAGAAAGTGACATAACACGACGCAGCGGAATGTCGAGCGCCCCGTCGAAGGCAAACAGCTGGCGCCAGAAACCTAACAGAAGCCGTTTCGAGGGGAGCGTCTCGACCTGCTCGGTGGCGATGTGGCCGACGTTGCCGAAGGAGGCCCCGGCGATTGCGGGTCCCGCCCGATCCAGCAACAAGACCTGGCGGCCCTGCGCGGCCAGCGCCTGGGCTATGGCGCAGCCGATGACGCCGGCACCGACCACAGCAATAGCGTCATCCTGGATCGGTCTGCGGAGCGTCATGCGGGTTGTCCGTATATAGTCGTACCGTATACGATCTGTTCCGCTCCCTCAACAGCTCACGGTGCCGCGATGTCGACGTCGCCCTCCTGCAACTGGGCCGGGGTCTTCCCCGCCGCGACCACACAATTCGATTTCGGGCTGCAGTTGGATCTGCCCGCCACCCAGGGTATGCAGGTCGCGCTGGTGCGCGACGGGGTGCACGGCCTGGTGGTTCTCGGCACCGTCGGTGAGAATAATTCGCTGAGCGCGGACGAGAAGCGCGCCGTGCTGCGTGCCACGGTGGAGGCTGTTGGGGGGAAGGTTCCGATCATCAGTGGTGTTTCGGAATTCACGACCGCGGGCGCGATGGCTTTCGCGCGCGACGCGGAGCGCATCGGAATCGACGGTCTCATGGTCCTGCCCGCGATGGTCTACGTACCGACACCTGCCGAGTTGGAACAACATTTCCGCTCGGTGGCGCAGGCCACCGGGTTGCCGATCATGTTGTACAACAATCCGCCGGCGTACCGGGTCAACATCGACCTGGCAACTCTCGGGCGGCTCGCGCAAGTCCCCAACATCGTCGCGCTCAAGGAGTCGGCACCCGATCCGCGCCGCTTCACCGACCTCTACAACGCATTCGGTGAGCGCTTCGTGCTGTTCGCCGGTCTCGACGATCTGGCCTTCGAGGGGCTGTGCCTGGGCGCGCGCGGTTGGGTTTCCGGTCTCACGAACGCCTTCCCGCGGGAATCGCTGCTGTTTTACCAGGCGCTGCGCGACGGCGACCTGGCGCGCGCCCGGCTGATCTACCGTTGGTTCATGCCGCTGTTGCATCTGGACGCCGAGCACGATCTGGTGCAGTCGATCAAACTCGCGGAATCCCTGATGGGCCGTGGCTCCGAGCGGGTGCGGCCGCCGCGCCTGCCGCTGGTCGGTCCGAGGCGGGAACAGGTGGCGGAGATGGTACGGCGCGCGGCCGCGGCCCGGCCGGTCTGAGCTCATGAGATCGGTCTTCTTTTGTATAGACGGACATACCGCGGGCAACCCGGTGCGGTTGGTCGCCGGTGGTGCGCCGTGGCTCGCGGGGAGCTCGATGAGCGAGCGACGCCAGGATTTTCTGGCCCGCTTCGATTGGATCCGGCGCGGCCTCATGTTCGAGCCGCGCGGCCACGACATGATGTCCGGCGGGTTTCTGTATCCGCCCTTTGACCCGCAGCACGATGCGGCGATCCTGTTCATGGAGACGAGTGGCTGCCTGCCCATGTGTGGCCATGGCACGATCGGAATGATCACCTTCGCGATCGAGCACGGCCTGATTCGCCCACGGACACCGGGACGCCTGAGCGTCGAAGTGCCGGCCGGAGTGATCGGAATCGAGTACACCACGGCAGGCGATAAAGTCACGAGCGTCACCCTCCGCAATGTAGCGTCCTACATAGCGGCCCGTGGCGTACGGATCGACGTGCCGGAGCTCGGTCCGCTCAGCGTCGATGTCGCGTATGGGGGTAACTTCTACGCTATTATCGAGCCGCAGAATGGCTATCGCGGTATCGACGAGTTGGGCGCCGCGCGGATCCTGTCGTTGAGTCCCGTCGTGCGCTCGTTGATGCGCGCGGCGCTGGAGCCGGTTCACCCGCTCGACTCAACAATCCGGGGCGTGAGTCATGTCATGTGGACGGACAAACCGAAGAGCGCCGGCGCGCATGGGCGCAATGCCGTGTTTTATGGGGATCGCGCCATCGACCGCTCGCCCTGCGGTACCGGCACCTCGGCGCGCCTCGCCCATCTTGCCGGCACCGGGCGACTCGAGGCAGGCGAACCTTTCATCCATGAAAGCATCATCGGCAGCCGCTTCACCGGTCGCGTACAACAGACAGTGGATCTGCGCGGTACACCGGCCATAATTCCGGCCATCGAGGGCTCCGCTTTCGCGACCGGACTGAATACACTCTGGATAGACCCAGAGCATCCCTTTCCAACAGGATTCCAGGTTACATAAGGATATGACCGAGCATCTCATCCGTACCATGAGCGGGCAGCTCACTTCCCGCATCCGAGAGAAGATTCTCACGGGCGCCTATCCCCCGGGCTCTGCGCTGCTGCAGGACGTGATCGCAGCAGAGTTCGGCGTCAGCAAAATTCCGGTGCGCGAAGCGCTCGTGCAGTTGCGTGCCGAAGGGTTGGTCGACGTATTCGCCCACCGTGGCTTCCAGGTGAGGCCGTTGTCGGCCATGGAAGTCGACGAGGTATTCAGGCTGCGCCTGCAGATCGAGCCGGGCGCCGCGGCCGAGGGCGCCCGGCGCGCGCTGGCCTCCGATTCGGAAGCCGCGCGTCTGGCGTTCACGAATCTCAATGACGCATTGCTCGCCGGAGAGTTGTATGACTCGGGCGATCTGAACCGCACCTTCCATCTTGCCCTCATCGTCCCGCGCCTGCAGCCGGTGACCGCCGAGGTGCTCGGGAGGCTGCACACCCTTTCACAGCGGTATGTTCGAATGCACCTGCTGCCGCGGGGACGCGTGAAGCGCGCGACGAAGGAGCACACCGCCTTGTTCGAAGCGTGGACGGGAGGCAAAACCGCTGAGGTGAGCCGGCTCACGCACGCGCATATTGAGACCACCCGGGAAGACTTGGCACGTCTGCTACAGTCGCCCACGTAGAGGGCCGCTCCCAAGGAGGTCTTGCATGAAAACGTTGTCACAGAGCACGTCGCGCCGCCTGGTTCTGCAGACTGGTGTTGCCGCGAGCGTGGCTGCCGGCTTTGGGCTGCTCGCGGCCCGGACGTCGCCGAGCATCGCCGCCGAGTCGTTGCCGCTCATCAAAAAGCCGATTCCGTCGAGCCAGGAGATGTTGCCCGCAGTCGGACTCGGCACGAACAACTTCGATGTCGGCGACCCGGCCGACATTGCCGCGCGTAAGGAAGTACTGCAGGGAATGCCAGGACTCGGTGGCTCGGTCGTCGACACCGCACCCTTGTATGGGCGCTCGGAAGCGGTGATCGGCGCGATAGTCGCCGACCTCGGCAATCGCGACCGGCTGTTTTTCGCCACCAAGGTGATGTCGCGCGACAGTGATGGCGCCGATGGCAAGGCGAGTATCGAGGAATCATTCCGCCGCCTGCGCACCAATCACATAGACCTCATACAAGTTCATAACCTCGCCGGCGTCGAGCAGATGATCCCGGTGTTGCAGGAGTTGAAGCACGCGAAGCGTATCCGATACTTCGGCATCACCACCTCCAGTCCTGGCCAGCACGCGCAGATGATGGATTTCATGCGGCGCTATCCGCTCGACTTCATCCAGGTGGACTACTCCATCGACAACCGGGAAGTGGCGACTTCGGTGTTGCCCCTGGCGCAGGAGCGGCACATCGGCGTGTTGATCAACTCGCCGCTCGGCGGACGCCGGGGAGCCGCGAGTGTTTTCGGCCGCGTGGCCAACCGCCCGCTGCCGGATTGGGCCGCGGAAATCGACGCGCAGAGCTGGGCGCAGGTGTTGTTGAAATACGTGGTGTCGCATCCCGCGGTAACCTGCGCTCTCTCGGGCACTACCCAACTCAAACATCTGGATGACAACCAGCGCGGCGCGCGCGGCCGGCTGCCCGACGCGACCTTGCGCGCCCGCATGGAAAAATATTGGGATTCAAACGCATGAGCAGGCCTCGCTTTCATCTCGCCTTCCCGGTACGTGACCTGGCCGAGGCGCGCCGCTTCTACGGCGGCCTGTTGGGCTGTCCGGAAGGGCGCTCGTCCCCGGAGTGGGTGGACTTCGATTTCTACGGCCATCAGATCGTGGCCCACCTATGCTCCACAGGTTCGGCGAGCGCCACGAACGAGGTGGACGGGGAAAATGTGCCCGTGCGGCATTTCGGCGTGATCATGGAGTTGCCGGAGTGGGAGTCCGTGACCGACCGACTGCGTGCGGCGGGCGTCGACTTCATCATCGAGCCGCAGGTGCGTTTCAAGGGGCTGCCGGGCGAGCAGGCCACGTGTTTTTTCCTCGATCCGTCCGGAAATGCGCTCGAGCTCAAGGCATTCGCGGACGACGCCATGGTGTTTGCGACCTAGGCAAGGTCTTGGGGGCTCCTGGAGGGCCCTAAGTCCGCTCAGCTGTCGCTTCCTACATGTCGCTTCTTGCGGACATACCGCAGCGGCCCCTCCCGCCGGTAGGCTTGCACGGATGTGCAAGCGACTCGTGATTCCGGAACAGGAGGCTGCCGAAAGGGAAATCTCCGTAGATCAGCGCTGGTGGCGTTTTTCGGTACGCTTCAACGTGGCAGTGACGCACCGGGTGCCGGTGGCGCGCCTGCACGAATGGGATACCGAGGGCGTCATGATGCGGTGGGGTTTCGTCCCCTCGACCGACGATCGTGAGGACGGGCGCGTCGGGGCCGCTTTTGTGCGCAGCGACGCCATGCTCAGCTCACATGACTATCGAAAAGCCTGGCTGTATGGACAACGGTGTGTCGTACCCCTGGCGGGCTTTTACATGTGGCATCTCTCGGCAACGGGTGTCTGGCAACCGTTCTACGTGCGCCTGGTGAATCGCGCTGTGTTTGGTGTGGCGGCGCTATGGGAACGGACCGTGGTTGATGGCGACGATGTGATCGATAGCTGTGCCTTGCTCACTGTTCCCGCGAATCCGCTCATGGCGGAGATCACTGGCGGGACTCGCCAGATGCCGGCGATTCTGCGGCAGCAGGACTATCACACCTGGCTCACCTCGGCGGCGGCTCGGGCGCAGTCTTTACTCCAGCCTTATCCCCTGGAACGGATGGTGACTCACGCCGTGGGTCCCCGAGTGAACTATCTCGAGTACGACGATCCCTGGCTGATCCGTCCTGCCGAGATGTAGCCCTGTCCCGACACCGCAGCGTATCCTTCGCGGCCATGAAAAAATTCCAACGCCTCTTTCCGGCGACGATGCTTGCGTTAGCCGTTGTTGCCTGTAGCCCGACAGCGCCTACGCCGCCACCCGCGCAGCCGAGTGCTGATGAGCGGTTTGCCACACTCGAGCACGACTTCGCCGTCTACATGATGAGCCGCTTTCCCGTGGTGGCGACCTATCTCGGCGGCTCGGCGTTCGATCGCACTTTGTCCCAGGTCGATGGCAAGTTGCGCGATTACTCGGCGGGCGCGTTGCAAGCGGAGGATGTTCGTTTGGGCGGCTTCCGGGATCGTTTCACGGCACTCGAGGCCGCGAAGCTGTCGCCACGGCGGCGCATCGACCGTGCCGTGGCCCTGGCGGAAATCGGGTTTCTGTTACACCAACACCAGGTGCGTCGCCACCAGGAGCGCTCGCTCGACTCGTTCGTGGACGAGCCTTTCCGCGGCGTCGACTGGCAGATCCAGGGCATGACACCTACCGGCCCGGGCACTTACGGAACGGACGAGGAGTGGCAGCAAGTCATTGCCCGCACGCGGGCGGTGCCGGCCTATCTCGCTACCGCGGAAAAGCAACTCGAGGCCGGGATCGCCGCTCATAACGCGCCGGACTGGCGTGTGCTGGTCGAATTCGGCCTGGCAAGCACCCAGGCGGACGCGACGTACTTTTCCAACACCCTGCAACAGATTGCCTCGACCGACATCGCCTCGACGCAGCGTGAGACGCTGCTCAAGGACCTGACGGCGGCTGCAGCCGATGCGGGGTCCGCCTATCTGCGTCTGCGCGCTTTCGTCGCCAGCACTTTCTTCGACAATCCGGCTGGCACGGGTGTCGCCGCGCTCAAGCCCGACTATCGGGCCGACCACTTTGCCTTTGGCGAAGCCGAGTACGACTGGGCGCTACACAACAACCTGCGGCTGGACACCACCGCCGGCGACCTGTTCTCGCAATCGTGGCCGGTCGTCACCAACACCAGCGAGCGGATGATCGCGCTCGCCCGCGATATCGCCACGAGTCACAAATGGAAGGCTCCAGCCGATGGTTCCGCGGTGGTGCGCCTGGTGTTCGAAAAGCTGAGTCATGATGCGCCGGCGACCGACGCCGAGATGCTCGCGGGCTACCGCAAGACCGGCCAGGAACTCGTGCAGTACGCGCGCAAGACCGGCCTGTTCGAGGTGCCGGCGGATTATCGGCTCGATGTCACGGTCACACCGCCGCCGCTGCAGTCGGCGATCGAGGGAGCGGCGTACTATCCGGCGCCCCCCTTCAAAACCTCCGGTGTCGGGCGCTTCTATGTCACCCCGACGGGCGACAACGTTGCGGCGCTCCGCCAGGAACACAACAGTGCGGCGATGGCGGACCTGGCGGCGCATGAGGGCTTTCCGGGCCACGATTGGCACTACAAGGTCATGACCCAGTATCGGGCCGATATCTCGCCGATCCGCTGGCTCACGCCGGGCGCCGTCGAGGACTCATCCTCCATGTGGCAGGATTCGATGGCTGCCGAGGGTTGGGGTTTGTATTCCGAGTCGCTGCTGGCCGAGCCGCAAGCCTCCGCGCCGAACGGCTTCTACACCCCCGAGCAACACCTCTATCAGCTGCGGGGACAGATCTACAGAGATCTACGCGTGCGCATCGACACCGGTATTCATACAGGGCGCATGCAGTTCGAGGAAGCCGTTACGTTGTTCTCGGAAACCGTCGACTTCCTCCCAGGCTCCTGTGGAGATGCGAAGGCGTTGAAAGCCGAGGCAAAACGGTCGAGCTGTAGCGCAGCGCGGCGTGCGATCACCCGTTACTCGCGTTGGCCGACGCAGGCGATCACTTACAACATGGGCAAAGACCAGATCCTGGCCCTGCGGACCCGCGCGCAGCAGGCGCTCGGGGAGCGTTTCTCACCGCAGCGCTTTCATCTCGAGTTCATGCAGCAGGGAACGATTCCCGCGGGTTATTTCGGGGATGAGCTGCTGCTGGCGTTGCAGAGGATCCCGACCGGTCAGTGACGCCGCGGCTTGGTCAGGAAGTCGTCGCGATTCGCGGATGTGACACGAACGCGCGACGTGCTCTTGCCTCGCGCCAGTGTCAGGGGAACTTCCGCTCCCGCGGAGCCGGTTTCCCAGATGCGGCGAAACAAATCCGCGAGATCCGCCACGGGCTCTCCCGCGACTTCCAAAACAACATCTCCAAGCCGTATCCCAGCCTTGTGCGCAGGGCCGCCCTGCGTGAGCTGGCCGACGACGAGACTGCCCTGCATGGGCGTGGTGTACATACCGAGCCAGGGCCGTGGGCTGCGCGCCGCGCGTCCCAGCCTTTTCATGTCTTCGAGGATGGGATCGAGCAGGTCGATCGGCACGAACATGTTGGCATCGACGGTCTCCGCCCCCACGGTTTCCTGAACCAGGAGCGAGCCGACTCCGAGCAGACGTCCATCCTGCCCGACGAGCGCCGCGCCGCCCCATTGCGGATGCGGCGGCGATGTGAACAATGCGTCCTCCAGCAGGTACTCCCAGTAGCCCGCAAACTCGCGTCGGGAAACGACTTTTGCATCGAGCGCGTGCTCGACACCGCCGTGCCCGATGACGATCACACTGTCGCCAACCGTAGTCGCTTCAGCGGATCCCCGCTCGATAGGAGCGACGCCGAGATGGCCTAGCGGCAGGATAAGTCCAAAGCCCGTGACCTGGTCGTAAGCGAGAGCATGTCCGGGAACCACCGTTCCGTCGTGCGCCGTGAGCCAGATCGTTTCGGCTTCGGTGATGAGGTAACCCATGGTGAGCACGAGTCCGTCGGCCCCGATGACCGTTCCGTGGCCAATGCGCTCGGTCCCCAGGATGGACGCGGTGAACGCCTCGTCAGGAATTTCTGCATGCACGAGGACGACAGACTGCAGCGCGGCTTCCAGGTCGAAGCGCAAGTCGTCCGGCTGCGGTTGCAGGCGCGGTGGAAAAGCCCAGTTGCTGGTTTCAGCCATAATGGCCCCATTCTACGCACGGGAGCGGGGGGCACGCATCTCCCGGCTACAGGGGGTTCCCGCCTCAGATGAGGCCCGCGCCTTTAGCGGCCTGATACCGGTTGACGAGTTCGATGCCAAGCTGTTGCGGCTCGGCGTCGACCATCAGGGCGTCATGGGCGGCGAGACGGTTGAATGCGTCGCGGCGTGATTGCTCGAAGAGATGGGCACTCGCCACCTCCACGGCCGCCTCAGTGGATGTCAGCGGTTGCGAAGCCAGCTCGTGCGCGATTTCCTCACGCAGGCTTGCGAGCATCACCAGGTGCCGGGTGCGTAGAAGTCGCAGCGCGCTACCCAATTCCACGCTGTCCTCGTCGCGGAAGTTCGTAATGATGACGACCAGCGAGCGCTTGTTGTGACGGCTGAGAAAGTTCCGGGCCGCGGCGATGTAGTCCGAGTGAGTCGGTGTCGGCTGCACGGCGTATAACTCTCCCATCAGCGCGTTGAGCGCCTTCACGCCCTTGCGCGGTGGAAACGACTTGGCGGCGCCGGCGGGCGTGCCGAAGGTCATGGCGCCGACCTCGTCGCCCTGTTTGAGCGCCACGTAGGACAGCAACATCACCGCGTTGAGCACCTGGTCGAAATGGGTATTGCCGATGCCGGACTGACGATCGTCGGCGCGCATGCGACGGCCACAGTCAACCAGCAGCATGACGCACTGGTCACGGGCATCCTGGAATTCCCGGATAATGGGCTTGCCGAAGCGCCGTGTGGCCTTCCAGTCGATCCAACGTACCGGGTCGCCGACGCGATACTCGGCGAGTTGCTGGAAGTCTGTGCCGGCGCCGCGGCGCCGATAGGTCTTGATGCCGATCTCGGCGAGTCGCCGGTCTCCGGCCAGCCAGGCGTAGCGTGCCACCTGCGCGAAGTCAGGATAGACGCGCCGCATCCCGGCATCACCGAGTGTTTCCAACAGCTCGCAGAATCCGAACCGCGACCGGACCCGAACGTCAGCCGGCGCGAAGGATACCTCGCCGCGGCGGGTTGGAGTGACCCGGTAGGTGAAGGTCACACGCTTGCCGCCGCCGATGGTCAGTGCGGCCGGCAGTCCTTCCGTCTGCAGACTCGGATCGGAGTGGTCGTAGACCGCGATGTTCCAACTCAGGGCCCCGACACCCTCGATGACCAGATCGACATCCCGTTTCACGCCGACAGCCAGTGCCGCGGGCATCACGCGGGTCATGCGGGGCGCCGTCTGCAGCCATGCTCGCCGTGTGAGCCGATAATCGGCAGCGGTTGCCGTACCAATCAGGATGATCCATGCGGCTGCCGCCCAGGCGGTCAGTCCGACAGGGACTCCCGCAATCAACGCAATCAGCAGGCACGCCGCGCCCGCTGCAACGGCGGCGAGTGCGGGTGAAGCAGGGATGACGCGCACGCGCATGACGCGTATCAGGCGCGCGGCGCCGGAACGGATTCGACCACTGCGTTGAGCAGGTCCGCGGGGTTCCGCCCTTCGAGCAGAGCATCGGGAGCCAACGCGACTCGGTGACGCAAGGCCGGTAGAGCAAAGCGCCTGATGTCATCGGGAGTCGTGAAGTCACGTCCGTCCATCAACGCAGCCACCCGGGCCGCGCGCACGAGTGCGATGGCTCCTCTGGAGCCGCTTCCAACCGCAAGCCCCGGCCAGTCTCGTGTCGCCCTGACGATGCGGACAGCGTAGTCGACGACCTTCTCATCGACGCGTTGGCGAGCGGCGATCTGTTGCAATCCAAGCACGATTCGCTCGTTGAGAATAGGTTTCACGTTGGCGAGGGGGAGCTGATCGCCCGACTGGCCGGTTGTCGTTCGCAACACAACGGCGACCTCGTCCTCGGGACCCGGATAACCGATCTCGATCTTGAGCAGAAAGCGATCGAGCTGTGCTTCGGGCAACGGATAGGTGCCTTCCGTCTCGACCGGATTCTGGGTGGCCAGCACGACGAAGGGCTTGGGCAGCGTCAGGGTCTGGCCCTCGAGGGTCACCTGGTACTCCTGCATGACTTCGAGCAGGGCGCTCTGGGTCTTGGCGGGAGCGCGGTTGATCTCGTCGGCCAGCAGAATGTTGGTAAATACCGGGCCGCGCACGACACGCAACTCGTGCGTCACCGGGTTGAGTACCGCGTGTCCGGTGATGTCGGAAGGCATCATGTCCGGTGTGAACTGCACGCGCGCCTGGTTGAGCGAGAGAGCCTGCGCCAGGGCGCGTACCAGCAGCGTTTTGCCGAGGCCCGGCACGCCCTCGATGAGTACGTGGCCGGAGGCGATCAAGGTAACCAATACCTGGTCGATGGCGGCCGCTTGCCCGACCACCGCTTGTCCGATTTCCTGCCGCAACCGTTCCAACAGTTGCGCGGCGCGCGTTATGGCGCTGACCGTGCTGTCACCTTCGCTCTGCATGTTCCGACCCTTCCCGACAGTTTGAATTATCTAGTGTGAGCAATCCGACGCCGCGCGGCTTCTAGAAACGCGATCGTCTTGCGAATTTCCTTGGGACGGCGCGCGGCGGGATCGTCGAGCGCGGCAGACAATTCGGCGGAGCCGAGTCCCGTGAGCGAGGCGAGAGCGGCTACGCGCTCCTCGCCGTTGAGGCGATCGTAACGAGGGACGCGCCGCGAGGCAGCTTCATTCAAGGCGCGCGCCGTGGCGGCATACAAAGCCTTGCCGCCGCCGAAGCGCACTATGAACTGCCCGGTGCCACGAATTTGCTCGGCCAGCGAGCGGCGTGCCGGATCGGCAGCGGCCGCGAGCGGCCCGAAGCGCACGCCGGAGCGCCACAACCACAGCACAATCAACAGCCCTGCCAGGACGATGACCGGCCAGCCATAACTCCATAGGAGTGCCAGTAGCGAGCCGCCATTCCCGTCGGTCAGGAATTCAACATCGTCGCCGCGGCGCAGTTGAGTAGCCGCGGTGAAGAGGCGTCCACTGTCGCCGCAGAGCAGGTCGAGGTTGCCGAACGTCATGGCATTGATCAGGGTGACGCTGCCGCGTCCGATCGGAATGCGCAAAGCCTTGGTGTGCCCGTCTCTGTCACGCAATCTCCAGGAGAATTTGCGGGTGGTGAGCAGTTCCTGCTCCCAAATGTATTGGCAGATGTCGAAGTGCTCTGCGGATGATGAGGCGGGCGAAACTCCGGTCGGCGCGGGATCGACGGTCAGTCGTCGTGTGAGTGGAGGGCAGGTCGCGAGACGGCTGACTGGGCCTTTCTCTGCTTGCACCTGTACCTGCTTTACACCGGTCCACTTGTCGAATGTCTCGTCGAGGATCACGCCGCCACTCACCACGAGGCGTCCGCCGTCACGGACCCATTGCTCGATCCGATGGCTGCGCTCGGGGATCAGCCCCCAGTTCCAGAAGGTAATCACCATCACGGCCTGGGTGGGAGGCAGTGTCACGATCTCGTGTCGCAGCCGGGTGTGCGCGCCGAGTGTTTCGGCAAGGTGTTGCGCGGAATAGAACGGATTCGTGGCCGCTTCGCCCTTCGGTGGCGTGTGCTCTTCGACTTCTTCCCAATGCGTGTTATTGGCAATCCACAGGCCGATGGCACCCAGCGCGAGTAAGACCAACACGGTGGTTAGATAGTTGCGCTTCACGCGGAGAAGCCCGTGCTGAGGGAGTTAAACTCTTCCGAAGTGGGGTCGATGTTGCCGTATACCGCACGTTGCCAGACCCGTATCAACCGTTCCACGTACGCTACCCGGGCTGCCGGCAGGTGTGTCGCGGCCAGGGCCAGGCAGTCGCCTTCGGTGCTCGAGTCGCGAATGGGAACAGCGTGGACGTGCGCCAATCGTGACAACAAGCCGCGGTAGAGTAGGGCCAGTGCGGCACGATGCTCGCCGCGCTCCCATAATTCGAGCGCTGCACCGCCAACATCATCCGGAAGCGATTCCGGTCGGATGTCGAGATCGCGCACGTGCGTCGGCATCGAGAATCGCAACGGGACCGACCGCTCGCCACGGGATTCGACGAAGCGTTTGATGTAGAGCGCCAGAATACCCACCAGCAGAACGCCCGACACCCACAGCAGCGCGCGAGCCGTGCTGGCGAACCATCCGAAGGCGTCGGCGAGCCAATTCAACCAGCCGGGCGAAGGCGGTGGCGTGTTCGGCTCGGCTTTTGAATTCCGCACCAGCTTGCGGGTTTTATTGTCGATGCCGAGGTTGGGGTCCGCTTTGAGCTTCTCGACAGCCGCCGCTACCTGCTCGCGCGTCGGTTGTGGCGCCTCGGCTGCTGTTGTGGTGATGGCCGTCAGAAGTGTCATGAGAGCCAGCGCCGCGCCCGCGCCCGCCCGGGTTCGCCGGCGCGCGGTCTCAACTTCCGAACGCACGGCGGAACTCCTGTTCGATGTCCCACGCCTCGAGTTCGGCGCGGCGATTCAGGTAGAGAGCGAAGCCGGCGGCCACGTAAAACGGCTCGACAAACCCGATCGTCATGGCGTACCCGATGCTGAAAACCAGATCGAGCCAACCCGAGCTGGCCCCTGTGAAGATCTGCACCGCCAGACTCTCTCCGGTCCCGTGGGGTGCGAACCATCCGATCAGCGACACCAGCGCAATCAACAATGAGGTTTCCGCGGCGCCGAATGCCGAAGAGATGCCGGTGCTCGCGCGTTCCCGGCCTGTGCGGATCTGCCGCACCCGGGCGCGCAACTCGGCGCCACGCAGCCCTTCGAGTTGATAGACAGGTTGGGTGAACGATCGCCACGGCGAGAGGCGCCGCCAGGTGAGTGTCAGAAACAGCTGGCTCCACCAGACCTGACGTTGCTCACGCCATACATCGGCGGGGCGTGTCGGCTGTCCGAAGGCCGCGCGCGACAACGCGAACAATATCGTTCGATCCAACCAAGGTTTGGCCCACCACAGCACGAGGATGGGCAGCCACGCGGCGATCTCGAAGGATGCGAGCGCCAGCGCGGTGACCGGCACCAACACGGCGAGATAGCAGGGGAAAACGCTGCGCGCCGCGCTTTGGCACAGGCGCACGCCGAGGTCGGCGGCCTCGAAGTTGGCGCGGGGGCGCAGCCGGATGGCAAACGCGTCAACGCGCACTTCGGCCCTGCAAGGTCAGATAGGAGAGCACCGCGATCCAACAGATGGCCGCGACCCCGTATTTCATGATCGGCGGCATCCATTTCGCCGACGACCAGAATGCTTCCAGGGCTGCTGCGATGAGCAGCATCGCCACCACTCCGTAGATGATGACGGCGGATTCCTTCGCGGCGCGCACCAGCGACTGCAGGCGGGTGTATCGGCCAGGAACGAGCAGGGCGTGACCGAGCCGCAGGCCGGCGGCTCCCGATAACACGATCGCCGTCAATTCGAAGGCGGCGTGAGTGACTATGAAGGAATAGAAGGTGGCGCCGAGGCCTTTCTCCGTCAGGTAACCGGCGATGGCGCCGCCGTAGGCGCCGTTGAACGCCAGAAAGAAGAGGCTCCCGACCCCGGCGAACAAGCCGCCGGCGAAACATTGGAACGCGACACTGATGTTGTTGTTGATGTAGAAGCCAAACATCACCCAGTCGTTCTGGGCATCGCGGGTGCGGCCGATGGCGGTAGCACTCTCCGAATACATGTCCTGGAAGCTCGCGGCCGTCCTGGCGTCGACCACGGTGAGAATCAGCTCCGGACGGAAATAGACTGCGTAGCCCAGGACCAGCGTGGGGACCGCGAACACCGCCAGTGCGATCCAGAGGTAGGCGGACTGGGCCCGGACGGCCCGCGGAAAATCGTACGCCACCATGCGTTTCAGGCGACTCCAGCCCAACTCCGCATGCTGATAGATCAGCTGGTGCGCATCGGACGTGAGCTGCTCCAGCCGGTCGGTCAGATAAGCCGGATAGGCCCGCGCCCGGGCCAGCGCCAGTTGCTCGCAGGCGCGCCGATAGAGGGTGGCGACCCGTTCCCCCGCGATCGGTTGTCCATCGGCCGCCCGTGCCCGCACTGACTTATGCAGCTGGGCGAGCAGCGTCTGCAATTCGTCCCACTCGTGCTGGTGGCTCTGCTCAAACTGCAGGGGCGTCATCAGCGCTACTCCGTGTCAGCGTCGTCCCAGGAACCATTGCGCGACTCCGAGCACGCGCCGGGTCACCTCTGGCCCCGACTGGCCGGCGTTGCCCACGACCGCACCGGCGAGGGCCGCTAGCTCGTCGACGCGGGCCGCTGTGAGCCGCGGTGCCCGTGCGGCCAGGGCGATGACCGCGGCCTGGTCCTGGGGAGCCAAGGCGATGGCGGGCGCAAGCGGAGCAATATCGTTGTCCGGAATTCTAGCGGCCGGCCGGGGCTGATACACGACGAGCGTCGCAGCGGCGAGATCTCCCAGGCGCTTGGAGTCACGGCGCAGCAGCATGCTCACCACGGCGAAGCCGTATAAGAGGGGGAGGAAGTCGGCGGCGCGCAGCAGATTCCGGGTCAGTGACGCCGCCGGTGTTACCGGCAGGCCGTTGTCCATGATCACCCGTAATCCGAGGCTGCGTTTGCCCGGTGTGGCGCCCCATCGTGTCAGCTCGAACGCCACCGGGTAGAGCCACTCCAGGGCGAAGAACAGGATGATGTTCAGAGCGACGCCAATCCCCCCCGCGAATACCGCCGCCATTTCGAACACGTAAATGACGGCCAGCTTGACCAGCATGTCCAGCAGAAAGGCGTAACAGCGCGCCGTCAGGCCGGCAGGGCGCAGCTCCAGCAGGATGCCCTCCGGAGTCTCGGCGGTAACGATGGTATCGAGAATTTCCGCGCGCTCAGGCCGTGTCAGGCTGGCAGAAGAAGAGGTGCGCGGGCAGCACGTTCAGGGGCTCGAATTTACGGCGCACGTAACGGAAAATCCGCTGCAGGTCCTGCAGAACGCGACTGGAGAACTGGTACACCAGGAACGAGCCCCCGGGCTTGAGGACCTCGCAGGTTTTCAACAGGATTCGCTCACGCACCGGGGCGGGAATGGTGCTGAAGGGAATTCCGGAAATGATGTAGCTGGCGTTGCTTTGCCCGTAGCGGCGCAGGATCTCGTCCACGGACTCCGCGGAGCCCTCGACGACGTGCAGCCGCTCGTCCTTGATGGAATCGCGCAGGTAGCTGACGAAGTCCGGGTTGGTTTCGATGGCGATGAGCATCGTATCGGGGCCCATGCGTCGCAGCACCTCGGTGGTGATGACACCAACGCCGGGGCCGTATTCCACGATGACCCGCGCCTGCCCCCAGTCGACCGGCTCGAGGAGCTGGCGGATGAGGAAGCGCGAGCTCGGAACGATCGAGCCGAGCATCTTGGGATGACGAAAAAAGTTCAGCGCGAACAGCCATGCGCTGCCTGACCCCCTGGGGGTACGGTGATCATGTGACATGGGTGACCCCTCTGAGGTGCTCATTCCAAACTCCTGCATTATGTGTAAGTTCCGAGCGGCGGCATCTCAGCCGCCCGAGCGCTTCGCGTCGTATCCGAGCTTACCCAGCTCGGCGACGAGGCGGTCACGATGGTCGCCCTGGATCTCGATCGTGCCGTCCTTGACCGCGCCACCGGCTCCACAGGTCTTCTTCAGGCGCGTCGCGAGCTCCTCGAGCGCCTCACCCGCCAGCGGTAGTCCGGATATGACCGAGACGCCTTTGCCGCCCCGACCGGAGATTTCGCGCCCGACCCTGATCCGCGCCGGTCCTGATTTGGCCGTCGGCGCGGGTACGGGCGTAATTCCCTTGAATCGCGGCTGATTTTCGTGGATCACCACGCCGCGAAACGTGTGTTTGGCTTTCATGGGGTCGACTCAGGAGCGGGTGCTTTTCAATTCCTGGGTCACGGAGGTTGAAGTCGGCCACAAACGTAGGTCGATCATGTGCTTATACTATGCTGTGTGGACTTACAGGTCGTCTTAGGGCACCGGGTCGTACTTTACCCCCAAGCTCGGGGAAGTGGGGCCGGAACTTGCTGCATCGAATGGGAGGGCATTTTTCATGGCCGCGAGATCGATTGCTTCACTGACTGTCTCTTTCGGGCTGGTCGCCATTCCGGTGAAATTGTATTCCGCCACCCGGAGTACCGGCTCGATCCACTTCAATATGCTCCATAAGAAGGATGGCTCGCGACTCAAGCAGCAATACGTCTGCGCCAAGGAGGGGGTCGTGGTCGAGCGCGAGGATATCGTCAAAGGCTACGAGTTCGCCAAGGATCAGTATGTAATGTTTACTCCGGCGGAGATCAAGGCGCTGGAGGAGACCGGCACCCGCAGCATCGACGTGCAGGAGTTCGTGCCGCTGGATTCGGTAGACCCTGTCTATTTCAACACCACCTACTACCTTGCTCCCGACAAGGGCGGTGCCAAGCCCTACACACTGTTTGCCACGGCCCTGCGTGAGAGCAAGCGCTGCGCGGTGGGGCGTTGGGCCACGCGTGGCAGAGAGCACGTCGTCATTCTGCGACCGATGGAGAATGGGCTGGTGCTGCACCAGCTGCATTTCGCGCCCGAGGTCGTGCCCATCAGCGAGTTGGAAGTGGAGGAGACGAAGGTCCGGGATGCCGAGTTGAAGTTGGCACAGCAGCTCATCGATCAGCAGACCACGGATCGCTTCGAGCCAACCGCGTATACCGACGAGGTGAAAGCGCGCATCGAGGCTGCCATACAGAAGAAGGTGGAGGGTGAGGAGATCACGCTCGCCGAGCCGACTCCTACCGGCGACGGCAAGGTGATCGATCTCATGGAAGCGCTGCGCGCCAGCCTGAAGCGCAACACGCATGCGCGCGAGGAGACCTCGCAACTGGGCGAGCGCAAGCCGCCGAAGCGCGTGCAGAAGAAGGCCGCAGCGACTCGCAAAGCCTCGAGCCGCTAGTTGGCGCATACCGGAGGGTTGATGCACTCCTATGGAGTTAGCGAGGTCGCGCGGATGTTGCATTTGTCGCGCGGCACGATCCGCGGACTCATCTCGCGCGGCTTTGTGAATCCGGCGCGCGGGCCGCGGCGCGAATATCGCTTCTCCTTCCAGGATCTCGTGACTCTGCGTGCGGCACGCGCGCTGGTGCAGGCGAAAGTGCCGCCTCGCCGCATCGGTCGCTCGCTGCTGGCCTTGCGGCGGCAGTTGCCAAAGTCCGTGCCGCTCACCGGCTTCACGATCTGCGCTGTCGGCGACGAGGTCGTCGTACGACGGGACGGCAGTCATTGGCAGCCGGAATCCGGCCAATACCTGCTCGAGCTCGATGTCAGTGTCGCGGGCGACTCGTTGCAGATCAGGGAGATCAAGCGCCGCCCGGAGGACATGCCTGGCAAGGAGGGCATGTCTGACAAGGAGGACATGTCTGACAAGGAGGACATGTCGGGCGAGGCGCACACGTGGTTCGAGCGCGGACTGGCGGCGGAGAGCCGCAATGTCGCCGAGGCGGTCGAGGCGTATGAGCGCTGTCTTGCGCTGGATGTTCGGCAGCTTGGCGCACGGGTGAACGTCGGTCGCCTGCACCATGAGGCCGGGCGCCTGGCAGAGGCGGAGCGCGTCTATCGCGACGCGCTGCGCGAGTGCGAGCCCGATCCTACGTTGTTATTCAATCTCGCCGTGCTGTTGGAGGATACCGCGCGCGCGGACGAGGCGATCGAGGTCTATCAACAGGCACTCGCCGAGGATCCCGACTTCGCCGATGCGCACTTCAATATCGCGCGCCTGTACGAAGTGGCCGGCAAACGCCAACACGCGATCCGACATCTCGGGGTTTATCGGCGTTTGCAGAAGTCTTAACGCACGCTGAACATTCAAACTTCTAACTGCCCAGTTTGTCATGCGGGGAACCCCGGGGCAGTGCGTCCGTTCTAATCGCTGTGATAGCAACGCGTGGAGGACGGACATGAAGACCAAAGCGATTGCATTGGCGGTAGCCCTTGCCATGGGCTGTGCGGTAACTGGAGCCCAGGCCGCGAACCCGGCGCGTGAGGACGCGACCCTCAGCAAGGCGAACGTCTCGCTGAATGACGCCATTGGCATTGCCGAGAAGGAAGGCAGCGGCCAGGCGGTCACGGCGGACTACATGGCCAAGAAGGGCACTATGGGCCACTACGACATCAAGGTGTTGAGTAGCGATGGCTCGAAGTTGACCGAGTACCGGGTCAGCACCGCCACTGGTAAGGTCACCAAGGCCTCGAACGAGCCGTTCGAGAAGATGTTTACTCGTATCAAACCCGATGCGCTTGCCAGCGCGCCGACGTCACTGAAGGGCGCGATCAAGACCGCCGAGGCGCAGTCGGGTGGTAAGGCTGTGGACGCCGATGCGGACCGTGACGGGGACACCGTGCGGTACACCGTAAAGGTCGCGAAGGCCGACGGCACCACGGAGAAGGTGAAAGTGAATGGCGCTGACGGGAAGATCGCCTCGGCGAAGTAACCTGGACGGATCCGGATGATCGATCGGGCCGCGTGACCTCCAAGCTCACGCGGCCCGTTTCATTGGGGGCCTGATGAACTATCATCGCGCGACTCCGCTGCACGAGAAGCGCCCTCAATATGATGGTTTCGCGTATTTCGATTGTTGTCCTGTTGTCGCTGCTGGTGGTGACGGGCGCTGGCGGGTGTTTCGCCGCCGATGCCTTCTCCGCCGTGGACCCGTTCATTGGGACCGAAGGCGGCGGACATACTTTCCCGGGTGCGACGGTGCCTTTCGGCATGATCCAGTTGAGCCCGGATACACAGACCCGCTACTACAAACAGAGCTATCCCTGGGCCGCGGGCTACCAGTACAAGGATCCGACGATCCTGGGGTTCTCGCACACGCACTTTTCGGGCGCGGGACATTCCGATCTCGGCGATGTGCTCACGGTGCCGATCGCGGGCGACGTTCGTCTCGATCCGGGTGAGGGCGACAAACCTTTATCCGGGTATCGGTCGCGCTTCAGTCACGATACCGAGCGGGCCGAGCCGGGTTACTACGCCGTCACACTGTCCGACTATGGCGTTCGCGCGGAGCTCACGGCGACCACCCGTGTTGGGTTGCATCGCTACACGTTTCCGGCAGACAAGCCCGCTCACGTGCTCGTGGATCTGCGCTCCAGTATTTACGACTACCCGGGCAAGGTGTTGTGGTCGCGGATCCGGGTGCGCCCGGACGGCACCGTAACGGGTTATCGCGAGACCCGGGGTTGGGCGCCGGGGCGGCAGTTGTATTTCGCCATGCGCTTCTCGAGTAAGCCGCTGGCGCAGCGTCTTTACGACCGGGAGCCGAAGCCGGAATACGACCCTAAATTCGAGCCCTGGGGTGGCCGGGACGACCTCGATTTTCGCGAGGGGCGGGCGCTGATGGCCGTGTTCGATTTCGGCGCTCTACCGGCGTCACAGCTGCTGGTGAAGGTCGCCATCTCTTCGGTCAGTGAAGAGAACGCGTTGCTCAATCTAAATCAGGAGGCGCCGCAGTGGGACTTCGACGCAAAGCGCTCGGCGGCCGCGACTGCGTGGCGTAACGCTCTTGCTGCACTCGACATCGAGGCGGCTGAGCCTATGCGACGCAGCCTGTATACGGCTCTCTATCACTCACTGATGGCGCCGAGCGTGTTCATGGACGTCGATGGCTCGTATCGTGGCGCGGACCACGAGGTGCATCACGCGGACGGGTTCGTGTTTCGCTCGACGTTTTCACTCTGGGATACCTATCGCGCCCTACACCCGCTGCTGATCCTGTTACGTCCGGAATCCGACAACACGGACTTCATCCGCTCGCTGTTGGCCTCGTGGCGATGGAGTCCGGAGGGTGTGCTGCCCGTATGGCAGTTCGCCGGCCAGGAGACCTGGACCATGATCGGGTATCACGCGGTGCCGGTGATCGCGGATGCATATCTGAAGGGGATTCCCGGGTTTTCCGCGGACGAGGCGCTCGATGCCATGGTCGCCAGCGCCACGAGTGCCCGTTACGCGGGACTCGACCAGTACATGAAGTCGGGTTGGGTGCCCGCCGACAAGGACCGAGAAGGTGCTTCCAAGACCGTCGAATATGCGTACGACGACTGGACTATCGCCCGTGTCGCGAAAGCAATGGGACGTAACGACGTGGCGGCTCGCTTTCGCGCGCGCGCGGATAATTGGCGTAATGTCTTTGATGACAAGACCGGATTTGTCCGGGCCCGTAACAGCGATGGAAAATTCCGGGTGCCCTTCGACCCCACGATCGCCGGCAATGGCGATTACACCGAGGGCAATGCGTGGCAGTACAGTTGGTACACACCGCAGGATACCGCTGAGTTGATTCGTCATATGGGAGGCGAGCGGCGCTTCGTGCAGAAGCTCGATACGCTGTTCGATTCGAAGGTCGATCCCGCGAGCTTTGCCAATGTCGAGGATATTTCAGGTCTCGTGGGCTTTTACGCGCATGGCAATGAGCCGAGCCATCACATTGGCTATCTCTATGTCTACGCGGGCGCTCCGTGGCGCACGCAGGAGCGCCTCGCGCAGATCGTGGCGAGCCAGTATCAGCCGAAGCCGGATGGCCTGTCGGGTAACGACGACCTGGGCCAGATGTCCGCCTGGCTTCTGTTCACGGCTTTCGGCTTCTATCCGGTGACCCCGGGCTCGGGTGAGTATGTCATCGGCCGGCCATTCCTGGACCACGCCGTGCTGCATCTGCCGAATGGCAAACAATTCACCATCGTGGTGGAGCATCTTTCCGACAGCAATGGTTATGTAGGATCTGTCCGACTCAACGGTAAGCCTCTGGCCCGGACTTTCATCCGCCACGAGGAAATCATGGCGGGGGGCGAGTTGCATTTTGTCATGCAGTCGAGGCCCAACAAGCAGTGGGGGACGAGTGTGGCGAGCCGGCCGTATTCGGAATCGTTATCGAAGCAGTGACGCCGCCTTGGCGTGCGGCAGTGGGCATGGAGCTTGCGCCTTATCCGTGATCGGTGTTCCGCACCGTTAGGAGGGTGCGACGCATGCGTCGCACGGGGCAGCCCGCGAGGGCTGCGCCAGGATATTCTGAAGCAGGCAATGCCTGCGAGGAGGATCGCCATGACTACCCTTCGCAGCTTCAGCGTGTTGGTGGCTTTGTGCATCTCCGAGCCCGCTTACGCACAGAGTCAGGCTCCGATGGCGCCCGATACGCCCTCGGCCTCGGTGTTGAATCCCACGCCGAACCCTGAGCTCGATGGCGCTTCGACCGCGCAGCGGCATGGCACGCTGCGGCTGGTCACTGCGTCGCCGGGAAACATCGATTCGGGCATGCAGGTGAAGTCGCCTTCGGGCGACCTGTTGGGTACGGTCGCCTCGATCATCCCCGGAAATTCCCACAACGAGGGCTATGTGGTCATCGCCGGCCCGGAAGGGACCGCGACGCCACTGCCCTATGGAACCGCGAGTTCGATGGTTCGCAGTGATGCCATCGTCCTGGACAAGGCGCGCTTCTTGAAGGCGCCCAAGGTGCAGCAGTATCAGACGGAGGACGGGTCCAGTACGGTGTGGGAGCAGAAGGCGAACGACTACTGGAAGCGGAACGCCAACAGCTCCAATCAGACGAGCGGCGTGCGGCGCTAGTAGTTTCTCGCCCATCGTGCGATGCGCCATGCGAGGAGCGCGGCGCAGACGGATCCGATCGGCGACACCAGGGCCATTCCCGTTGCCGGCAACTGGTTGGTGAACCAGTCGGCGACGAGTAGGGTTTGTTGCGCCACGTAGGGCGCGAGGAATGCGCTGGAGATCAGGATGATCGCCAGCCCGCCTAACTGGCGGATCAGGCGGAGGCGGCGGGTTCGCTGCATGCTCAACAGCACTGAGGCGACGAAGGCGTCTCGGGCTGCTGCTTGCGTATTGGCCGCGTCGAAGAGTTGGATCAGCGCGGGATCGAGGCCTTCGTCATCATCCGGGCGTCCGGGAACATTTCCGTTCATGCGTAGGCTCCCAGCAGTTTTCGCAGGCGCGCGGCGCCTCGCGTTATATGGGATTTCACGGTTCCGAGCGGCAGGTCGGTCGCTTCGCAGATTTCACGGTGGCTCATTCGCTCAGCATACGCGAGCGTAATGCACAATCGAACATCCGGCGGCAGGGTGGCGAGCGCACTGTCTAGATCGAGTTGCTCCGTCAGCGTCGGTTGTACGGCCTCGTCGGGCAACTCACCGATGTCCGTCGTAGTTATCAGCGGTCGTTCGGCGCGGACCCTTTGCAGCCAGGTGTTGATGGCCAACCTTCTCAGCCAGCCGCCGAATGCGCCCGGTGACTTCAGCGTCTCTACACTGCGCCATGCCTGCAGAAATGTCTGTTGCGCCAGGTCGTCCGCCAGCGCGGGTTCCCGACAGAGTCGGCGGAACAGTTGGCGTATGGTGTTTTGACGGCGTCTGACCAATTCGCCGTAGGCATTGTCGTCACCTGCTATCGCGCATATCACCACGCTTAACTCGTCTGCCCCGCGCAACGCGCCTGGGGACAGCGTCCGGGTCACCGCCTCAGACTCTTCGCTGCAATGACCAGGCCAACACCAACGCACACCGCCAGGACACCGGCACCGAGGACGATCCAGTGATAGGGCGGAAAGACCAGCGCGATGAAGATGGATAGCAGGGCGATTCCGACTCCGGCCGCACTGGTGATGATGCCGCCGACCTGCAGCAGTCGTGGATCGAGCTCCTCATGGCGCTCCTCGCGGCCCACCAGCTTGGCAAGGATTTCGGGGGAGAGCTGCTGGCCGTGCTCGATGGCGATTCTCAAGGGCTCCAGCGCCAGTTGTCGCTTGCGGTAATCCTGGATCATGCCGGCGATGGAAACGACGCCGACGAATACCCAGAACACGATGGCGACTGCCATGATGCCGACGCCGGGTGAATGCTGCATGGTGGATCTCCTGGAAGGTTCGAGTCTGACTGATGAGATGCGTCCGGGAGGCTGTTTGGATGCAGTCCCGCATGCGGCCGGCCTGGGCGGCCCCGCGATAATGGGTAATGCTCGCGCTGGGGGCGGGTGCGGGCGCACAAATCGTGCGTCCCCGGGTTCTTAATGGCGCTAAATTGGAACGCCCGTTGCAAGTCAGCCCCAGTAATATTCGCCGTCGCCAACCCCTTGGCCGCCGCTCGAGATGAAGCCCCAATGACGCCACGGTCGCGCCTGCATATTCCTTATCCGCCGGCTCGTCCCGGCGACAAGCCGGATTTCAGCTATGTAAAGATCTCGCCGCCCGGCGCGGTCGGCCGCCCCGAGTCGATGGCACCCGTGCGCGACATCGAGAGCCTTTCCACCGAGATGGTGCGCGTGCTGGGGGACGACGCGAAGGCGGGCGGGCCCTGGAACCCGCACCTCGAGCCGCAGGATTTGCAGGTCGGTCTGCGCCACATGGTGCTCACCCGGCTCTTCGACGACCGGATGCAGCGGATGCAGCGGCAGGGCCGCATGTCCTTCTATATGAAGTCCACGGGCGAGGAGGCGGTGGCCGTGGCCGCGGGCATGGCCCTGTTGCCGGGTGACATGCTGTTTCCGTCCTACCGGGTGCAGGGTTTGCAGATCGTGCGGGGGCGCAGCCTCGTCGACCTCATGTGCCAGTGCCTGTCGAACACGCGGGACATGTGCAAGGGTCGGCAGATGCCCGTCATGTATCACTGGGCTAGCGGCAACATATTCTCGATCTCCGGCAATCTCGCGACCCAGTTCCCACAGGCCGTGGGCTGGGCCATGGCGTCGGCCATCAAAGGTGAGGACCGGATCGCCGCGACCTGGATCGGTGAAGGCTCGAGCGCCGAGGCGGACTTTCACCATGCGCTCACCTTTGCCCAGGTCTATCGGGCGCCCGTGATCCTCAACCTCGTCAACAATCAGTGGGCCATCTCCACGTTCCAGGGGTTTGCCGGAGGCGAGGTGCAGACCTTCGCCAAACGCGGACCGGGTTACGGGATGCCGGGAATCCGGGTGGACGGCAATGACTTTCTGGCCGTCTATGCGGTCACCCAGTGGGCCGCCGAGCGGGCACGCCAGAGCGGCGGGCCGACGCTCATCGAGCATGTGACTTATAGGGCCGCCGCCCATTCGACGAGCGATGATCCTTCGCGTTATCGGCCGAAGGAAGAATGGAAGGCGTGGCCTCTCGGCGATCCGGTCGTGCGGCTGAAGGAGCATCTCATCGCCCTCGGCGAGTGGTCGGAAGAGCGGCACGCGGCACTCGAAAAGGAGCTCGAGGCCGAGGTGACGGCCTGCTGGAAGGAGGCGGCGAGCTACGGGACCCTGACCGAAGGTCCTACGCTCGATCCGGCCAGCATGTTTGACGATGTGTACAAGGAGATGCCGCCGCATCTCGCTCGCCAGCGTGAGGAGCTGCTCGCGCTGTCGCGAGTGCAGCCCGCGCGGGGGTCGGACGAAGAGCATGATCTCGACCGCCAGGCGCAACCTGTGGCGAAGGAGGGTTGAGCCGTGGCTAACATGAACATGGTTCAGGCGCTGAACTCCGCCATGGACATCATGCTGGAGCGCGACCCCCGGGTCGTGGTTCTCGGCGAGGATGTTGGTTATTTCGGTGGTGTATTCCGTGTCACCGATGGGCTGCAACGTAAGCACGGTGAGCATCGCGTGCTCGATACTCCTATCGCGGAGGGCGGCATTATCGCGGCGGCGATCGGTATGGGCGTGAACGGGCTCAAGCCGGTGGCGGAAATCCAGTTCGCCGACTACATCTATCCCGCCTTCGACCAGGTGGTGAGCGAGCTCGCCCGGTTGCGCTATCGGACGGCCGGCGAATTTTCGGCGCCCGTGACGATTCGCACGCCTTGCGGCGGCGGCATTCGTGGTGGGCAGACGCACTCGCAGAGTCCGGAAGGCATCTTCACGCACGTGTGCGGAATCAAGGTCGTGATGCCATCCACTCCCTACGATGCGAAGGGATTGTTGATCAGCTCGATCGAAGGCGACGACCCTGTTGTTTTCTTCGAACCGAAGCGGATTTATAACGGGCCGTTCGACGGAGATCCGCATAAGCCCGCCGTGCCTTGGAGCACGCATCCGGGCGGCGCGGTGCCGGAGGGGCACTACACGGTACCGATCGGTCGGGCCGAGATCGTTCGTCCGGGTAAGGATGTCACGGTGTTGGCTTACGGGACGATGGTGCACGTCGCGCAGGCGGCCGTGCGGCTTGCGGGCGTCGATGCCGAGATCGTCGATGTGCGGACGCTGGCGCCGTTGGATACGGATACTCTTTGCACTTCGGTGTGCAAGACCGGGCGCTGTGTCGTCGTTCACGAAGCCACCCGGTTCAGTGGTTATGGTGCCGAGCTGGTTGCTACGGTGCAGGAGGAATGCTTCTGGCACCTCGAGGCTCCCATCCAGCGCGTGACCGGTTGGGATACGCCCTATCCCCACGCGTTCGAGTGGGAATACTTCCCCGGCCCGGCGCGGATCGCAGCGGCGCTGAAGAGCGTCATGGAGGCGTCGTGAGTCAGTTTGTTTTCAAGCTTCCCGACCTGGGCGAGGGCACGGTCGAAGCGGAGATTGTGGACTGGCGCGTGAAGCCGGGCGACCAGGTTGCCGAGGACGACGTCATTTGCGAAGTGATGACGGAGAAGGCGGCCGTGGAGTTGCCGTCGCCGGTGAGCGGGCGTGTTGTGTCGACGACGGGGCAGCCGGGGGATATGGTGCCGGTGGGGTCGGCGTTGATTGTTATAGAGACTGGCGCGGGGGCGGGCGCTGCGACTGTCGCCGGCGCGGGTGGTGCGGCTGGGAGTGGAGCGCGCGGTGGCAATGTTGCGCCTGTGGCGGCCAATCGGGCGGCGCCGGCGGCGGCTGGTTCCAACACGGTGGCTTCTGCGTCGCCGGTGCGGTCGGTTTCTGCGGCCAGCGCCAGCGCGTCTCCGGTACGCGGTAGCAATGGTGCCGCCGGCGTTGCCCAGGTGGCTGGCGATCGCGGGCGTGTTGCAACTTCGCCTGCGATTCGTCGGCGGGCGCATGAGGCTGGCGTCGATCTGAGCAAGGTGCCGGGGTCAGGGCCCAATGGCCGCATCGTGCGGGAGGATTTCGACGCCTACGTCGAGCAGCACGCGAAAGGTGCTCCTGAAAAGCCTGCTCCGCTGCGCGCGCGCGCGCCGGCTTCGGCCGAAGGCGCGACGGAAGAGATCAAGGTTATTGGCATACGCCGTCTGATCGCGCAGCGCATGAGCGAGGCAAAGCGCAACATCCCGCACTTCGCGTACGTCGAGGAAATGGACGTCACCGATCTCGAGGCCCTGCGTCGGCATCTCAACAGCAAGCACGCCCCCGGCACCCCCTCGTTGACCTATCTGCCTTTCCTGGTCCTCGCGCTGGTGCGCGTGTTGAAAGACTTCCCTCAGGCAAACGCGCAGTATGACGCCGAGCGTGGCGTGATCATCCGTCACCGCGCCGTTCATGTTGGTGTTGCCACTCAGACTCCCGATGGGCTCAAAGTGCCGGTCGTGCGCGACGCGCAAGAGCGCTCCCTCTGGGATCTCGCGGCCGAAATGCGCCGTGTGAGCGAAGCGGCTCGTACCAACAAAGCGACCCGCGAGGAACTCAGCGGCTCGACGATCACTGTGACGAGCCTCGGGAAACTCGGTGGTATCGCCAGCACGCCGATTATCAATGCGCCCGAAGTGGCGATCATTGGCGTCAATCGTGCGGTCGAGCGTCCTGTCGTGTTGAATGGCGCGATCACGATTCGCCGTATGATGAATCTCTCCTCCTCCTTCGATCACCGGTTCGTCGACGGTTACGATGCTGCCGCCTTGATCCAGGCTTTGAAGGAGCGTATCGAGCACCCTGCCACGATTTTTATCGACACCTGAAGCGCCCGACCGTTGAAGCTCCTGCAGCTGTTCGCCGAGTTCTGGGCCGCCTTGGATCAGGTGGGGGTACTGCTGGGGGCCGGATTGTTTGGCGGTCTGGGCATCTGGCTGTGCGGCAACCGGCTCTACTGGCGGCTCTTTGCCAAGCGGGTCAAAGGCAGCGTCGTGGGCGTGCGTGCGCCGGGGAAGCTGCTGTATTACGCCGTATACCGCTACAAGCTGCCCTCCGGCAAGTGGATGGAGGCGACCTCCGATACGGGCGCGCTGCCGAACCCGGATCTGGCGACCGGGCGGAAGGTCCGGCTGCTGGCCTTCAAGAAATATCCCGACCGCGTCGCCGACGCGGAGAGCCACGTCCTCGAACTTCTGGGCAGCCTCTTCTTCGCAATCGGTGCGGCCTGCGTGGGCGTTGCCTTGACGGTGTGGCCAGTGACGCCATTGACCTGGGTTCTGGTGTCGGCCGACGGCGTTTTTGTTCTCTACCTGCTTCAAAGGTCCTGGCCGCGCAGGAGCGAACCTCCATTCGCCTCGCTGTCTCGAAGGGCCCGTCCGCCTCAGCTTCTGGACGCGCCCGTAAGTCCGGTCGAGGAACTGCTATCGGGCCCGGTTCGAGCCGAGCGCCAGCGCCTGCGGAGGACCCTGGGCCGCATCGTGACGCCGATCCTGATGCTCGCCGGCCTGGGTGTCATTGCCTTGGGGGTGCATCTCGGCCGGAACACGTACCTGCTGCAGTCGACCGGCGAGCGGACGCTGGGAAGTGTGTTGTTTCTCGAGTTGAAAATGAACCTGCACGGCTCGACTTACTACCCGGTGGTGCAGTTCACGACCGCCGAGGGCACGACGGTCCAATTCAGGGACGTCATGGGCAGTGATCCGCCGGCCTATCGCGAGGGCGATCCGGTGAATGTGCTGTATTTCCGGAACCTCCCGGAGCAGACCGCTACCATCGACCGCGGCATGCTGGATTGGCTGGCGCCAGGGGCCTTATGCGTCATGGGGAGCTTTCTGGCGGGTATAGCGCTGTGGGTACGGCTGGCAGCGTTTGGGTAGAATGTAGCCGGCGGGCGGGTTGAGGGTTGGGTGATGGAGCTCATTGCGCAGTACGGTCTGGCCCTGGTGTTCGTGAATGTTCTGCTCGAGCGGGCGGGATTGCCTTTGCCTGCCACACCGACGCTGCTGATCTGCGGGGCTTTGGCGGCGACCGGCCGGCTCTCCGCCTGGTCCATTTTCACCCTGGCATTGCTCGCCTGCGTCATTGGCGACACCCTCTGGTACCTCGCGGGCCGTTACTACGGTCGCCGGGTGATGAAGTTTCTCTGCCGCGTCTCCCTGTCACCGGATTCCTGCGTACGCACCACTGAAAATCGTTTCGAGCGCTGGGGGCGCCTCACCCTGGTGCTGGCGAAGTTTGTGCCCGGATTGTCGACGGTCGCGCGGCCGCTGGCGGGGGCGATGAAGTTGTCGCTCGGCTCCTTCGAGCTGTTGAACGGTCTGGGGAGTGTGCTCTGGGCGGGCGCCGCGATCGGTACCGGCATGTTGTTTCAAACACAGATCGGCATTCTGCTCCTGCGGCTGCGTGAGCTCGGGACGGAGGCGGGTGAGCTGACGTTGATAGCGGTGCTCCTCTACGTCGCGTACAAATGGATGGAACGACGGCGCTTCAACAGCGTGTTACGTCTTCCCCGCATCGACGTCGAGGAACTCCGCCGCCTGATGACGAGGGCCGACGCTCCTGTCATTGTGGACGTGCGCTCGGCGCTCGGCCGCGATCAGGATCGACGTTGCATTCCCGGCGCGCTCGAGATGACTCTCGACGAAGTTCCCAAGCGGGTTGCGGACTTTCCGATGGATCGGGAAATTGTGTTCTATTGCGCCTGTCCGAACGAGGCGTCCGCCGCATTCGCGGCCCGCAAGTTGATGGATCGTGGTTATATCAGCGTGCGCGCGCTGCGTGGTGGGCTCGATGCGTGGGCAGCGGCCGGGTACGAGATCGAGCTTCGTCGCAGTACCGCGGAGATCGCCGCGCGACCGGCAGTCAACCCGCTACCGCCGGCGGTACCGCAGTCCTAGCTCGCATCGGCCGCTCAGCCGCTGACGATGGCGCGCATCGCTAGTGTCCGGCCGTGTATTTTTTCTCGCCGGCGGTGATCTTCAGTTTCACCCGGTTCTGATAGGGCGGCAGCGGGCAGGTCGCGAAGTCGTTGTAGGCACACGGTGGGTTGTAGGCTTTATTGAAGTCGACAACCGTCTTGCCGTCGGTGGCGAAGGGGACGTGCAGGAAACGGCCCGCGCCGTAGGTATCATGGCCACTCGTGCCGTCCGCAAACATGACGAAGAGATCGGTGGCGTCCGCGCCATCCAACACCGCGTCGAGCCGTATCTCCTGGCCATCTTTGGTGAAAACGAGCGCACCGGGTGACACCATGTCATCCTCCAGGCCGAGAATGTTGACGATCTTGATCTGCCGCCGGGGCTCATACGGCTCGAAACGCGCGTTGAAAACCCAGTCCGGCGCGATCGGGAAATACTGCAGTCCTGCAAAATCACGCCGCCGCGGACTTGCGACGTCACGCACGCGTACCCCGAATTTTCCCGCCCGCTCGATGACGAAGAAGCGCAGCGGACCGCTCGAAACGACTGTGGGTGAGTCTTTCGCATCCGACACGAGATCGATGGAGGTTACCGGTTGGCCGCCGTGCGTGATGCCGCTTCCCGGCCTGGCCGTGAAGGTAACTTTGCTGCCGGTGAGGGTGAATGTCCCGGCGGTGTCGGCCACGCTCGGATGATCGAGAACCAGGGTGTTGGAGGGTGCGCGGCCGAAGGTGTTCTCGCCGGGGTTCAGCCAGTAGAGGCCGACGAGTGTCAGCCAGCCGGTTTCATTCGTGAGCTCGGTGATACGCTCGGCGCGCCATTTTTCGACACTTGCGCGCTCGCTATGGAGGTCGGTGGCCGCTGCGGTGATTACAGCGAGTGCGGCAACCAGCAAGGATGTTAATTTGAGCATGGCACTATCTTACTCAATCCCGGCCGAGGATTTCGTCCCGGACATCCGCGATTTCGCGCGCACGGGAGGGTCGCGCTCCCTCACACCGGTCCGATCGCGGGCAGCGGGTGCTGCGCGGGCAGATGATGCGCGCGGGTTGGCTCAGAGCATCTTCGATCCAGGCGATGTTGAGTACGTTGGCCACGGCGCTGAGAACCTGCGTTGCCGCTTTTGGAATGCGCGCTTCGCCTCGTCGCGCCAGGCAATCCTCAAACAGCGAGCCGATGAGGTCCGCGCTGTTGGCACCATTCGAGTCGAGCGCCGGCGCGAGATCCACACCAACTGACAATACGTGCGGATTGCCCGCCATATCGCGCACTCGCATGGAGTGGCAGCAGTAGAGCAGTGATCGGTCGCCGTCACGGAGCACCGAAATCTGCGATCCCGACTCGACGCGGCTACCTTCGATCATGCGGAACACAGCCCAGTTGGGACAGGGATCGCTCACCTGCGCCAGGTTCCCCCAAGGTAGTGGGATGCCGTTGCCGCGATAGACAGCGCGCAGATAGCCAGGTGGATAGGCGTCGAAGAAGTGCCAGTAGGGATACGGTGACACCTTGGTCACGCGTCGCATGACCACGGCCGGAGTCAGCTCGAGCTTGGTACCCGCCTCGATCCGGTAGCGCTCGCGCGCCAGAAAGCGTCTGAAGGGCGCACGGGGTGCGAGCAGTGCGCCTGCGAAGAAGCTGCACTCGAAGTCGCGCCACGCGTGCAGCACATCCTGTGCATCCATGCCCCCGGCGCTGGTACCGCCTTCCGGGCTGCCGCCCATTTCACCACCGGTGGCATGCGCCGACTTCATACCATCGCCACCATGGAGAACCTTGTGGGCGATATGGGCTGCGAGGTCGAACTTCAGCCGCGCCGGATCGGACTGCAAAGCGCGGTTGGCGTAGATGATGCCGGGTGGCTCGAAGAATGAGCGCACCATGCTGCGCACTTCGCGATCCTTGTCCCGCGCCAACACCGGTTTGCGGTCGAACCAACGGATCTCGAGTCCATGTTGTTTGCACAGGCCCACCAGGTCATCCACTGACAGAGGAAAGCGACGGCCGCCGACCTCGTCCGCCGCGCGCTCGAGGTCGGGGAAGTCGTTGCGCGACATCTCCTGGTGCGAGCGGATGAGGAGGTGAGCGAATTGCCGCCCCGTGGTGCCGGTCTGCGCCAGAAGCTCGGGAATCGCAGCCTGCAGTACGTCTTTGGAGAAGAGAAACGCCGGCTCGAGCGGAATGCGCGCGGCCCCGCCCTTCGGCGCCTGGGGAAGCGAGAGCTCCAGGTCGGCGCTTTCGTCGAGGAACCATTCCGGGTCGCGCTGGAACACCGCGGCCACCAGCTCGAGGGTCTCCTGCGACGGGGTCCGTTTGCCGCTCTCGATCATGCTCAAGTACGAGACGGAGGGCGCCAGTTGTGCGTCTCGCTGGATACAGCGCGCCGAGAGCTCCTCGAGTGTCAGAGCATTGCGTTTACGCAGGGAGCGCAGCTTGGCGCCGAGAAAATGGCCTTTACGCAGCAGCGGCGGCATGGCGCACCCATTGTGAAATCCCGGTGTGAAATTAACAGTGTGAAGTTTCTATAGTCAAATTTTGTTGCGGCCGCGGTCTATGCTGGGCCCATGAACGCTCAGCCTGACGAAGTGTTGTACTCCCGCGAGCAGGGCGGGCCCCGCGTTGAGATCCTGGGACCTTACGTCGAGCGCTCTGATGAGGTTCTGACTCCGCTTGCGCTGCAACTGCTCGCCAGCCTGCAGCGCCGCTTCGATGGGCGGCGCATGGAGTTGCTCGCGACCCGCGAACGGCGCCAGGCGGAGTTCGCCGCAGGGGTGCTGCCCGACTTTCTGCCCGAGACCGCCGCGGTGCGTGCCGCCGATTGGAGTATTGCTCCGATCCCGGCTGACCTGGCGGACCGGCGTTTCGAGGTCATTGGCCCGGCCGACCGGAAGACGGTGATCAACGCCCTGAACGCGCCGTTACGGGCCTTCACGGCGGACTTTGAGGACTCCTGTTCGCCCACGTGGAGCAACATGATTCGTGGGCAGGTGAATCTCACCGACGCGATCCGCCGTACGATTACCTTCTCGGATGTCGTGACCGGTAAGGTCTATCGGCTGAGTGAGCGGACGGCGACGGTCGTGATGCGCCCGCGGGGTTTGCACCTGCCCGAAAAGCACGTGCGTATCAATGGGGAGGTGGTCTCCGGGGCGCTGTTCGATTTCGCGCTGTTCATTGCCAACAATCATGCGGCGCTCGCGCAGCGAGGCACGGGCGCGTACTTCTATCTGCCGAAGCTCGAAAGTCATCTGGAGGCACGGTTCTGGAACGACGTGTTTCTCGCGACACAGGAAGTTCTCGGACTGCCACGCGGAACGATCCGGGCGACGGTACTGATCGAGACGATTCCCGCCGCGTTCGAGATGGACGAGATCCTGCACGAGTTGCGCGAGCACGCGGTTGGACTCAACTACGGTCGCTGGGATTACATTTTCAGTTTCGCAAAGATCTTCCGCCATCTGCCGGACTTTCTGCTCCCGGATCGGGCCGCGTTGGGAATGGAGCAGCATTTCCTGAAGTCGGGCCTCGATCTACTCACCCAGACGTGTCAGCGGCGGGGCGCGCAGGCGATGGGGGCCGCGGCGACGGCGCGGACATCGGACCGTGAAGTGTTTCCCGGCGATCTGATATGGGTGCCGGAGGGGGAGATCACCGACGCGGGATTGCGTGCATCTATCCGGATCGCTGTGCAATACATCGAGGCCTGGCTGCGAGGTAGCGGCTGCGTGTCGCTATATAACTTTGTGGAGGATGCCTCGACTGCTGAGATCTGCCGCGCGCAGTTATGGCAGTGGCTGCGTCATGGTGCCCGTACGAGCGACGGACGCGCGGTGACCGTGGAGCGTTTCGATCGACTGTTGACGGACGAGCTCGACCGGATTCATGACGAAGTCGGCCCGGCCCGCCTCGCCACAGGTGTGTTCCCAACCGCTGCGCGTCTTTTCGAGCGGATGACGAAACAGGATAGCTTCGACGAGTTTCTCACGTTGCCCGCGTACGAGTTATTGAGCTGACAGGAGACATTGTCTATGACTGGTTATCGAGCCTTGCAGACCGCCGACGAATTGCGCCGCCAGTGGAACGAGAGCCCGCGGTGGCGCGGCGTGCAACGTGGCTACAAGGCTGAAGACGTCGTACGCTTGCGGGGAACGATCCCGGTAGAGCATACAATCGCACGCCTGACGGCCGAGAAACTCTGGCGCTATATCAATGAAAAGCCGTTCGTGAACGCCCTGGGAGCGCTCACCGGTAACCAGGCGATGCAACAGGTGAAGGCCGGACTGGACGCCATCTACCTGTCAGGTTGGCAGGTGGCGGGTGACGCCAATCTCGCTGGCGAGATGTATCCGGACCAGTCTTTATACCCCGCGGACTCGGTGCCGGCGGTCGTCCGGCGAATCAACAATACGTTGCGCCGGGCGGATGAGATCTATCACGCGGAAGGTAACGACGAAATCGACTGGCTGAAGCCTATCGTGGCCGACGCCGAAGCGGGCTTCGGCGGGGTGCTGAACGCATTCGAGCTGATGAAGCAGATGATCGACGCGGGCGCTGCCGGCGTCCATTTCGAGGATCAGCTGTCTTCCGCGAAGAAGTGCGGCCACATGGGTGGCAAGGTTCTCGTGCCTACGCAGGACGCGGTCAGCAAGCTCGTTGCGGCCCGGCTTGCCGCCGATGTTTGTAATGTGCCGACGGTGCTCATCGCGCGTACGGATGCCGAGGGGGCGAACCTTCTGACGACCGATGTCGACGAGCGTGATCGGCCGTTTGTCGATACGTCGAGGGGACGTACCGCCGAAGGGTTTTTCTACGTGAAGGCGGGTCTCAATCAGGCTATCGCACGTGGGGTTGCCTATGCGCCTTACGTGGATCTCTTGTGGTGCGAGACGGCCAAGCCGGATCTCGAGGAGGCGAAGCACTTCGCCGAGGGACTTCACAAACACCACCCGGGCAAACTGCTGGCCTACAACTGCTCGCCGTCATTCAACTGGAGGCGCAAGCTCGACGACAGCACCATCGCGAAATTCCAACGCGAGCTGGGTGCGATGGGTTATCGGTTCCAGTTCATCACCCTGGCAGGTTTCCACGCGCTCAACTACTCGATGTTCGATCTTGCGCGCGGTTATAAGGCGCAGCAGATGACCGCGTATGTAGCGCTTCAGGAGGCGGAGTTCGCCGCCGAGGAAAAGGGCTACACGGCGACGAAGCACCAGCGGGAGGTCGGGGCTGGGTACTTCGACGCCGTTACGCAGACGGTCGCGGGCGGCACGTCGTCGATTACTGCGCTGGCGGGGAGCACCGAGGAGCAGCAGTTCGAGCGGGCCTGAGGGCGTCTCGGCGCCGCTTACGGCGATTTTTTGTGGTTTCGGGCGCGCTTGATCTCTTCGCTGAGTTTGCGCATGTCGTCGAGTGTCCGGCGCGGTGCCCGTTTTGAGATGACGTTCCGCTTGTCGCCCGTGCTGTAGGGATCGTCGCTCACCGGGGGCGTCGGTGGTTCGCTGATGTCCACATTCGCCGCATCCTGCAGCGCCCTGACCTGCTTCGTATCGATGTCGGCCTTGAAAGTGCCGGTATCGGTACGCCATTCCCAAACCGCTTGTCCGCGCTCATCAAACGCGATGCGGCCGGAGGGCGCGGGCTGTGGATCGTTCTTCGACGGTTTGCTCATGTTGTTCCGTAGTCGTTCCGTGAGGAATGTGTGACGCCGTGTTATGTAATGAAGAGTGGGGCGCCGAAACCATATTTTCCGGTCTCACGGTGGGGTGCACTGTGAACTGCTTCACAGATGATTTGTGGCGCAGCATTCCCGGTTCGGCAACTGTGTCCGAATCGATTGCAATGTTGGCCGAACGTCTTAGGGATCCCAGCGGGGCGGGGTCAGCCGGCGTTTGCCGTCGGAGGTGAGCTTTGCGTCGGGGGCGTCGAGGTTTTCGCGATCCCAGAGTTCGCAGGTGACCTGGCGATGGCGCTGGTCCAGCGCTTCGCAGTAGTTTGTGTAGAGACAGAGGCGCACGGCGTCACCGCGGCCGCTAACGACTTTTCGGAACCAGTCCGGGTCGGCCAGAGCCTGGCGTGCGAAGCCGACGATGTCGGCTGTGCCGTTTGTGAGTACGGCTTCTGCTTGTTCGAAGTTGTGGATGCCGCCGGTGGCTACAACAGGGGTCGCCAGGCCGAGCTCGCGAATCGCCGCGCGGATGCGGGCCGTGGACTCGAGGTTGCGGCCGAACGGGCCTTGGGCGTCGGAGTAGTAGGAGGGCATGCATTCATAGCCGCTACGACCCGTGTAGGGATATGAGGCTCCGCCCACCTTCGGCTGTTTGGCATCGTCGAATTTCCCGCCCCGCGAGAGCGAGAGAAAGTCCATGCCGGCTCGCGCGAATTCCCGGCCGAAGTAGACCGTGTCATTGACATCGTTGCCGCCGTCGATGCACTCGTCCGCGAGAAATCGGCAACCTAGCGCGAAGTCGGCGCCTACCTCGGCGCGAACCCGCGAGCACACCTCGAGCGGAAGGCGCACTCGATTCTCGGGGCCGCCGCCGAAGCCGTCATCGCGCGAATTCACCCGTGAGAGGAACGAGGCCATTGTGTAGGCATGGGCGTAATGGAGTTCGACTCCATCGAAACCGGCTTCGCGGGCGCGTCGAGCGGCGCCGGAGAACAGGCCCGGCAGTTGGGTGGGGAGATCGCGAATCTGCGGCAAATGAACGTCGGTCACGCGCTCGCGGTAGCCGAAGTCGAGCGCCTCCAGTTCGCGCGCGTGGAGAATTTTCTCGAGCTCCTCACGGGGCAGTGTTGGAAGCCAGGCGCGGACCTCCAAGTCTTCGGCGTCGATCCGGCCGAACGCGCTGCGGTGGCGCGGCGTGATCGCGAGAAACTGGGCGAAGTACCGCGCTGGATCTGGCCGCCGCCGAATCGTCAGGAAATCGATGATCTGAATAAACAGGCGCGTCTCGCCGCCGCTGGCCTCGCGCACGATGCGTGTGAGGTCTTTTAGGCCGGGCAAAAACCGGTCGTGTCCAATGCGTAGCAACGGACCGCTCGGGACCTCGCGGATGCCGGTCGCCTCGACAACAATCGCGCCGGGGCGGCCGCGCGCAAAACATTCGTACCAGTCGAGAACGTCGGGGGTTACGAAGCCGTCGTCGCTGGCGCGCCAGGGGACCATGGCGGGGACCCAGGTGCGTTGGGTGAGTTTGACGGGACCGACTTGGATGGGGGAGAAGAGCCGTGATGCCGCCGCTTCGGCCGCGCTCGGCCAATGTCCTGGTCGAGCGTCATGCCGAATTCGTTCAGGAGGCCGCCACATGACCGGCTCCTAATGGCCGTGATCTATGCGCCTGCTCGCGTGCCAGAGACGCAGCTGCGAGTGTGCTTGCGCATCCCATCACTGCGGCAACACCGCCGTCGCCTCGATTTCCACCTTCGCGTCAGGCTCCATGAGCGCCACGACCTGCACGACACTCATCACCGGGAAATGCTTGCCCATCACCGCCCGATAGCCCGCTCCGATCTCTCGCAACTCCGCGTTGTACTCATCCCGGCTGGTCACATACCAGGTCAACCTAACGATATGCTCGGGTTTCCCGCCGGCCTCGGCCAGCACCGCCACGATGTTCTCCAACGCCTTTTTGACCTGTCCCGCGAGCTGCGGGCTCGCGAAGCGACCCTCGGCGTCCCAACCGACCTGTCCCGAGACATAGATCTGACGCCCCTGGGCGCTGATGCCGTTGCTGTAACCCTTCGGTCGTGGCCAGCCTTGCGGTTGCAGGATTTCAAATCCGTTAACAGTCATGAGTTTCTCTTCGCCATGTTGAGAAGCTCGCGCCCGATGATCAATTTCTGAACTTCGGTGGCCCCTTCGTAGATACGTAATGCGCGGATATCGCGATAGAGCTGCTCGACTCTTTCGCCATACATGACACCGCGGCCGCCAAACATTTGTACCGCCTGGTCGATCACACGCTGCGCCGACTCGGTGGCGGTCATCTTTGCCATCGCCACTTCTTTGGCGTGCGGGCGTCCGCTGTCGTGTAGCCATGCGGCCCGGTAGGTCAACAGGCGGGCCGCATCCATTTCCGTCGCCATGTCGGCAAGGGTGGCCTGCGTAAGTTGAAAGTCGGCGAGCGTTTTGCCGAACATCCGGCGGTTGACCGCGTGGTCCAGTGCTTCATCGAGCGCGCGCTGGCCGAAGCCGAGTGCCGCGCCGGCGACCGACGTACGAAACACATTCAACGTGCGCATCGCCAGCTTGAATCCATCGCCTTCGGCGCCCAGCAGATGTGATGCGGGAATTCGACACCCGTCGAAGGAGAGCGTGGCGAGTGGGTGTGGGGAAATCACGTCGATACGCTGAGCGATGGAGAACCCCGGCGCGTCAGCATCGACGACAAATGCGCTGATGCCACGGGCGGCGACCGTGCCGTCAGCGCGCACTTCGGCGTCACTGGTTCGGGCAAACACGCAATAGAATTCGGCGATACCGCCGTTGGATATCCAGGTTTTCTCGCCGTCGAGGACGTAGAAGTTGCCGTCGCGGCGGGCGCGGCATTTGATCGCGGCAACATCCGAGCCGGCGGTGGCTTCGGAGAGAGCGAAGGCGGCGATGGCTTCGCCTGAGGCCACGCGCGGCAGATATCGGGCTTTGATGTCAGGAGAGCCCGCGAGTGAGATCGCGCCGCTGCCGAGGCCTTGCATGGCGAAGGCGAAGTCGGCGAGGGCGTCGTGGCGGGCGAGGGTCTCGCGGATTAGCGCGAGTGAGCGGACGTCGAAGGCGGGGGGCGCGCTGCTCGAGCCGTGCACCCCAGGCACCGAATACTTCGTCCATCCCGCCCGCCCCAACTCATCAACAAGCTGCCGGCAAGCGTGATCAACAGAGTCGCGGTCCTCCGACGTCTTCCTGTTGGCAAAGTACGCGGTCGCCCAGACATCCACGCGCCGTACGAGCTCGCCATGCTCAGGCGTGAAGAAAGGCCACTCGAGGTAACTACTGACATCCACGGTTGCTTCAGTCCCCCTCGAATTTCGGCTTCTGCTTAGCCACGAACGCGTGGTAGGCGCGGTGGAAATCCTGGGTCTCCATGCAGACCGCCTGCGCTTCCGCTTCGGCGTCGATGGCTGCATCAACCGTCATGGCCCATTCCGCGTGTAGCATCTTTTTCGTCATGGCATGCGCGAACGTCGGGCCCTGCGCGATCTGGGTGGCGAGGGCGACGGACTCGGCCAGCACCGTCTCCGGAGCGATCAGCCGGTTGAAAAATCCCCAGGACAACCCTTCTTCGGCCAACAGGGAGCGCCCGGTGAAGAGCAGCTCCGATGCGCGTCCCTGCCCAATGATTCTCGGCAGGATCGCGCAGGCGCCCATATCGCACCCAGCCAATCCGACCCGCGTGAACAGAAACGCGGTCTTGGCGCGCGGCGTACCCAGGCGAAAGTCCGAAGCCATGGCGAGGATCGCACCGGCACCAGCACAAACACCATCCACCGCCGCGATGATAGGTTGCGGACAGGCGCGCATGGCCTTCACCAGGTCGCCGGTCATTTGCGTGAAGTTCCGCAAGCCGGCGGCATCCATGCGGGTCAGCGGGCCGATGATCTCGTGCACGTCCCCGCCGGAGCAGAAATTTCCACCGGCTCCTGTGATAACGAGCGCGCGAACTTCCCGCACTCCGACCAGGGCGCGGAAGAAATCCCGTAGCTCCGCGTACGACTCGAAGGTTAAAGGATTCTTACGCTCCGGGCGGTTCAGCGTGATGATGCCGACCCGTCCCTCCCGCTGCCATTGGAAGTGTTGGGGTTGGAACCGCGCCAGCTCGAAAGTCGGTGTCGAAGTCATGCCGCTCAACCGCTCTGCACGCCGGAGATATGCGCTTTCAGCTCGCCCAGCAGGTCGACGAGTTGTTTCTTCTGTTTCTGAGTCAGGCCGCCGAACAGGTCGACGACCCATTGCTCGTGTTCGGCAGCCATACGCTGGAATTGCCGTTGCCCTTCGGGCGTGAGTCTGACTCGGAACACACGCCGGTCCGCGGCGTCGACTTCGCGCACGACCAGGCCTTCTTTCTCCAGGCCGTCGGTGATGCCGGTGACGTTGCCCCCGGTTACCATCATCCGCTGCGACAACTCGCTCATCTTCAGCCCTTCGGGCGCGCGCTCGAGTTGCGCCATGAGGTCGAAGCGCGGCAGGGTCGTATCGAAACGGGACTGCAGGTTCTGGCGGATGCGATTCTCGACCTGGTTGGTGCAAGAAAGAATGCGCAGCCACAGGCGCAGCGAAACATGGTGATCGTCGTGAACGCGCGTTTCCGCATCCACCGGTGGATTCGTGAGCACTTTGAGTGGAGCCCTTTCCTTGGATGCTTCCTTTCCCATTACGTCACCTCTCCACCTGCAACTACGATACTTTGACCCGTTATGCTTTCCGCGCCCGGTCCACACAGCCATAACACGCTATGCGCGACTTCCTCGGGCGTAATCAGCCGGCGCTGAGGATTAGTCGCAACCAGGGAGGCCAGCGCGTCGGCCTCGCTGCGCCCGGTTTTGCGCATGATGGTGGCGATGGCGTCCCTTACGATGTCCGTGTCCGTATAACCCGGGCAAACCGCATTGACGGTGATGTTCTTGGTAGCGAACTCCAACGCAAGCGAGCGCGTGAGACCGATCACCGCGTGTTTTGATGCCACGTACGCCGAGATGTATGCGCCGCCTCGCAGGCCGGCAATACTGGCCACGTTGACGATGCGGCCGAAACCAACCTGGAGCATGTCCGGAACAGCCTGACGGGTACACAGATAGGTGCCGTTAAGGTTCACGGCCATGATCCGGTTCCAAAGCGCCTCGTCGGTATCCGTGAACTTAGCGCTCGCCGCCTGGCCAGCGTTGTTAATGAGAATATGGACGGGCCCGAAATGCTCGCGTGCTTTTGCGAAGGCCGCCTGCACTGAGGCGGCGTCGGTTACATCCGTGACGATCGGCGCCCCGACGCTCGCTCCGCCCAATGCCTTGGAGACGGCATGTAGATTCTCAGGGTCTCTTCCGAGCAGGGAGACCTGGGCACCCCGCGCAGCCAGCGTCGCCGCGATAGTGCTGCCGATGCCACGGCTCGCACCCGTTACGACTGCGTGCCGACCTGCAAAAATCGCGTCTTGACGATTCATGACGGGGTCTCATCCGTGGTGGCGGGGGTGGCCGCGAGTTGGGCGGCTCGTTGCAGATTGCGCTCGAGTTGGCTCTTGCCCGACAGGTACTGATTCGGCCACCACTGTTCGGTATAACCCTGACGGGCCGCGGCCTCCAGGGTCCAGGCGGGGTTCGCCAGGTGTGGGCGCGCAATCGCGCACAGGTCCGCACGCCCGGCGGCGATGATGGAGTTGACGTGATCCGCATCGTAGATGTTGCCCACAGCCAGTGTCGCGATGCCGATTTCGTTGCGTACTTTATCCGCGAACGGTGCCTGCCACATGCGGCCGTAAACCGGCTTCTGCCAGGGAACGGTCTGCCCGGTGGAGACGTCGATGAGATCGACTCCCGCAGCCTTGAGCTCGCGCGCCATCACCAGCAGGTCCTCGTCAGTGAGTCCGCCGTCGGCCCAGTCGGTCGCCGAGATGCGCACTGACAAAGGCTTTTCCGCAGGCCACACGGCGCGAACCGCCTGCAACACCTCGAGTGGAAAGCGCAGACGGCCATGCATGTCGCCACCATACTCGTCCGTGCGTTGGTTGGTGAGTGGAGACAGGAAGGACGCCAGAAGATAACCATGCGCCATGTGCAGCTCGAGCATGTCGAAGCCGGCTTCCTGTCCGAAGCGCGTGGCGCGCACGAAATCGGTGCGTACCTTCGCCATGTCCTCGTGGGTGAGGGCGTGTGGTGTCTGGCTGACCCCGTCGAAGTAGGGAATTGGCGATGCGGCCGCGATGGGCCAGTTGCCGGCCGGCAGTGGGTAGTCCATTTCCTCCCAGCCCAGTTGGGTTGAGCCCTTGCGCCCCGAATGACCGAGTTGCAGGCAGAATTTGGCCGGGGTGCGCTCGTGCACGAATTTCACGATCGGCCGCCACGCGTCGCGCTGTGCCTCACTCCATAACCCCGTACACCCCAGAGTGATGCGCCCCTCGGGGGAAACGCAGGTCATTTCGGTGTACACCAGGCCTGCGCCGCCCATGGCGCGGTGGCCGTAGTGAACGAGATGCCAATCATCGGGCATGCCGTCTTTAGCGCAGTACTGCGCCATCGGGGACACCACGACGCGATTGGTCAGCTCCATGTCGCGCAGTTTGAAAGGTAAAAACATCGGCGGCCGCGCCTTTTCAGTGCCGCTGTGAGTCGCCAGCCAACGTTCGTAGTCGGCGACGAAGTGCGGGTCGCGCAACTTCAGATTCTCGTGGCCAATGCGTTGGCTGCCGGTGAGCAGGCTGTAGGCAAACTGTTCCGGCGGCAGGTGCGCGTAGCGCGCGACGTTCTCGAACCACTCCATGCGGTTGCGAGCCGCGCTCTGCAACTTGAGCACCTCGATGTGGCGCTCCTTGTGATAGGCGGCGAGCGCGCTGTCCAGCCCGGCGCCGCTGGTGACCTGGTGAGTCAGGGAGATCGCGTCCTCCATCGCCAGCTTGGTGCCCGAGCCAATGGAAAAGTGCGCCGTATGGGCGGCGTCGCCGATCAGAACGAGCTTGTCGTGGTGCCAGCGCTTACAGATCACGCGCGGGAAGTTCAGCCACGCTGAGCCACGTAGGTGCGCCGCGTTACTCTGCAGCCTATGCCCGTCGAGGTAGCGGCCAAAGAGTTGCTCGCAGAAAGCGACCGATTGCGCGGTATCGAACTGATCGAGGCCGTGCGCCAGCCAGGTTTCCTCGCGGGTCTCGACGATGACGGTCGAGAGATCCTTGCTGAACTGGTAGGCGTGAATCTGGAACCAGCCATGCTCGGTCCGCTCGAACGCGAAGGTAAAGGCCGAGAAGGACTGCGTCGTGCCCAGCCAGATAAAGCGGCACTTACGCTTATCGATGTCGGGCTGGAATATGTCCGCGTGCCGGTTACGGATGCGACTGTTCACCCCGTCGGCGGCGATGATCAGGTCGGCGTCGGCAAAGGCCTGCTCGTCCTCGACTTCGTGCCGGAAGCTCTCGTGCACGCCCACCTCGTGAGCCCGTTCCTGGAGGATCTGCAGCAGTTTCTTGCGGCCGATGCCGCAGAACCCGTGGCCGCCGCTGACGAGCTTGCGGCCGCCGAAATGGATGGCAATATCGTCCCAGTGATGGAAGTTCGCCAGTATCGCGCGGTGTGTCTCAGGATCGGCAGTGCGGAAATTCCCCATCGTCTGGTCGGAGAACACCACTCCCCAGCCGAACGTGTCGTCCGGCCGATTGCGCTCGTAAACCTCGATCCGCGCGGCCGGCAGGGCCTTGCGCAGCAGGATGGCCGAGTAGAGGCCCGCAGGACCGCCGCCCAGACAAACGATTCGCTTCATTGCGGCAGCACCCCCTATAAATCGTATCGCGAGCCAGGTGCGTATGTTATATTGCCGATTACTTGAAGTGTCAATTATCTTCGCCCACGAGTAAGGCCCCAAGAGGACGGATAGATGGCCACACAAACTGCCCCCGGAGTCTCCGAAGCACTTTCCATGCTGGTCAGCGGCATCGTCGGCGGTGGTATTCGCGTCGTCGATTTGACGGTTCCCCTGGAAGCCTCGACGCAGACCATCCAGCTACCGCCGCCTTTCGCCCCCTCCAAGCCGTTTTCCCTGGAGGAGATCTCGCGCTATGACGAGCGCGGACCGGCCTGGTATTGGAACAACATCGCGTGCGGCGAGCACACCGGGACTCACTTCGATGCGCCGGTGCACTGGGTGACCGGTAAGGACTACCCGAACAACGCGACCCACAACATTCCGGTCGACCGCTTCATCGGACCGGCCTGTGTCATTGATGTAGCGAAACAGGCTGCGGCAAACCCTGATTTTCTGATTACCCAGGCGGTCGTCGAGGAGTGGGAGGCGAAGCACGGTCGCATTCCCTCGCATGCCTGGGTGCTCATCCGGACGGATTGGTCGAAGCATGGCACCAGCAAGAAATTCCTCAACGCCGGACCGGACGGATCCCACACCCCGGGTTTCGATCCCAAGTGCGTGCCTTTCCTGGCGCGCGAGCGGGATATCCTCGGTGTCGGTGTGGAAACGGTCGGAACGGACGCCGGGCAGGCGCACAGCTTCGATCCCATGTTTCCCTGTCATACCATCATGCACGGATCGAACAAGTTCGGATTGGCGAGCCTGACCAACCTCGACCAACTGCCCCCGACCGGTGCCGTGGTGATCGCGCCGCCGCTGAAGATCGTCAATGGATCGGGCAGCCCGCTGCGCGTACTTGCGTTGGTGCCCGCCTAGGGTGCCGTAGGAGAGGATCGTGGCCGAGCGCTCGTTTGCGAAAGAAGTTAAGTCGCTGCGCCTCGGCGAAGGCGTGGAGTTTCGCGGCGAGGGCATCCTCGCCGTCACCAAGGCACTCCTGCAGTCGGGAGTAGGTTACGTTGGTGGCTATCAGGGGGCGCCAATCTCGCACCTGATGGATGTGTTGGCTGACGCCGAGGAGATCCTCAATGAGCTCGGCGTGCACTTCGAGGCGAGTGCTTCGGAGGCGACCGCGGCGGCGATGCTCGCGGCTTCCATTAACTACCCGATCCGCGGTGCCGTCACCTGGAAGTCCACGGTAGGCACGAACGTGGCCTCCGATGCACTCGCTAACCTCGCATCCGCTGGCGTCCTCGGTGGTGCTCTCATCGTAGTCGGTGAGGACTACGGCGAAGGCGCGAGCATCATGCAGGAGCGCACGCACGCCTTCGCGATGAAGTCGCAGATGTGGCTCCTGGATCCGCGACCGCATCTTCCCGATATCGTACGAGCGGTCGAGAAGGGTTTCGAGCTTTCGGAGGCCAGTAACACACCGGTGATGCTGATGCTCCGTATCCGCGCCTGTCACGTGTATGGTCGGTTCACGACCAAGGCCAACAAGCGGCCGGCCTTTTCGGCGGCCGACGCGCTGGCTGCGCCGTCACGGGATTACAGCAAGATCATCCTGCCGCCTTCCACGTATGCGCAGGAGAAAGAGAAGATCGAGAAGCGCTTTCCGGCGGCTGTGCGGTTTGTCGCCGAGCAGGGGTTGAATGACTTCATCCCGGGTGAGACCGATGACATCGGCATCGTTCTGCAGGGTGGGCTCTACAACAGCACGCTGCGCGCGCTCGAGCTCCTGGGCTGCGCCGACACGTTTGGTAACACCAAAGTCCCGCTGTACTGCCTCAATGTGACCTATCCCCTGGTGCCGGACGAATGGGTGAAGTTCTGCGCCGGCAAGAAAGCGGTGTTGGTCGTCGAGGAGGGGCAGCCCGAGTTCATCGAGCAGGCGGCCGCGCAGATTCTGCGCAAGCATGATGTGCAGGCGCGGTTGCTTGGCAAGGACGTTCTTCCCGCGATGGGCGAGTACAACGTCGACGTGTTGCGGAAGGGGTTGGGAGAGTTTATTGGGAAGTGGGCGCCGCAGTTGCGCGGAGTGAGTGGCGCGGGCGACGGCTCGGTGCCCGCTCCCGCGGTAGTTGAGACCCCGCTCATCCCGGCCGCCCGCCTTGCCGCGTTGGTTCCGCCGCGGCCCTCGGGGCTGTGCACCGGATGTCCGGAGCGTCCCTTCTTTGCGGCGATGAAATTGCTGCAGCGGGAGACTGGCCCGCTACACATCAGTGCCGATATCGGTTGCCATTCTTTTGCGACACTGCCGCCCTTCAACATGGGCAACAGCATCATGGGGTATGGTCTGGGGTCGGCCGCCGCTTCCGCATTCGGCACCGACGGCGGTAAGCGAGCGGTTTCCGTCATGGGAGACGGTGGTTTCTGGCACAACGGCCTGACCAGCGGAATCGGCAACGCCGTATTCAACAAACACGACGACCTGACTGTCATTGTCGACAACGGATATTCCGCCGCCACGGGCGGGCAGGACATTCTCTCGTCGCGCGCGCCTAACGCGCACCGCGAGGGAAACCACACGATCGAGACTGCCGTAAAGGGCGTTGGCGTGAAGTGGGTTAAGCGTACCCAGACATACGACATGCAGGGGACTTTGAAGGTGCTGCGCGAGGCGCTGAGCACCGGGTTCCGAGGGCCGAAGGTCATTATCGCCGAAGGCGAGTGCCAGCTTAACCGCCAGCGGCGTGTGAAGCCGCTCATGAAGAAAGCGATCAAGGACGGGCAACGCGTCGTGCGGGAGCGCTTCGGCATCGATCCTGACACCTGCACCGGCGATCACTCGTGCATTCGCTTGTCGGGCTGTCCTTCGCTGACGGTAAAGAAGAACCCCGATCCGTTGCGCACCGATCCGGTCGCGCATGTCGACAACAGTTGTGTGGGCTGCGGGGTGTGCGGCGAAGTGGCGCACGCGGCGGTGCTGTGTCCGTCCTTCTACCGGGCGGAACTCGTCTACAACCCGTCGGGTTGGGACCGCCTCCTTGCGAAGGTGCGGGGCGCAGTTATCGGTTTCCTGCAGCGACGCAGCGAGCGCAAGCGATTGCAATATGCCCTCTGAGCGGCCGATCAAGCTGACAATCGCAGCCCTGGGCGGACAGGGTGGCGGCGTACTGGCCAATTGGCTGATTGGAATAGCCGAGTCCGAGGGCTATCTTGCGCAGACGACGTCTGTACCCGGTGTGGCGCAGCGCACCGGCGCAACCATCTACTATCTCGAGTTCTTTCCGCAGGCCGCCGCAACCGCCGCAGGGCGCGATCCGATCATGGCGCTCATGCCCGTGTCGGGCGATGTTGACTGCGTGCTGGCGTCGGAGCTTGCCGAGGCTGCTCGTGCGATACAGCGAGGGCTGGTCACGCGGGATAGGACCACGCTGATTGCGTCTTCGCATCGCTCTTACGCGATTAGCGAAAAGAGCGCGATGGGTGACGGCGCGGCGAATGAGGAAGAGCTCATCGAGCTCGTTCGGAGTCAGGCGAAGCGCGTCGTTTTGTTTGATATGGATGCGATGGCCGAGAGTCACCATAGTGTGATCAGCTCGGTGATGTTGGGCGCGTTGGGCGGCAGCGGGGTGCTGCCATTCCGTAAGGCCGCGTTCGAGGCTGCCATCAAGAAGGGCGGGATTGCGGTTAGTACGAATCTCGCGGCGTTTGAGGATGCGTGGCGGCGGGCTGAGGGTGGGGGCGAAGGGCAAGATGTGCTCGGCGCGGGCGCCCTCAACGAGGATCTCGGACCACCGGCTGCGCTCTCGTTGAGCGGCACACTTACCCGGGAGACTGTTGGCTCCGCCGCGGAGCCACTGGATGCCGTGCCCGCTCAGGCTCGCTCGCCCAAACTTCAGCCGCTGTTGGACCGAGTCCGGCGTTTTGCCGCGCCCGTGCAAAAGATTGTGTTGGAAGGTGTACGTCGCGCTATTGACTATCAGGACCCGGAGTACGCGAAGTTATACCTCGATCGCCTGGAGCAGGTTGCTGGCCTGGACGGCATGCGGGGCGTGCGCGCAGGTGGTGACTTTGGCGGTGGGGTGCGCGTGGGCGACGGCAATGATGAGTGGTCGCTCACCGAAGCCGCCGCGCGTAGTTTGGCGCTCTGGATGACCTTCGAGGACACCATTCGTGTCGCTGATCTGAAGACACGCTCGACGCGCTTCACGCGCGTGCGCGACGAAATTCGCGCGGACGCCGGGCAGTTGTTCGGGATCACCGAATTCATGAAGCCGCGGGTGACCGAGATCGCGGGAACTCTGCCCGCGGGGTTGGGGCGATGGCTGTTGCGATCACCGGGCATGAATCGTTTGCTCACCCGCTGGACGGGTGGCAAGCAGATTCGCACCGGTACGGTGACCGGGTTCCTCATGCTCCACCTGCTGGGCGGCTTGAAGCGTTGGCGGCGTGGGACATTGCGGTTTCACGAGGAAGACGCGCGTATCGAGCAGTGGCTCAAGCGAATCCAGGGCCTGGCTACAATTAACTACGCGTTGGCCGTCGAGCTGGCACGGGCGCAGCGCCTCGTGAAAGGCTACGGCGACACGCACGAGCGCGGTTGGCGGAATTTCTCGACTCTCGTGGACAAACTCGATGAGCTGGCGCCGCGAGCCGATGGCGCTGTGGTGTTTGCCCGCCTCCAGGCGGCCGCACTGGCCGATGAAGAAGGTCAAGCATTGGCGCGCGAGCTGGCCGAGATCAGCAGCGTCGCGGTCGTGAAGGTGGCGTTGGAGCGCGCGCGGGCTTAATCATGCTCGATGGCCAGAAACGTAGGGATTGCGCGCTGACGACAGAGTCGTAGTGTACGAGCACTCGTAGCCGGGTGGCGAGCCTGGTGGAGGGGAGTACGACATGCCCCTTCCGGGGCTTTGTCAGGGCGCTGACAACTTCACGCCGATTGTCCGAAATTGGACAAACTCCCGAATTTTGTCAGGGACCTGACACCGCCCGGCAGGGGTAGTATTGCGTGCTCGCATGCCTCGGAGGAAAGGACTCATGACACCCCTGCAACGGAACGCGCGCCGGCGCCATATTCACCGGTTGGCCAAGGAGATCCACAACTCCGCCGCTTGTCTGACCGCGTCTCAGGCTGCGATCTGTCAGAAGTCCGGCCTGAATGCCGAGCGCTGGAGGGCGTTGGCTGCTATAGACCGCTCGAGTTTCACACTTTCGATTTCGGATCTCGCCAGGCAGTTGCGACGATCGCGTCAATCAGTGCATCCGCTCGCCCTCAGCTTGGAAAGAGCCGGCTGGATCCGCTTCTTACCGAATCGAGACGACCGTCGGCTTCTCCAGATGGAAATCACGGCATGCGGCAAAAGCATTCTGAGTGCGGCCGAAGACCGCTTCAACGCGTGGCTACTGACGATGGCCTCCGACCTCGGCGACCATGAGTTGCGAGAGCTGGTAAATACACTGCGTGCCGTCCGTGCGCGCATCGCATGGGCGCACGACTACGCGTGACGCACACGTGCAACGCACGTCCGATTACGGCTCCGGGACCTTCGTAAGCTTAGGGCGGCGGCGATCGTCTACTCGAGCCATTAGCATGCCTCCGTGAGAGCCGCGATATGATACATCCGCCGTCCGCCCAGAGAGTTGCAACCGTGCCGCAGCTTGCCCATGCCGCCCTGTTGATCATCGACGTCCAAAAGGCCGTACTCGCCGAGGGATAGGGGTTGGCGTGCGCGCGGATCGCACGGGCGCGCCACTACGCGTGGCGCACACGTGCAATCTGTAGGGCGGCGCCTATTGTTACATGTGATGCGGACGCCAGCCCGACGGTTCCTTCTCGCGGTACTTGTGAGGGACGTTCAGCGGTTCGCCCGCGATGTGATCGTCCGGTATCGTCGGAGCGAAAGTGGGCAGATTCTTGGCGCGCGCCTGCGTGACGGCCTCGAAACCGGACGCGAGTGTGATCAGCTTTGGCTCACTGAATGCGGTTCCGAAGAAGGTGATGCCGAGCGGAATCCCAAACACGTTCGCCGCCGGCACCTGTACGTAGGGATAACCGCCGGGAGCGCCGAGGCCCGAGCTGCCGAAAATGAAGTGATCGCCATAGAGCAGATCGGTCGACCACGCCGGGTTATCAGTCGGTGCCACCACGGCGTCGAGGTGGAACATGGAGAGCGCCAGATCGATACCGTTGACCGCCGCCGCCTGGTCTATCGCCAGCGCCTGGTTGTAGGTCGTACCAACGGGAACCCCGAGGTTGGCGTCGGTTTGTGGTGTGTTGACGCCCGGCAGAAGCGCCTCGGCTTCTTCGAAAATCTCCTGGCCCCAGAAAGGCATTTCCGCTTCGGCGTTGGCGTTGTCAAATGCAATCGCATCCGCCAGCGTCTTGCCCGCCATTGGGACGCCAACACGCGTCGCGAAATAGGCCTGCACGTCGCTTTTGAAATCAAACTCCAGCACCAGCGTCTCGCCAGTCGCCGTGGGAAACGTGAATGCTGGTGAGACGCTCGCGTTCGCGCCGTCGAGCTCGATGACGGTGGCGCCCGCCGCCCGCAGCGCGGCCAGTACGGACTCGAACGCCGCGATCACCCGCGCGGGAGCGCTATCGATACCTTGGCGCGTCACGCCAAGCCGGGCACCTTGCAACCCCTTCGGGTTGAGGAACTGCGTGTAATCATTCGGAATGTTCTTGGGCCGGGTGAACCGTCCCTGCCAACCGAGTGGCACGCCTCCGGTCGCGGTGTCGCGACCGTCAAACGTCCGGCTTTGAATCACGCCCAGCGCGACGGCGGCATCGGCGACGGTACGGCCATGGGGCCCAACCGTGTCCTGGGTATGGGAGATGGGCACGACTCCGGCGCGGCTGGTGAGACCGGTCGTGGGCTTGATGCCGACAACGCCGTTGGCGTTTGCAGGACACACGATGCTTCCATCGGTCTCGGTGCCGAGCGACACTGCCGTGAAGTTGGCGGACACAGCCGCACCCGAACCGGAACTCGAGCCGCAGGGGTTGTGATCGAGACCGTAGGGGTTGTGCGTCTGACCTCCAACCGCCGACCAGCCGCTGACGGCAAAGAAGGAACGGAAATTCGCCCATTCCGACAGGTTGGTCTTGCCGAGGATCACCGCTCCACCGGCGCGCAGGTTGGCGGCGACGGTCGAATCGTGCAACGCGGGCTCGCCCTGCAAGGCTAGAGAGCCTGCCGAGGTCTGCAGCTTGTCGCCTGTATCGATGTTGGCCTTGAGCAGCACCGGAATACCCTGCAGCGGTCCGAGTACCTTGCCCTGGCGGCGCAATGCATCCGCCTGACGCGCGCTCGCCAGTGCGTCCGGATTCAACTCGATGAGTGCGTTGACTCCAATCCCGGGACCACCCTGGTCGAGCTTCTCGATCCGCTGGATGTACGCGCGCGTGAGTTCTTCGGAGGTTATACGCCCAGAGGCCATCCCAGCCTGAAGCTGAGCCACCGTGGCTTCGAGAAACGGAAAGTCGTCCTTATCCTTGGGATCCGCCTGCGCTACCAGTGGCGAAAGCAACAGGGCCACCACTATCAACTGTCCTGCCATGCGCGATGTCATGTCATCCCTCCTCTGACGCTTGAGCATAAGCCGGGCAGGGGGCGCAACGCATCGGCTCGCTCCCTGCGTTGGTTGTTGTTCCTTGAGACCTGCCAGTTACTTTGGCGCGGGCCAATGCTACGCGCACGAAAATACAACTTCAACGCACGTGATAGGGCGATCGCCAGCGTTCCCGACAGGGCCGATATAAACGGGCGGAAGAGACCGGCACATGACATTCATAAATGGGACAGGACGTGGCGAGGAGCGTACTCTGCGCCCGAGGGGGTGCAAAATGAATAACGATGGCCCTTTGCTAGCCGATCCGGCGCAGCGGGCGCCTGCGCGGGAGACGGCAGCACTAAAGCTTGCCCTGACGGGTCTCGCCGGCGCCAGCATCGAGTGGTATGACTTCTTCCTCTATGCCACGGCGGCGGCGCTCGTCTTTCCAACTGTATTCTTTTCGGCAGCTCTGCCTTCGTTCGTCGCGCTGATCGCCTCGTTCAGCACCTTTACGGTCGGTTTCCTCGCGCGCCCGGTTGGAGCCGTGGTGTTCGGACATATGGGGGACCGCGTGGGACGCAAGGCGACACTGGCCGCGGCAATGATCATGATGGGAACCGCGACCACGCTCATCGGCCTCCTTCCCTCATACCATTCCGCTGGATTCTGGGCGCCACTCGCTCTGGTGCTGCTGCGTTTTGCCCAGGGGTTGGCAGTCGGAGGGCAGTGGGGCGGCGCAATTCTGCTCGCAACGGAGAGTGCGCCTAAGTCGCGGCGCGGTCTGTACGGGAGTATCGCTCAGGCAGGCGTTCCGATTGGAGTCGTGTTGGCCAACGTCGCCTTTCTCATCGCCAGCAGCGCGACATCGCCGCAAGCGTTCGCAGCATACGGCTGGCGCATTCCGTTTCTCTTTAGCATTGTGCTCGTTGGACTCGGCGTATTCGTTCGACTTCGCGTTGGCGACACCGCCGCCTTTCGGCAACTGAAACAACAGACGCCGCTCCAGGGCGATTCACAGGCCGAAGGCGCGATACCTGGGGCATCGGATTCCACGTGTGCTGCGCCGGTGTTGGAGGCGTTTCGTCTTTATCCGGGACGGATCCTTTTAGCCGCAGGCGCCTATCTCTCGTCGAATCTGACGTTCTATATCCTCATCACGTACGTAGTGTCATACGGTACGAGTGCCGCGGGGCTGCATCTGCCACGAGGTACCCTGCTGACCGCGGTGTTGATTGGCAATCTCGTTATGTTGCCAATGCTTTTTCTCTCCGGCGGGTTGTCGGATCGTTACGGACGCCGCCGGGTTTTTATGACGGGCATTGCGCTCTCGGGCATCTGGGCCTTCGTTTTATTTCGGCTGCTCGAAACGCGCTCCTTGCCTTGGATCACGCTGTCCATTGCAGTGGGTCTTGCCGTAAACGCTCTATCCTATGGCCCGATGGCTGCGATGTTTGCCGAGTTGTTCAATACTCGGATCCGTTACTCGGCTACATCGCTCGCCTATCAAATTGGCGTCATCTTTGGCGGCGGCCTGGCCCCTATCATTGCAACAGGCCTGTTTGCCAGGTTCCACGACAACTTCTGGATTGCCGCCTACATGGCCGGTGCCTGCGCCTTGTCTTTGGTTTGCGCAAGCCGCATCGGGGAGACGAGCGGAACGGATCTGTTGAATTCCGTCCCCGCAGCCGGGTCATTGGCGATGGGCAGCCCGACTGTGACGTGAGGCTGACGCACCGGCTACGAACTCAGTAACGAGCCCGGCGACGAATGCTTGCTACCGCGAAATTTCGTCGTACCCGCGCCCCAGGAACTGCACGAAACAGAACCCGTGGCCGAATGGATCAGCCATCAATGCCAGCCGGCCCCATGTGTGCGTGGCGATTGCGCTCTCGAGCTTGGCGCCCGCATCCACCGCTTGTCGGACCGCTGATTCAATTTCTTCGACGACAAAGTCGAGGTGAACAGGTGTCCAGTGACGACCGTAACTGCGGCGCAGTGGAGCAGCACTGGAGGCAGCGGTGCCCGCTGCCTTAAAGAGCAGGTAGATCGGCGCGGAGCTCCCCAGCAGTTCGACGCCGTCGGCACCAAACCGACGACCAACCTTCAGCCCGAACGCCGTTTCGTAGAAGTGAGTTGCCTTATCGAGATCATCCACGTCAATGTTAATCAGGGCTTGCATTGGTGTCATCCCTCACTCTGCAGCAAGTTCGCCGTTAATCGCTCCAGCATCGCGGTCCAACCTTAGCCATCCCGCGAATGCACCAGATGCTCGCGGGTAATGCTCGCAAGCGTTGGCGTACCGGCTTGCCTCATGATTGCCGCGAGCTCGCGATTCAGGATGTCGATAACGGCCTCGACGCCTTGTTGGCCGAACGCAGCCAACCCCCATGCCTGAGGCCTGCCGATGCCGACAGCGGTAGCGCCGAGTGCTATCGCTTTGAAGACATCTGTGCCGCGGCGAATCCCCCCATCGAAGAAGATCGGGACGCGGCCGCGCACCGCTGCAACAACCTCCGGTAGGCAGTTGAGTGTCGCGCGCAGAGTCTCCTCATTCCGGCCGCCATGATTCGACACGACGATAGCATCCGCGCCGTGCTTGACTGCAATGACCGCGTCCTCTCCGGTGACGATGCCTTTGACGATCAACCGGCTCTTCACCACTGAGCGGACCCGGTCGAGAAACCCGGTGGTCAGATCGGGTGGGGCAAGGCCGGTGACCCGTGAGACGTCGAGACCGGCAAACATCGGGCCCCGGCGCCACATGTCATGCGAGTTGCCCGGATGGCAATCGACGCAGTGGCGATTGTCAGTTTGCATGGCGCGCTTCAGCGTCTCATTGTTCCGGCCGCCGGGGGAATCGACCGTGAGTACGATCGCGGTGCAGCCGGCGCCTTCCGCACGGCGGACGATCCCCGCAGTCACCGACCAGTCGTCGGTTGGATAAAGCTGCTGCCAGATCGGCGCGCCACGTGCCTCGTTGATTGCCTCGATCGCGGTCGATGTTCCAGTGGACAACATCAACTGGATGGAGCGTGTCCTGGCTGCCCGCGCGACGGCGAGCTCTCCCTCGCCGTAGAACGCCCGCATCGCGGAGACGGCAGAAAGGTAGATTGGGCTGGGCAAGGACGCGCCGAATAGGGAGACGGACGGGTCCAAATGGCTCAGATCGTTGAACCGGCGCGCGCGGATCTCGTAGTGCGAGAAGGCTTCATGATTGCGGATGACGGTGCGGTCGTCATCTGCGCCCGTGGCGATGTAGCCGAAATGAGCGGGCGGCAGCGCATCCCTGGCGAGCGGCTCGAACCCCATGACGTTAACGACCTGGTCGGCCGATGTGACCGGCGGAGGCGCACGGCGAAATTGACTCGACACTGTCGGTGTCTCGTCTGCCAGCACACGCGATGACCACACCGGTACAGACGCCAATCCGCCGATAAACAGGCGCCGGGTGAGCGATGACAGTCTACTTCTCCCCATTTTTTTATTCCCCCTGGCCGTTCTTACGGCTCACCGAGCTTACTCGAAGCGTATTGGAGTAGCATTCGAGAATGACAAAGAACCCCCCCTGTCGGACGCGCCCGATGCACGACGAAGCCCGGTCCCTCGGACTCGACATGCCGATCACGCGGCGCGATTTTGTCGGAGCGACGCTCATCGGTTCGGGAGCAGTCCTTTTGGGCGCAGCAGCGCCAGCATTCGCACAAGGGCTCCCCACATCGTGGAACGGGTACACCGGCATCGGTGATTACAGCCGCTCGAATGGCAACATCGCTTCTGTCGTCAATGCGGCACACGGTGTTCGCGACGGGATCTACGAGGCGAAGATAGATTCCGCGCCGGTAGTTGATGAGCCCTATGACCTCATCATCGTCGGCGGCGGATTCTCCGGTCTGATTGCCGCCTACGAATTTCACAAGGCGCGCCCCAACTCGCGTTGTCTGGTTCTCGATAACCATCCGGTGTTCGGCGGCGAGGCAAAGCAGAATCAGATGCAAGTGGACGGGGTGATGCTCACCGGACCACAGGGATCAAACGACGCGGTGATTCCTCGCGCGGACAACAACTACGCGCACGTCGTCGGGCTCTGGGACGAAATCGGCATGCCGCGCTCTTACGACTTCGTCGATCCGACCGGGACCGCGTCGTCGTTGAAATTCGCCCGCGATCACTACGATCCGATGTATTGGAACGAAGACGCGAGCTCCCTGGGCTACTACTTCGATAAGCCGTTCGCGTCAAAGCGGGCGTGGGTGGTTGATCCGTGGTCCGACGATTTGCGCCGTGCGCCGATTTCGGCGGAGGCCCGCCGCAGCTGGGTGCAATGGAGGAAGCACACGCCTGTCCTGACTCGCGGTGATGAGGCAGCCACGGACCGTTGGCTCGACTCGATGTCATACGGTGACCTGGTGATCCGCGAGCTCGGCCTGTCCAAAGATGTATTCCGACTGTCGGATCCGCTCGTGGCGACGGGCGACTATGGAGTGAGTTCGGACGTGGTTTCCGCGTATGGCGCGAAGTTGCTCGGCCTGCCAGGTACTGGCGAATACATGGTGGGCGATAGCGACGTGTTTTCCTTTCCCGGCGGCAACGCCGCGATCTTGCGGCACATTGTCAAAGCAATGTTGCCTGACGCGATCACCGGTACGCGATCATTTGCCGACGTGCTCTACGCCCCGATCGACTTCACCGCGCTCGATCGGCCGCAGCACACGCGTATTCGACTCGGTGCCACGGCCGTTGCCGTCCGTCATGACGGAAAGCCGGAAAGTGCTGGTGGTGTCAACGTCACCTACGTCGTCGACGGTCAACTCGCGCGCGTTCATGGAAAGGCCGTGATCGTCGCCGCGGGTGGATGGATCGCCCGTCACATCGTCCGTGATCTGCCGCCGTCCTACGTGGCGGCGTATGCGCAGTTTCACCACGGGCCGATACTGGTCGCCAATGTGGCCGTGCGTAATTGGCAGGCCTTCGCGAAGCTAGGTATTTCGGCCGCGCACTGGTTTGACGGTTTCGGTTTCTTCGTGAACGTACGTCAGCCGATGAAAATCAACGGCGTCCCGGTGCCGCTCGATCCGTCGAAGCCTGCGATGCTGACGTTCTATATTGGCTTTCCCCAGTCCGGGGTCCCCATCGAGCTCCAGACCAGCGCTGCCCGCGCCAGGTTGTTCGGTACGACTTACGCTGATTTTGAACTGCAGATACGCAAGCAGTTGCAACAGATGTTGGGTGATTCGGGATTCGATGCCAAGCGCGACATTGCAGGCATCATCCTCAATCGCTGGGGTCATGCGTACATTGCACCCAAACCCGGGTTCTATTTCGGAACGCCGGGCAACCCGGCGCCGCTCGAGGTCATCCGCGAGCGCCATGGAAGGATCGCCTTCGGTCACAGCGAATTGTCGGGCAGACAGAGTTGGGGGCGTGCCGCGCAGGAATCCCGGCGCGCGCTCAAGCAGGTGCTCGAGGTGTTGGGTTAACCGGTACGGCGGGTCGCGAGGTCAGTTCTTATCCTCCAGCCCGGAGGGGGCCAGGCGCGCCAGTGCTTTGTCGAGTCTCGATGGCTCCCGTCCCTCCAGTTCGCAACGGTCCTTGCGGAACATAGCCCTCCGCACCCAGGAGCCGCCGATGTACCGGAATGGTTCCGGAGGAAATCGGCGTGCCGCTCGACCCACCAACCCGTTCTCGGTCCATCGCTCGCGCCGCTCTAACGCCAGGCCGGCAAGGATCCGGCCCCCGATCCGGCTTGGATTGACGCCGTTGCCACTCCAGCCGATTCCATAGGCGATATGCGGCGCATCCGGAAGGTGGCCGAGTAACGGCAGGCTGTCGTAGGTTCGGTCTATCGGCCCCGACCAGCGCCGCTCGATCGGCACGTCGGCGAGCATTGGGTAGATGCGGCGGAAATCCGCTTCTGCCTCCGCGATGCCCTGCGCATCCCGGAATACCGCGCTGTGTGGCTCGCCGGTGTAATACAAGCGGCCGCCGCCTTTGCCGAAAATGATCCGGCCATCGCGCGTCGTTCGGTAGTAGTTCACCGTGGCTTGCGAGTCGGAGATGCTCTCACCGCCGGTCCAACCTATTGCCGTGAGGCGATCTGGAATGGCCGGAGTTGATACAATCGCGCTACCGACACACACGAAATGTCGCTTCAGTTCCGGGAGGCTTGCGGCCCACGCGTTAGTGGCGACGACGACACGTTGCGCCGTGACCGTGGCACGAGGCGTCCTGATCGTGGCGGGCCGCGACCGCTCGAGTCCTTGGACCGAAGTGTTCTCGTAGATCTCAACACCTGCGCGTGCCGCCGCGCCGGCGAGTCCTCTGCCTAACATCCCGGGATGGACGGTTGCATTGATCGGTTCGCAGATGCCGGCCAGGTGGAGGGCCGAGCCGGTGCGGCGGGCGATTTCGGTCGCGGGCACTGCCTGAAAGATCCGCTCGCGGCCGAGTCGGCCGGCGGTTTCCACGACGCTGTTCCACGCACCAACATGCGCCGGTGTCGTCGCGGTCCAGAGCCATCCTGATTGCCGGTACTGGGCATCGATTCCCTCTCTGGCGAGATAATCGCCCAGCGCCGTAACCGAACGGGTCGTCTCATCGCCAAGCCACAGGGCGTCGTCCTTGCCACACAGCCGGGTGAGGCTGGCGATCTTGGGCCACCAGGACATGACAAAGCCGCCGTTCAACCCCGAAGCGCCGCTGCCGCAGCGATTCCTCTCGAAGATGGCAACACGGAGTTGCGGCTCCAGTTCTTTCAACGTGATGGCGGTCCAGAGTCCGACGAATCCGCCGCCAATCACGGCTACGTCGACGGACAGATCGCGTTCGAGGCTGCCGACCGTGGATGACTCACCGCCCTCGAGGTCCGCTAACCATTGCGATTGGCCGATTTCAAGCGTCATGGAGGCAGTCTGGGCCGCCGCGAGACGGAGCGCTACAACTGCGGCGGCCTCCGTCCGCTCTCAACGTTTAGAAGGCGTTGAGCCCCGTCAATACACGGCCGATCGTGAGCTGATGAATAGTCTCAGTGCCCTCGTAAGTAATGACGCTTTCGAGGTTGAGCATGTGGCGGATCGGGACGAACTCCGCGCTGATGCCGGCGCCGCCTAACAGGTCACGGCAGTCGCGGGCGACGTTCAGCGCCATGCGGCAGTTGTTCCACTTCGCCATCGAGACGTGCGCGGGCTGCAGGGTGCCTGCATCCTTGAGGCGTCCGAGTTGGAGTGCGAGGACCTGTGCGGTGGTGATGCCGCGGGCCATCTCGGCGAGGCGGATCTGAGTGGCCTGGTTCTGTGCGAGAGGGCGGCCGAACAGGATGCGCGTCTTGCTGTATTCGAGCAGTTGGGCGAGACAGGCCTGCGCGGCACCGATTACACCCCAGGAAATGCCGTAGCGAGCCTGTGTCAGGCATGACAGCGGACCCTTGAGGCCAACTACACCGGGGAGAACGTTCTCTTCAGGCACCACGACATTGTCGAAGAACAGCGAGGAGGTCACAGAGGCCCGCAGGGAGAACTTGCGCTCGATCTCGGGCGCCGCAAAGCCCGGCGTACCTTTGTCTACGAGAAAGCCGCGAATGCCTTCGTCGGTCATGGCCCAGACGACCGCCACGTCGGCGATCGCGCCGTTGGTGATCCACATCTTGGCGCCATTGATGACCCAGTCTTTGCCGCGCTTTTTGGCGTGGGTCTTCATGTTGGCGGGATCGGAGCCCCCGTGAGGCTCGGTTAGGCCGAAGCAACCAATGACCTCGCCACGCGCCATCCGGGGCAGGTACTTCTGCTTCTGCTCCTCGGAGCCGAACGCGTAGATCGGATACATGCACAGGGACGATTGCACGGACACGAAGCTGCGAATGCCCGAGTCACCGCGCTCGAGCTCCTGGCAGATCAAGCCGTAGCTGATGCCGTTCAGTCCGGCGCACTCATAGCCCTTGATCGACGATCCCAGCAGGCCCAGGGCAGCCAACTCGGGTACCAGCTCTTTCGGGAACCGGTGCTCCTCGAAGCACTTCTGGATGATCGGGAGCACTTTCTCGTCGACCAGGCGGCCGACCGAGTCCTGCACCATGCGCTCCTCTTCAGTGAGGGCGCCGGCAATGTCGTATAGATCGAGTGGATTCATGTCGGCACTATAAAGTCTATTACTTTAAGCCTCAAGTTTTTGGGGTCGGGCTGGGCCGGGGGCGCTCATGCCGCCGCCGCGCTCGTTCCGCGTGTCGGAATCACTTCGCCGTCGGCATGATGAATTCCGCGCCTTTAGCAGTGCTTTCCGGCCAGCGCTGCATGATCGATTTCTGCCGGGTGTAGAAGCGCACGCCTTCTTCCCCGTAGGCGTGCATATCGCCGAACAGGCTCTTCTTCCAGCCCCCGAAGCCGTGCCAGGCCATGGGAACCGGGATCGGCACGTTGATTCCAACCATGCCTACCTGGATGCGGCGGCCGAATTCGCGTGCCACGTGGCCGTCACGGGTATAACAAGCAACTCCATTGCCAAACTCGTGCGAGTTCACGAGGTCGATGGCGGCCGAGAAATCTTGCGCACGCACGCAGACGAGCACTGGACCGAAGATTTCTTCCTTGTAGATGCGCATCTGCGGCGTCACGTGATCAAACAGGCTGCCGCCGAGCCAGAAGCCGTTCTCGTGGCCCGCGACAGTGAAGGGGCGACCGGTTTTGCCGTCCACCCGGCCGTCGACGACGAGCTGCGCGCCGCTCGCGACGCCGTCCTCGATATAACCGCGAATCTTGTCCACGGCCTGTCGGGTTACGATGGGGCCCATCTCGGCGTCGGCTTCCATGCCGTTCTTGATTTTCAGTTGGCGCGCGCGTTCGGCGAGTTGCGGCATGATCTTGTCAGCCACGTCGCCTACGAGCACTGCCACGGAGATGGCCATGCAACGCTCGCCGGCAGAGCCGTACGCAGCGCCGATGAGCGCATCGACAGTCTGTTCGAGGTCGGCGTCGGGCATGACGACCATATGGTTCTTGGCGCCGCCAAGCGCCTGCACACGTTTGCCGAGCTGCGCGCCGCGTTGATAGATGTATTGTGCGATGGGTGTTGAACCGACGAAACTCAGCGCTTTGACCTCGGGATGCTCGAGCAGCGCGTCGACCGCCACCTTGTCGCCCTGTACGACATTGAAAACACCCGGGGGGAGGCCGGCTTCCTGGAGAAGGCGCGCCATGTAAAGAGATGCGGACGGATCGCGCTCGCTGGGTTTCAACACGAAGGTGTTGCCGCAGGCGATGGCGACCGGAAACATCCAAGACGGCACCATGCATGGGAAGTTGAATGGTGTGATTCCGGCGGTGACGCCGAGAGGCTGCCGCAGGGTCCAGTTGTCGAGGCCGGTGGAAACCTGGTCGGTGAAATCACCCTTGAGGAGCTGAGGGACGCCGCACGCGAATTCGACGATCTCGATGCCTCGGGTGACCTCGCCCTGCGCGTCGGAGAACACTTTGCCGTGTTCGCTGGTGATGATTTTCGCGAGGTCGTCGCGGTGGTCGTTCAGTAGGTTGAGGTACCGATTGAGAACGCGTGCGCGACGGACCGGCGGCGTATCCGCCCAGGCGGGGAAGGCAGCGGAGGCACTGGCAACCGCGGCGGCCACGTCCTCTGTGGTCGCCAGGGCGACCTGGCGGGTTACGGCCCCCGTAGCGGGGTTGAAGATGTCGAGCGTCCGTCCGTGGCTGGGGGTGAGGCGGCCGTCGATCCAATGGTGGACTACGGTGGCCTTGGAATCATGCGAGGCGCTGGCGGGGCTGCCGGACGAGCCGGCAGACGCCGAGGCGCGAGGGGCCGGGGTCTGCTCAGCGAGGCCTCGTGACGACGGATTTTGGCTACTCATCACTTACCCTTAAGTAGGATTTTTAATGGTGCAGTCTGTCCGATAATCGGGATCTCAGCCACGGTATCCACCGCAGGAGGTCGCCATGTCACGCCCACCCTTGCCACCCTTCACTGCCGAGACCGCCGCCCAGAAAGTCCGCGGCGCGGAGGATGGCTGGAACAGCCGCAATCCGAGTGCCGTCTCCCTGGCCTACACGGAGGACAGCCGCTGGCGAAACCGGGCGGAATTCATCCAGGGGCGCGCCGACATCGTGGCGTTCCTGACCCGCAAGTGGAACCGTGAGCTGGACTACCGGCTGATCAAGGAGCTCTGGGCTTTCACGGGCAACCGTATCGCGGTCCGTTTCGCCTACGAATGGCATGACGACAGCGGGCAGTATTTCCGCTCCTACGGCAATGAGAACTGGGAGTTCGATGAGCAGGGGCTGATGCGCTGGCGGGTCGCCAGCATCAATGATTTGCCGATCGCGGCGTCGGAGCGCAAGTATCACTGGCCGCTGGGGCGCCGGCCGGACGATCACTCGGGATTGAGTGCGCTGGGTCTCTAAGTAACATAGATATTATCAAGGAGCGGCCTTTGATAAAGTCTTTGTTATTCGTGTGGCTCATGGTCGAGTAACATAGACTTGACCAAAATGGGGAAATTGATAAACTCTTTATAAGTTGACGGTCATTTCGTCGTTCCTGGTGCGTGAGCATGCCAAAGACCCCCGTTGCGTTGACCGTCATGCCCCCAGCGGCGCAGCAGGCACTGCGGACCCTGGGCGAGAACCTGGCCATAGCACGGGTCCGGAGAAAGGAATCGCAGCGAACGTGGGCGAAGCGGGTGGGGTGCTCGGTGCCCACCCTTATCCGGATGGAGCGAGGTGATCCCGGGGTGGGGATGGGGATTTACGCTACCGCATTATGGTTAATCGGGCAGGTGGCGGCGCTTCCCGAGCTGGCGGCGCCCGGGCGTGACCGCGGGGCGTTGGAGAATGATGTGCGCGACGCCCTGAGGCGGCGCGCGGTGCGGTCGAGCGCCTCGGCTGAGGCGCGGCTGGGCCGTGATAAATAAGGTGGTCAACAGCGCGGGGCAGACCGCTGGCGCCGTTGCGGGCACCCGCGCCGTCACGGGCACGCACGCCGCTACGGGCACACGCGGCGCCACGGGCGCGGATGCCGCCACGGGCACGCATGTCCAATAAGCGCACCTCTTACCAGCCCTCCGACCGCCTCTACCTCTGGCTCCTGACCCGCCCGGAGCAGCCCCTCCTGGTCGCGGAGCTCAATTTGGCGCGCTCAATTCAGGGCGTATCGCTTCGGTACTCCGACGCCTGGCTGCAGCGTGGTTTTCCTCTGAGCGAGGATCTCCCCCTGATCGGCGAGGAGTTCCTCCCGCCAGAGAAAGGAATGGCGGTGGGTGCTGTCGACGATGCCCGTCCGGATCGGTGGGGGGAGCGGGTAATTCGATTTATCGACAAACCACCGCGGCTCTCGCTGCTGGAATACCTGTATTTCGCGGGGGATGATCGCTTCGGCGCCCTGGGAGTATCGACGTCGGGCGACGAATATCTGCCGCGTCGGCTGGGTCCGCTGCCAACGCTGGATGAGGCCGACCAGATTCACGAGCTCATCCGCAAGGTTCAGGACAACGAGCCGGTGCCTCCCGAGCAGAAACGACTCATCTCGCCCGGCGTCACCATGGGCGGCGCGCGTCCCAAGGCGCTTCTCAACATTGGCGGCGACCAATGGGTCATCAAATTCTCCGATGGCGAGCCCACGGACACGCCTTTGATTGAACACGCGTCAATGACGCTCGCGCAGAAAGCGGAGATCCGAGTCGCCGGGACGATGGCGGTGGCGCTGACGCACGGCCATGCCGTCGCCATAAAACGGTTCGATCGCAATGGCGGTTTGCGAGTCCACTGCCTTTCGGCCGCCGTAGCGCTGCGGGCAGCGGGTGAGCGCTTTGGATATCCCGAGTTGGCGCAACTGTTGCGCCGCAGAGGTGTGACCGAGGGAGACGTGTATATCGGTCACATGCGCGAATTGTTTCGTCGCATGGTCTTCAACATTCTCATCGACAACACGGATGATCACGAAAAAAATCACGCTGTCGTGATGACGGATGCGCAGCAGTATGAGCTCTCACCCGCCTACGACGTCCTTCCTTCCGGACAGGCGCTCGGATTCCAACAGATGCGTATTGGGGAGCACGAGGCTGACTCGACGCTCGCCAACGCCATGACGATGTCGCAGATGTTCGCGCTTCGCAAGGAAGACGCCATCAGGGAAGTGCGCGCCGTCGCGCGCGTCGTCGACGGCTGGAAGGATCACTTCAAGGCATGCGGTGTGACGGCGGGTGACATCGATTTGTACGCCGAGCAGATCGATCGGCCGTTCCTGCGCGATCAGCGTAACGAGGTGAAGGTGGGGCGTTCGCGCCGCTGATACTACGGAGCGGTGCTCTAGACGAGCAACGTCACGGCCGGCAGCGGCCCGTCCGGCGTGAATCCAAACACCCGCCCGTAGAACGCCAGCTCCGACTCGAGCGAGCGCACGATGTTCTCCGCTCTGCGAAACCCGTGTTGCTCCCCCTCGAATTCGATGTAGGCAACCGGTATCCCCTTGGCTTTGACGGCGGCGACAATGGCGCGGGACTGGTCTGGAGGAACGACCTTGTCCTCTGTCCCCTGGAATGTAATGAGCGCGGCCTTGAAATTCTCCAGGTGGCGGATCGGCGCGCGCGCCTCGTACACCTCCCGTCCCTCGGGCAATGGAGCAACGAGTCGGTCGAGATAACGCGCCTCGAACTTGTGTGTGTCGCGTGCAAGTGCCTCCAGGTCGCTCACTCCGTAGTAGTTGGCTCCCGCCTTGAACACGTCGTGAAAAGCCAATACGGCCAACACCGTGAAGCCGCCCGCGCTGCCACCTCGGATAGCCGCACGGTTTGCGTCAATGCGACCCTGATCGATCAGATATCTCACTGCAGCGACGACGTCACCCACGTCGACCACACCCCAGTTGCCATTGAGGCGCTGGCGGTAATCGCGGCCAAACCCGCTGCTGCCGCCGTGATTGACGTCCAATAGTCCGAAGCCACGGGAGGTCCAGTACTGCACCCCCATGGAAAGCTCGGCCTTCGAGTGACTCGTGGGACCTCCATGCACCTTGACTACGAGCGGTGGCTTCTCGCCCGCAGCTCCCGCGAAGTCAGGATTCGTCGGCGGGTAGTAGAACGCGTGTGACGTCAGTCCGCCGGTCGTCGGAAACTCGATCGACTCCGCAATCGAAATGAACGGAGTTTCGAGCTTCAGCGAGCCCGGTACCCGCAGCACCCGGTGGGTTCCAGTGCGCAAATCAATCGTGACCACCGCAGCCTCTTCGGTCGGCGACGCGGCGATCGCGACCGCCGTGTCCGGCGAGATCAGTTGGATGTTCGATAAGCCGACAAAGGGCAGATCCAGGGGCGTGAGCTGGCCCGAATCGAGGCTCACCACACCGAGCCGGTCTCTCGCAGCGACTGTGTATCGGACCACCGCCCGGCGATTACCGGTAAGGCCCGGGCCGGTAAGACCATAGTTCGACTGCCCCAGCGTCCACAGCGGGCTCGCGATTTCCGCCTCGAATGCAAAAACGGGAGTAACCCGCCTCTCCCGATAGCGGTACAGATTCCACCAGTTCGAGCGGTCGGATACGAAGTACAGCGTGCCGTCAGTGTCCCACCGCGGCTCTACTACGGATTCTTCCGCGCCGCCCGCGAGAGCGGTGATGCCCGAGAGACCCGATTCCCCCAGGTCCGCCACGTAAAGCGTCGTCGTATCCCAAGGCATATTGGGATGGTCCCACGCGATCCACGCAATCCTCCGGCCGTCCGGGCTCACCCGGGGATACGCCACAAAATCGCTTCCTTCGAAGAGCACCCTGCCCGGGCCGGGCGCATTGGTATCGACCACGACTATCGCGTTTTTCGGCTCACCGCCGCCGGTGTGATCTTCCCTTACACAGAACAGCTCACGGCCAGCCCTGGCGAGCTCGAAATCCGAGTAGCGATAGCCTTCCGGCGTGAGTGCAACGGGCTTCTCATCCGGCCGCTGCGCATACAAGCGCTGGTCGGTGAAATTGCTGAAATAGACGGTGCCGCGGCTCATTACATACGGCGTACCGCCGTATTCGTGAACACGCGTGCGCGCGTTGAATCCAGTCGGCGTGAGCTCTCGCACGGCGCCATTCGCGGCGGAAGTCACGACGACGCTGCGCCCGCCTTCGGCAGGACGGCTTTCGACCCAGTAGGGGACCCCTTCCGAGACTTCCACGTAGTTCAGCGAGATCGCCGAGCGGGCGAGGTCGGTCGCTGCGAGCGGAGAGTGCCATGTGCCGTAAGGTGCCTGTTTCATATAATGCTTCTCATGACTACGCACACGCTCTTTCCCACGCTCGTCCATTCGGCGCGGCTCGGCGGCACCGGCTGGCAGCAACTCAACGATCGGCTCCTGCGCGAGTGCCAGCAACTCAGCCACGACGATGAGGCCGGCCGGCGCTGGTCCGCAAAGAATTATCCCGGCGGGTTTACGTCTTATAACTCCGCCAGCCGCATGCATCAATTATCGCCGACCTTTGCGGCGCTGGAGCGCAAGCTCAATCGGCACGTGGCGAAGTTCGCGCGGACGCTGGAATTCGATCTCGAGGGAAGATCGCTTGCCATGACCGACTGCTGGGTGAATATCATGCCGCGGCAGGTCGTGCACGGCCTGCACTTGCATCCGCTGGCGACGATCAGCGGGACCTACTACGTGAAAACACCGAAAGGGTCATCCGCCCTGAAGTTCGAGGATCCGCGGCTGGAGCGCTTCATGGCGGCGCCGCCGCGCCTGGCGTCGGCACGCCCACAGAACCGTCCCTGGTTCGTGATCCCCGCCGAAGCGGGGAACGTGGTGTTGTTCGAGAGCTGGCTGCGCCACGAGGTGCCACCGAATCCGGTGGCCGCGCAGCGCATCAGCATCAGTTTCAATTACAACTGGTTCTAGAAGTTACGACGCAGCGTCACCATCCATTCGCGCGGGGCGCCAGGCTGCCCCTGCGTGATAAAGGTGGGCGCCGTCGCGTTCACCTTGTTGATGTAGTAGAACTTGTTGGTGAGGTTGGTCGCGGCGAACGTGACCTGCCAGTCGGTTTTCGACGAGCGCCACGTCAGCCGGGCATCCATCAGCGTGCGACCGTCAACCTGGCCCAGTTGTGTGTTGGTGAGATCCGTGAAGAACGACGACTGGTACTGGGCGTCGATGCGCGGTGAGAGCGAGCTGCCGTCGGGAAGTGTAAACGTGTACTGCGCTCCCAGGTTGGCCATGTGACTGGGGACGTACGGGTCCTGCGTGTTGAGCGATACCCCGGGGATGGTCGCCGCGGCCGTATTGATCGAGGTGAAGTTGAACTTCAGGTAACTGACCGAGCCGTCGATCTGGAAGGCCGCGATCGGCCGCAAGGTGAACTCGGCTTCCGCGCCCTTGATGTGCGCGGCGCCGACATTCACCGGCGTGGCATTGTTCGCGCTGAGCGTCACGCCGTTGACGATGGTGGCCGCCGTATTCGTCAGCAGGATGTTGTTGTACTGGTTGAAGAACCCCGCCACGTTCAAGCGCAGGTGATTGTCGAGCAGGTCGGACTTCAGGCCGATCTCGGTGGCGTGGAGGGTTTCGATGCCGAACGGGACTTCCTGGAGCGGAATGAACGGTCGCGGGTTGACGCCGCCGCCACGGAAGCCGGTGGACCATTCCGCATAGGTCATGACCTGCTGGGTCCACTGATACTCGACACCGAAACGGTAGTCCGTGTGGCTGCCCTGGTAAGTGCCGGTTGTGTTGTTCAGAGGGCCGACCGGCGTATAGCTAGCGACGGCCTGGTCGTATGGGTCCAGGCGCGAGAAGGTGTACGACTTGTTTTCCTTCGTGTAGCGCAGGCCCGTGATCACGCTCAGCTTTTCAGTCGCGCGCCAGACATCGTGCGCGAAGGCCGATTTGTTCGTCGAGGTGATGGGGTCGTTACCCGTGAAGAGCGTCTCCGACGCCAGGCCCGGGCTGAGCAATTTCAAGCCGCCGAAGTTAGCGTACTCGTGGTAATAGTACCCGCCGACGGTCCAGTCGAACTGATCGAACGATGTGCCGTTCAGGCGAATCTCTTCGGTGAACTGGTTGTCCGACCACGTGTCGTCCAGGAGCTGCAGCGCGTAGGGCGAATCACCGACTTCGATCGAGTACGCGCCGTTATAGCGCAGGTAGCCGGTGATCGCGGTCAGCGTGTAGTGCTCGGCCAGCCGCCATTCCAGGTTGTCCGTGAGTCCGTAGTTATTGATCGGATCCGTCAGCGGCACCGAGATAGCGGAGTGTACGCCCGCGCCCGGCTTGCCGTTGTACCTGGCGGGATCGGTGAAGCCCAGGTTGTTGTAGGTCGCGTAAGTTGTGTACGAGGTGGGTCCTGTCACGAACTGCGAGCCGTTGCCCGTCGGGATGATGCCCTGGGTGTTGTTCGAGTAGAGCAGCTTCAACGCCGGAACCTCCGAGCGGTCCTGCGTGTCGGTGGCGATGAAGTTGTTCTCGATCTTGTCGCTCACCAGCCACCGCAAGGCCAGGCGCACCGCATGCAAAGCCGTGCCGCCTTCTGTGCCGAGCTGGCATCCGTGCACCGGAATCTGCGTCGAGCCGATCATCTGGCCCGTCGCGCACGCGTAGTCGAGCCGCTGCATGTAGCCGTCCTGCGTCTCGGAGACCCCTGAGATGCGCGCGTACAGCGTATCCGGAACGAGAGTGAAGTTGCCGCCGGCCTTGATCTTGATGAGATTGAAGTCGCCATAAGTGGCGTCGATGTAGCCGTCGGTCTCCTCGCCGGGCTTCTTCGAGAACAGCTTGATGGAGCCGCCGATCGAGTTCTTGCCGGCCAGGGTGCCCTGCGGACCGCGCAGCACCTCGATACGATCGAGATCGGTCACGTCGAGGTCCGAGCCGAGCAACAGCCCGTGGTAGACATCATCCACATAGATACCGACACCCGGCTCGAGGCCCGGGTGGCCGTCGCTCTGGCCGATACCGCGAATGAAGGCCTGTGCCGAGGGGCCGTTGGTATTCGTGCCCTTGGTGAGCGTTACGTTCGGTGCCAGCCCGTTGATATCCACCAGGCTCTGCACGTTACGCTCGTCCAGTTGCGCTCCGGTGAGTGCCGTGATGGCCACCGGGGTCGTTTCCAGGCTCTGCTGGCGAAACTGCGCGGTAACGACAATTTCCTCCAGGAGGGTGGCCTGCGGGGGTGTTGGCGCTGTGGCATCGTCCGCCATGGCCGTGCCGGCGCTGATGCTCAATGCCAATCCGACCGTGAGAGTCTTATTCATGAAACGAGTCCTGCTGCCTTGCTGTTGACGCCGTGAAGCGCAGCGTAGACTACGTGTTCGGGAGACCGCGGTGTTTGGTGAGAGCGCCAGCGAGTTTGGTGAGCGTGCCAACAAGAATGAATCGAGAAGCCGTCGACAGGTCAGTGTCTGTGGATACAGAAATTTCTGTTGTTTGTTATCAACACAATGGCGAGTCGGGACTTTAGGCCATGGTGCGCGCGCTGCTCGCGGCACGGCGCGCTTCCCGCGCGGACATGCCGAAGCGGGTGCGGAACGCACGACTGAAGTGGGTCGAATTCTTGAACCCCCACGACTGCGCGATGCTGGCGATCGATTGTTGCGCTTTCGCGGGATTGCGCAGGTCGTCCCGGCAGCGCTCGAGGCGCGCATGCCAGATGAGGTTGTGGATCGAGTCGTCGATGTCGCTCATCGCGCGATGCAGGCTGCGCTTGGAGGCGTTGAGGTCCCGCGCGATGGTGTCTAGAGAGAGTTCCGGGTCATGGAGGTGTTGCGCGACGTACTCGCGGATCCGGTTCGCCAGGGTGCGCTGTCCGGTCTCGGGCGGCAGGTCTCGGGTGCGCTCGTAGATCGCCAGGGTGATGAGCCGGCAGAGGCTCTCCGCGAGATCATCGGCGCGCACCATGTTGAGCGACGCGAATTCCTCCAGGAGCCAACCCGCCGCCCCGAAGGCCAGGCGGCTTACACCGGATGTTCCCGAGAAGACGCGTGCCGTCATGGCATTCAAGTCGATGCTGCGCTCGAGGCGATTGCTGGGGATGAGGAGCACCAGGCGCTGAGACTCTACGGGGCTCAATAGCGTGTAGGACTCGCTGGAGTTACACACGCTCCAGTGTCCGGCGACGAGACTCGCGGTTCGGCCCTGTTGCTCGATGACGCTCGTGCCCTTGACTTGCAACGCCACGGCCACGGATGGAGTAGCCGTTTGCACCGGCTCGTGCACGACGCGATGGCGACCTGCGGTGATGCGGGCGACCTGCAGCCACGCTACTTCGGCGATTTCCAACAGGCCGTCGACCGTCGGGTCGCCGTAGGCGTGGTTCTTGAGACAACCGGTTGCTTCGGTTGTCGTCCGCCAACGACTGATTCCTGGAACGTCCAGGGTGGAAACGGTACGGATCCATGGCTCGGATCCTGGCACTCTCACTTTCGTAGTCCTCCTTGGACATTGAATCTGCGGCGCGCATCAACGCGCCGCATACCAGCTATCGATTCAACAAGGGAATGTCCTTCGCGTCCGTCCCCTTGGGGATACTCTGTAGATAAGCGACGATGTCGGCGATCTCGGTGTCCCGCAGCACGGCGGGCGAATACACCGGCATCCTGCCGGAGGGTGTGCGCACTTTGGCTGTCACTCCCTCCAGGGGCAGAGGATTCGGCGCGAGACGCGGGCCCGCGGGGCCACCGCCAGCACCGGTAGTTCCATGGCAATAAACACAGCCATCCGCAAAAAAGACACGTTTGCCGTTGACGGGATCGCCGGCCGGCGCCGTTGTTCCGGCCGCGGCTGCCGCAGTCACGATACCGGTCGCAATCAACAGGGATGCCAGTGAGCCGAGCAGCATGCAGACAGAGAGCGTTTTCATGCGCCGCGCCTCAGCGTCCCTGGGAAATGACATCGACCAGCGCCGGCTCGCCACGTTTCACGACGGCAATCGCCCGTTGCAGCGCCGGCCCGAGATCCTTGGGGTCCGTCACCGGACCTTCACTGTAGACTCCCATCCCGGCGGCGAGTTTCGCGAAATCGACATTCGGATCCGTGATGGTGTTGCCAATGTGGGCGCGATCGATACCGCGTTGCCGGCGGGCCGCCATCATCTGCACGTACATCACCTCCTGGTGGTAGGCGCGGTTGTTATGGACAACGTACAACAGCGGAATACGGTGATGCGCGGCCGTCCAGAGTGCGCCTGGCGAAAACATCAGGTCGCCGTCGCCGCCTATCGCGACTGCCAGGCGCCCGTGTTTGCGGTGTGCGAGGGCGGCTCCTACGCTGGCGCCCGGTAGGTAGCCGAGCCCGTAGGCGCCGGCGTCACCGATGTACTGGTGATGGTGATCGGCCGTCCACAGTTGTTGCGGCCAGTAGTTCTGGAAGACTGTACCGTTGCACAGGGCCCAGTCCTCGTTGCGAATCTGCTCGTAAATTTCAGCGCACAGGCGCGCAGTCGTAATGGGCTGCAGATCCCAGCCGACCGCCGCGGCCGCCCGGGATTGCGCGAGTGTTTCCTGGTGGTCCTTCGCAAGTTGGACTCCCCGGGCTTTGAGTGTCGCGCGTCGTTTCGGTGTAACGAGCTTGCGCACCGCCTCGATGAGCGCTGGCAGGGTCGTTTCAGCATCCGCGGCGATTGCCAGGTCCACCGGGGTGAAGCGATCGAAATCCTGGTAGTTGGATTTCATGTACAGATCGCCGGAACTGATGCTGATGCGTTTGGCTCCCGCCGCCATCCTGTTGCCGGTCACGCCCCAGAAGTCGGTGAGCTCCAGTCCCAGGATGACATCGGCGTTGCCCACCAGCAGCGCCTGGCGGCGAGTCTGGTTGAGCGGGTGGCGCCAGGGGAAGTTCATTCTCCCGTAGATGTCGATGACCGGTGCCTGCAGCTCTTCCGCGAGCTCGACCAGGAGGCGCATGCCTTCAGCCGTCCGCGCAGCACGGTCGGCCACGATCAGAGGATTCTCCGCCGTGACCAGCAATCGCGCGGTCTCGTTCACGGCGCCGTCGTCGCCACGAGGCGCCGCCAGTTGCGGCTCGTGCGGGATGGCAGGGGCCTCGCCTCCCTTTATCGCGTCTTCCTGTAACTCCTGGTCGATCGCGAGCACCGTGGGTCCGTACGGTGGGGTCATGGAAAACTTGTGCGCGCGCGTCGCCGATTCGGCGAAATGACGCAAGGAGATGGGCGTGTCGTCCCATTTCGTAAAGTCGCGTACCAGGGCCGGACCGTCGAACACCGAATGAGCCCAGTCCACGTAGCCCCCGCGTTTCGACGCGTCGAGCTGCGCTCCGACGATGGCGAATACAGGGACCCGGTCCGCCCAGGCGTTGTAGATTGCCATCGCTCCGTGCTGCAGGCCCACCGTCGAATGCATCATGCAGGCCATGGGTTTGCCCGCGATCTTGGCGTAACCATGCGAGAGGGCGACCGAGATCTCTTCGTGCATGCATGAAATGAGCTCGAGGGCCGGTGCCGTCGTCATGCCGTAGTTGATGACCGACTCGTGCAGGCCTTTGAAGGTGTTGCCCGGAATCGCGGCCACGTACTCGATGCCCAGGCCGCGCAGCACGTCAACCATGAAGTCGCTGCCGCAACTCGTCTGGGTTGCCCCGTCGGGCCGCGGAGTACCCTGTTCGCCGTCGCGCGAGGCGATCTGTACGGTGTGCCGTTGTGCGGGGCTGCTGGTGCTTTCCGCTGCAGCGATCTTATTAGATACAACCGCTTGCGTCACCGCGCCGCTGCCGGCGAGCGTCGCGGCCTTCAGGAATCCGCGCCGATCGAGCGAGGCTCGCGCGTCGCGCGACTGTTTCATGCGCCTGGACATCAAAACTCCATGTTTTGTCTGTAGTCACTTTCGCCTCGCGCGTTGCGTCCCCTGCGTGCAACACGACCTTGGTCCAGGAGGGCTGGTTGGGCATTCGCAACCTGGGACGTGCGGAATATACACACTGACGTTGCAGTTTGTTGCGGGTTCACCGAGTGTCGCGCGGCCGAGCTGTCTTTTTGGCTGCCACGTGGACGCTGGACGAAATCCCGCGGTTGACCGAGACTTCCGGCCTGGTGATGCGAATAGGAGACAGACGTGGAAAGCCCTGCCCGAGTTGAGAGTGCGCGCCAGAACACCGGTCCCGACTCGCGCATCACGGTACGCGAGTCGGTTCTGCGCCTGTTGCGCGCGTTTCGTATGACCACGATCTTCGGTAATCCGGGCTCGACGGAGTTACCGCTCTTCCGGGATTTCCCTGCGGACTTCCGCTATGTCCTGGGGCTGCAGGAGTCACTCGTGGTGGGCATGGCGGATGGCTACGCGCAGGCGACCCGCAACGCCGCCATCGTCAATCTTCACTCCGCCGTTGGCGTGGGCCACGCCATGGGCAATATTTTCACGGCATACAAGAACCAGACCCCGCTGGTGATCACGGCCGGGCAGCAGGCCCGCTCCATTCTGCCCTTCGAGCCCTTTCTGTTTTCTGCCCGCCCGACCGAGTTGCCGCAACCGTATGTGAAGTGGAGCTGCGAGCCGGCTCGGGCCGAGGATGTGCCGGCGGCCCTCGCACGGGCTTACTACATGGCGATGCAGCCGCCGCGTGGACCGACGTTCGTGTCGATTCCGGTCGATGACTGGGACCGTATGTGCGAGCCCGTGGAGCCGCGCCAGGTCAGTGAGGTTTTACGAGGCGATCCGGCGCTGCTCGAAAGAGTCGCGCGGGAGCTCGCCGCGGCGGAGCGGCCGGCGTTCGTCATCGGGGCAGCCACCGCGCGCGATGACGCATGGGACGAAGCGATCGCTCTCGCGGAGCGCCACCAGGCGAAGGTGTGGGTGAGTCCCATGTCGGCGCGCAATGGCTTTCCGGAAAATCACCGTCTCTTCGCGGGCTTTCTCGCGGCCGATCGCGCCCAGATCGTCGCCAGCCTGGCGGGTCACGACGTCATCCTGGTGCTTGGTGCGCCGGCGTTCACCTATCACGTGGAGGGTGTTGGTCCGCACGTGCCCCCCGGGGCGAAGCTATTCCAACTCGTGGACGATCCCGGTGTCGCCGCCTGGGCGCCTGTTGGAATGTCGGTGGTGACGAGTTTGAAGCACGGCATTCGCGATTTGCTGGCCGGGCCGGCGCCGCGCCCGCGGGCCGCGCCCGCCGAGTTGGTGCGGCCGCCGCGCCTGTCCGGTCCTTTGACCGACAAATACCTGGTGCAACAACTCGCCGCGCTGCGACCCGCGGACAGCATCATTGTGGAGGAAGCGCCCAGCACCCGCGGACCGATGCACGATTATCTGCCGATCATCGCCCGGGATACCTTCTATACGTGCGCGAGCGGTGGCCTGGGCCATGGTCTGCCGGCGGCGATCGGTGTCGCGCTCGGAAGACGCGAGAAAGTGATCGCTCTACTCGGGGACGGCTCGAGCATGTACGCGATTCAAGCGCTGTGGACGGCGGCACAACTGAAGCTGCCCATTACGTTCATCATCGTCAACAACCGCCGCTATGAGGCCCTGCTGCAATTCGGCAGGCACTTCGGGCTGGCGCGAACGGTGGGAACGAGCCTTGCGAATATTGACTTCTGCGGACTCGCGGTGAGCCAGGGGTGTAAGGCGCTGCGAGTTGAGCGTGCTGACGCGCTTGACGGCGCTCTGCATACGGCGCTGGCGGCCCTGGAACCGACCCTGCTGGAGGTGATTGTTGAGAGTTAGCCGTGGGTTACGGTTGCTTCACGTTGCGTTAAGCTGAAGAAGCTTGAAATAGCCTTCAAGCCGGATACCGCTAAGCGCGATATTCAGCAACTGTTCAGAAACGTCCAGGAGAGGGGATCGACATGCGTACCCAGTGGCTCAGAAGTCTCATTCCAGCGTTATCGCTGGCCGCGCTTCCCGTGCTTCCCACGGTGTCGCACGCAGGGATCGCCGTGGGCGTGTCGATCGACATAGCGCCGCCGGTGTTGCCGGTGTACGTGCAACCGCCACTTCCGGCGCCCGGTTATATCTGGAGCCCCGGATACTGGGCTTACGGTGACGACGGTTATTACTGGGTGCCGGGTACCTGGGTGCTACCGCCCGAGCCCGGATTGCTGTGGACGCCTGGCTACTGGGGTTGGGGCGATGGCGCCTATCTCTGGCACGGCGGCTACTGGGGCCCTCATGTCGGCTTCTACGGTGGCGTGAACTACGGCTTCGGATATGGTGGTGTTGGATTCGAGGGTGGTTACTGGCGCGGCGGCTCATACTTCTATAACCGCTCGTGCGCGAACGTGGGCAGCGTGCACGTCACCAACATCTATAACAGGACCGTCATTTATCACAACGACAGCCGCATGGCCTTCAATGGCCCCGGTGGTATCCGGGCCCATGCGACCGGGCACGAGTTGGCCGCGGAACACGAGCATCATTTCGAGGCCACCTCGTTACAACGTGATCACGAGCACGCGGCGTTCGGAAACAGAGAGCTGCATGCGTCGTTCAATCACGGCCGGCCCGCGGTGGCCGCGACTTCGCGACCGGGCGAGTTCTCCGGAAGGGGAGTTGTTCCCGCGCGTGGAAGTGATTCGCGTGGAGGCCCCGCGCACGATGTAGCGCATAACGCCGGCCCGGGCGGACGTGGGCCAGAAAATCATGGTGGCTTCAACGGTGGAGGCCGTGGTGCTCCCGGCGGCGAGGGTCACGGCGCGCCCGGTGGTGGTGGGCACACTGACACACAACCGGTGGCCCGTAATGACGTCCGTGAGGGCGGCCATCCTGGTGGCAGCGCCGGTGGCGGCGCGCCGCACGGTAACTTTGGCGGCGGTGGAGCCCCGCGCGGCAACCCCGGTGGAGGCGCTCCGCATAGTAACTTCAGTGGTGGAGCCCCACACGGTGGTAATCCTGGAGCAGGCGCCCCGCATGGCAACCCAGGCGGTAACTTCGGTGGTGGAGCTCCACGCGGTGGTAATCCTGGCGCAGGCGCCCCGCACGGTAACCCAGGCGGTAACTTCGGTGGTGGAGCCCCACGCGGTGGTAACCCTGCCGCAGCTGCCCCGCGCGGTAACCCAGGCGGTAACTTCGGTGGTGGAGCCCCACGCGGTGGTAATCCTGCCGCAGCTGCCCCGCGCGGTAACCCTGGTGGCGGCGCTCCGCGAGGCAATCCGGGCGGTGGCGGTGGGCACGATAGGCCCGAGGGTCACCGTTAAGGCGCGACCGCAGTAGCAGTTGAAATCGAGGCCGCCTGCTCACGGGGCGGCCTCGTCACATAGAGGCGCGCTAGTCCGCGCCGCGCCGAGTATCCCGAGGCGCTAGATCACACCACCCGTCGCAACCACGCAGCGATATCCACGACCTCCTGCGGACACACGGAGTGCGGCATCGTATAAGCATGCCATTCCACCGAGTACCCCGCCGCTTCCAACAGCTGGCGGGTGTGCTCACCGAGCGTAGGGATCACGACAGGATCCTGTGTGCCATGCCCGAGAAAGATCGGCGTCGTCTGATTGGCGGTGGTTCGCTCGGCGGCGAGATGTGACTCGAGCAGCATGTAGCACGACAACCCCATGATGCCCGCGAGTTTCTCGGGGTAGCGCGTACCGCTGTACAGAGCCATCGCGCCACCTTGCGAAAATCCGGCGAGTGCGATCCGGTTGGTAGCGATGCCGCGCTCGTTCTCTCGCCGAATGAGCGCTTCGATGGCAGTGTGCGAGCCGCGAATTCCGACTTCGTCCTGTGCGACGCCGCGCTCGAGACCCATGATGTCGTACCACGCCCGCATCGGATAACCGCGATTCAGCGTGACCGGCCGCACCGGCGCATTCGGAAACACGAAACGGAGGGCCCGCTCACCGGGACGTACGAGCTCGGGAACGATTGGCTCGAAATCGTGGCCGTCGGCACCGAGGCCGTGCATCCAGATGATGGAGCCGACAGGATTCGGGCCAGTTTGGACTTCTATGACTTCGAGTGACATGCGCGGCAGCGTATGAGTTCAGCGTTGCAGACGTCAAGCACGAGAAGTTGACTTCTTGTGCCGCCGGCTCGTATCCAACAGTGCAAGCTGGATGAGGTCCGTCATGGCTGTGGCGGCCGCCTTGGGATCCTTCGCGGCGATGGCCTCGTAGACTCGCTCGTGGTCGGGAATCGGATCACGCAACAAAGGCCCCTTGCCTTGCTGAAGCACGGGCATCCACAGGAGCGCGGCGGCGACGCTGCTACTGAGTGAGGCGAGGAACCGGTTCGCGGCCGCCTCGAGCAACACTGTATGAAATTGACGATCCGCCTGCTGGCCTGCCTCGCTGGTGAGAGAGTGCTGCTTCATACGATCCAGCGAATCCCGCAAGGCCCCCAACTGCGCCTTGGAGCGCCGGCTCGCCGCGAGAGCGCTCGCCGCGGGCTCGATGATGGTGCGCAACTCGAACAGGCCCTTCAACACCTCCGCGTCGGGATGGGAGGTAAACATCCACCCCAGCACATCAGGATCGAGCAGATGCCAGCGGCTCGGATCGCTCACCCGCGTGCCGAGCTTCGGCCGCGATTCAACCAAACCTTTCGCCGCTAGGATCCGCACCGCCTCGCGGTAAGCCGTCCGTGAGACCCGCAGTTGCGCGCTCGCTTCGATTTCTCCGTTCAGAACGCGCCCCGGACGCAGGCGTCCAGAGACGATGCGCACACCGATGTCTTGTGCGATCGTACCGTGTAGTCGCAAGGATCGCTTGCGCTCGGTGGCGACGAGAGCGGGTGGCCGCCCCGTCGAAACTGCTTTTTTGGCTGGCATCAGCGGCGTTCTCTTGCGATAGTCAGGTCCTTCGGCCCACGAAGTTCAAGCCCATTCCTTGTCCTCTCCAGTATACCGGCGTCAGCGCGACGGCAAACCCAGAAAAAAGCGGAAAAAACGCTCGAGGTTGGCCAAGCTTTGGCCCACCGCAACCACGCGCCGCCGCTGGATGCGGCGCTTTCACCGCGCGCCCGTTTCGATTCAGATCGCGACTGTCGTGGCCGTTCTCGCCGTGATCTGGCTGGCCACCAACTGGATCTACCAGGTTGTCCGCAAGCCTTCCGAGTTGTTCTTCCCGGTGAGTGGCACACTCTTCAAGACTCCGACGGAGACGTGGCGTAGTTATGAGCCCATATTCCGCAAGCATTCGACGGACGCTATTTCACCCGAGTTGCTCGCCGCGCTCGCACAGGTGGAAGGGTCGGGGAACCCGATAGCAAGAACCTACTGGCGCTGGTCCTGGAAGTTGAAGCCGTTCGAGATCTACAGGCCCGCGACGAGTGCAGTGGGTATGTACCAGATGACAGACGGAACTTTCGAGGAGGCCCGGCACTTCTGTGTCCATGATCATGTAGTCGCCACCGAGGGGGCCTGGGATGACTGGCACTCGTGCTGGCTGAACGGCCTCTACTTCCGTGTGATCCCGAGCCATGCGGTCGAGCTCACTTCCGCGTATCTGGATGTGCACGTCGCGAGCACGTTGGCGCGCAATCGGATTACTCACGCCACGCTACAGCAGAAGCAGCATCTTGCGGCCACGATCCATCTGTGCGGGGCCGGTGCTGGCGACCTCTACGCTCGACACGGGTTCCACTTCGCCGAGGGGCAGCGGTGCGGTGATCACGATCCGCGTGGGTATCTCTCGCGCGTCGACGCGATGAAAACTTTATTCGCGCATCTGGCCGACATGGACGCGGATGACTGACCTAGACAACCGATACCAACAGGCCGGCGATCAGCCTCGCGGGTGCGGCTCGCCTAGTGGTGGTGATGGTCACCAGCGGCATGCACGTGGCCGTGCTCCAGCTCTTCTTCAGTCGCCACCCGAACATCCGTGATTTCGATGTCGAAGTTCAGGTTCTTGCCGGCCAGCGGGTGATTCCCATCCAGGGTCACCATGTCCCCCTGGATCTGTGTCACGGTGACCGCCTGCGGGCCCTGCGGCGTCTGCGCGTGTAGCCTCATCCCGACGTTGATGTTCTTGATGCCCTTCAGGGCCCGACGCGGCACGCGTTGAATGAGCGCCTTATCGAACTCGCCGTAGCCATCGGCGGGTGAGATTTTCACGCTCAGCTTGTCCCCCGCATCCTTACCCGCGAGCTCGCGCTCCAGGCCGGGAACGAGATTCCCATGGCCATGTAGATAGGCGAGCGGCTCTCCGGAGCTCGAGCTGTCGAGCACTTCGCCGGCATCGTCTTTCAGCGTGTAATGGAGGGTTACGACGGAGTCTTGTGTGATGGCCATGTGCGGATCGATCTCATGAAATTGGGGCCCGCCGCTTCGCGGGGGCCGGGTTGCGTAGTGTACCGCTGCCGGCCGGTCTGGGAGAATGCTTGGTTTACATCAGGGAAGGATCCATATGAGCTCAATTCTGCTGGCGATCCTGGCTGCCGGAGTGGCAGGGGAGCCTGCCGCGCCGCAAAGTGGCGCACCACCGACACACACGGGGACGATCGCAATGGCGGACAATCCTTTCCGGCAACCGAGCACGCTGCCATACCGGCTGCCACCGTTTGACAAAATCAAAGACTCGGATTACGTGCCGGCATTCGAAGCGGGAATGCGGGAGCAGCGCGAGGAAGTCGCGGCGATCGCGCGCAATACGCACCCGGCGGACTTCGCGAACACCATCGTGGCCCTCGAGCGTACCGGGCAGCTCCTCGACCGGGTGAATACCGTCTTCTCCAACCTCAACAGCTCGAATACCGATCCGGAGATGGACAAGATCGATACCGAGATGACGCCGCGGCTCACGGCGCACGAGGACTCGATTCTGCTCGACACGGCGCTGTTTGCCCGCGTCGATTCGTTATACCGACGCCGTGAGAGTCTGAAGCTCGATGCCGAGTCGTTGCAGCTCCTCGAGCGCTATCACGTCATGTTCGTGCGCGCCGGAGCCACGCTCTCGGAGGCGGACAAGGCGCATTTGCGCGAGCTCAACGAGCAGATTTCCTCGTTGATGACCCAGTTCAAACAGAACGTGTTGAAAGCCAGCAAAGACGGCGCCGTGGTCGTCGACAGCGCCGCCGAGCTCGATGGCTTCTCCGCGGAGCAGATCGGCGCGGCGGAGCGGGCCGCCGCGGCTCGCAACCTGAGCGGGAAGTGGGTCATCCCGTTGCAGAACACGACGAATCAACCTTCGTTGGCGCGGCTGAAGAATCGGGCGTTGCGCGAGAAGATCTACAAGGCGTCCATCGAGCGCGCCAACGGTGGCACCTCTGACAACACTGCGGTGATTGCGAAGATCGTGAAGCTGCGAGCCGAGCGAGCGACACTGCTCGGCTATCCGAACCACGCGGCCTACCAACTGGCGGATGAGTCGGCCGCGACCCCGGCCGCCGTGCAACAGATCCTCACCCACATTGCGCCGGCGGCGCTGGCGGGCGCGCGGCGTGATGCCGAGGAGATGCAGAAGATCATCGACGCCGACGTGGCTCGCGACCACCAGCCGCCGTACAAGTTGCAGCCGTGGGATTGGGCGTACTACGCCGAAGCCCTGCGGAAGGCGCGTTACGACTTCGACGAGGCGCAGGTCGCGCCGTATTTCGAGCTCGATCGCGTGTTGAATGACGGCGTATTCTTCGCCGCCCACGAACTGTACGGCCTCACCTTCAAAGAGCGTAAGGACTTGCCGGTGTACCAGCCGGACGTGCGTGTGTTCGAGGTCTTCGATCAGGACGGTACGCCGCTCGCCTTATTCCTCGGTGACTATTTCGCGCGCGACAACAAACAGGGCGGCGCCTGGATGAGCAGCTTCGTGCGGCAGTCGCGGCTGTTCGGGCTCAAGCCCCTCGTGACCAACAACCTCAACATCCCGAAGCCGCAGCCCGGGCGGCCGGTGCTGCTCACTTTCGACGAAGTCACCACGCTGTTCCATGAGTTTGGTCACGCGATTCATGGAATGCTGTCGAACGTGCACTACCCGCTGCTCTCCGGCACGGCGGTGCCCCGGGACTTCGTCGAGTACCCGTCGCAGTACAACGAGATGTGGGCTCGCGAGCCCGTCGTCCTGGCGAACTTCGCGAAGCACTATCAGACCGGCGCGGCCATGCCGCAGGAGTTGCTGAACAAGGTGCTGATGGCGCAGAAGTTCAATCAGGGTTATGCCACGACGGAGTATCTCGCCGCCGCCATGCTCGACCAGGAATGGCATCTCATCAACGCCTCGCAGGCGCCGGCCGCCGCCGACGTGGCCGCCTTCGAGGCTGCCGCACTTCGCAAGAACGGCATCGACTTCCCGGATGTGCCGCCGCGCTATCACTCGGAGTACTTTCTGCACATTTTCGCCGGCGGTTATTCCTCCGGGTACTATGCGTATCTCTGGAGCGAAGTGTTGGCGCGCGACACCGGACAATGGATGCACGAGCACGGTGGCCTGACACGCGCTAATGGCGACTACCTGCGCGACAAGGTGCTGTCACGGGGTCGCAGCCAGGATCCCCAGACGCAGTTCCGTAACTTCTACGGGCGGGACCCGGACATCGGGCCGCTGATCGAATACCGCGGCCTGGCCGCCGGCCACTGAGCTCTATTCGAACTTCGCGGAGCCGCCGCCGCCGACGGTAGCTCCGCCGTCAATGACGAGATGCTGGCCGGTGATGAACCGGCCGGCTGGTGAGCATAAGAACACTACAGCGCCGGCTACGTCGTCCGGCTCACCGAGTCGGCGCAACGGTGTCGCGTCCTCGCTGGCCTTGGCGATCTTCGGGTTTTGCCACAGTGCGCGGGCGAAGTCCGTCTTGATGATCCCGGGAGCGACGCAGTTGACCCGGATATTATGCGGTCCGAGCTCCACGGCCAGGTTGCGCGCGAGTTGGAAATCGGCCGCCTTGGAAAGGCTGTACGCCCCCAGGAGCGCGGAGCCCTGCAGGCCCCCTACGGACGACACGATGACGATCGCGCCTTCACGGCGTGTGGTCATCTCCGGGGCCACGAGCTGGATCAGCCAGTGGTTCGACAGGATGTTGTTATCGAGGATCTTACGGAACTGCTCGTCCGTGATGGTCGACATGGGCCCCATGTGCACGTTCGTCGCCGCGTTGCAGACCAGGATGTCGATCTTCCCGAAGGCCTCTCGAGCCTTGGCGGTCAGGTTCGCCAGGTCGTCCTTTGAGGAGATATTGGCAGCTACGGCAATCGCCGTGCCGGGACCGCGGGCTGCGTTTATGGCATCCGCCACCGGCGTGCACGCCTCGAGCTTGCGCGAAGAAATGACAACCTTGGCGCCGTGTTCGGCGAGGCGCTCGGCCACCGCGCGGCCAATGCCGCGCGATGAGCCGGTGATGACGGCCACCCGGCCGGAAATGTCAAATAGCGACACAGTGCTTGACCTCAACCCTGTCGGAATGCTGGCTGATCTAAGACTAACGCCAAATACCTTCTGTCACACGGGCGTGTCAACATGTCTCCGTGGGCGCGGCACGACTCGCGCCGAGTCCTCTATCCTGGTGATCATCCATGGAATTTGAACTCACCGAAGACCAGGCCATGCTGCGTGATTCAGTGCGGCGGCTGGTCGCGCGGGAGTACACGTTCCAGCGCCGGCAGGCGTTCCTCGAATCCCCGCACGGCTCCAGCCCCGAAATCTGGCGCCTGCTGGCGCAGCAGGGCATCTTCGGCGTGGGTTTGCCGGAGGATGCCGGCGGCTACGGCGGCCCCATCGAAATCATGCTCGTGATGGAGGAACTGGGCCGCGGGCTGGTGCTCGAGCCGTTCCTGAGCACCGTGGTACTGGGTGGCAGCCTCATCCGCGATCACGGTACGGTGATGCAACGAGCCGTCCTGCTGCCCAAGATTGCGAATGGCGCTCTGCGCAGCGCTCTGGCTCACCATGAGGCAGGCGCTCGCTACGTGCTCGATCACGTGGGCACGACCGCCCGACGCGGCAAGGGCTTCTATTTCCTGAACGGCAGCAAGGCGATGGTGCTGGACGCTCCGGTCGCTGACATGTTGATTGTGTCCGCGCGGGACGAAGCCGCCGGCGGGTTGTCATTGTTCATGGTCGGGCCTGACGCCACTGGTGTCAAAACAACGGCATACCGTACCCGGGATGGCCGTTCCGCGGCGGATGTTGTCCTCGACAATGTCCAGGTGCCGACTGCCGCGCGTCTCGGGGCGCCCGGTGCCGCACTGACCGCCCTGGAACAGGCGGTGGACTGCGCACTGGCGGCGCTCTGCGCCGAAGCGGTTGGTGTTATCGAGGCCCTCAACGAACGCACGCGGCGTTATCTCAACACCCGCCAGCAGTTCGACCTCTTCCTGATGGTGACGCAGGCAAAAGGTATGAGCTGCCTGGCGAGCGCCCGTTGCCGGGAGCGCGACCGTTCCGAGCGCCGCCGGGCCTTGTCGGCGGCAAAGGCCTGTGTCGGCAAGGCCGTGCGTTTCGCGGGACAACAGGCGCTGCCGCTCCAGGGCAAAGTCGCAATGTCGGCCGAGCTGGCGATCGACCACTATTGCAAGCGTCTGACCCTGATCGATGCGCAATTGAGCAGCTCGTCACACGGTGCGGCGCAACATATTGCGATGCCGTTGGACCTGTGACGGCCGTCGCATGCCGCATGCCGATCAGGTCATGCTACCTAGGTCCCAAGGCCGCCACACTGAGGGCAATGAAAAGCGATATTCCTACCGCGCCCCCGGGCGACATCACTCCCGAGACGGCCGGCGCGTGGCTGTCGATGGTGGCGCAGGTCACCGGTTACGGAGTCACTCTCAACGACCCCCAACGGGGCATCGTCTGGGCAAATGCCGCTTTCAGCCAGCTCACCGGGTACAGTCCGGAAGAGTACCTCGGGCGCAGGCCCAGCGAGCTGTTGCATTTCGAGAGCTCCGATCCCGAGACCAAACAACGCATTCGCGAAAGTTTCGATGCCGGGCGTGGCTTGCGCTTCGAGATTCTCGTGCGCAGCAAGGACGGCCACGAGTGGTGGTTGGACACCGACGCACGCCCCTTGCTCGACGCAGAGGGCAAGCTGAAGGGCTGGGTCTGCATTCACGCCGATGTCACCAACGAGGTGTTGAAACGCGAGGCGCTGCGACGTAACGAGACGGAGAGCCGGATCATCAGTGAGCGGCTGGCGCTCATCGCTGAAAACGTGCCGGGCATGATCTTTCAATGGCGACTGACGCAAGAAGGCAAGAGCGAGTTCCTTTATGTCAGCCCCGGAGTGAGCGCCGTGTACGGGTTGGGGCCCGAGGTGTTGCTGAGCGACGGTGATGCGCTTCTGAGCGTAACCCATCGACAAGATCGCGAGCGGGTGCTGGCGATGATGCGACAGTCGAGACAGACCCTCGTGCCGTGGCATATCGAGCACCGTATCGTACGTCCCGACGGCTCGATGACCTGGGCGGTGGGAGATGCGGTACCGCGCAGGAACGAGGACGGCAGCACGACTTGGCATGGCTATGTAGCTGATGTGACCGCCAGCAAGGTCTCGGAGCAGCGCGTCTCATTCCTCGCCTACCACGATGCACTGACGGGTCTGGAGAATCGCCTCGGCCTGCGCTCGAAGTTGGATGAGATGTTGCAGGCGTCTTACCGCACGAGTGTCTCACTCGCGGTACTCATGATCGACCTCGACCGGTTCAAATATGTCAACGACACGCTCGGTCACGATGTAGGCGACGAGTTGCTCGTCGAGATCGCGCGCCGGCTGCGCTCCACCGTGCGCGCCTGCGATGTTGTCGCCAGGCTCGGGGGTGACGAGTTCGTGTTGGTACTCGATGACCTCCCGGACGAAGCGCACGTCAGCGCGGCCGTGCAGAAGCTGTTCCGGCAACTGCGCGGCAATTTCCGGCTGTCGGACCGGACCGTGTACACCACCTGCAGTATGGGAATCAGCCGTTTTCCCAAGGACGGCACCGACGGATCGACGCTGCTCAAACACGCGGACCTGGCGATGTACACCGCCAAGGCGAACGGCGGGGATTCGTTTCGGCTCTTCGAGAGCGCGATGCGGCCGAGCACGGACCGGTTGCTGATCGAGGTCGAGTTGCGCGATGCCCTGGAGCGCAACGAGCTCGAGATCTACTACCAACCGCGCATCGATACGGTCACCGGCTACCCGACTGCCGTGGAAGCGCTGCTGCGGTGGCACCATCCGACGCGCGGCCTGGTGCTCCCGGGCTTGTTCATTCCCATCGCGGAGGAGACGGGGCTCATCGAATCCATCGGCCAGTGGGTGTTGAGTCAAGCGTGTCACGATCTGCGCGCCTGGCTCGACCGGGGCGGCGCTTCGCTGCGGGTGTCGGTGAACCTGTCACCGATTCAGTTTGCGCGCGAGGAGTTGCCCGAGCGTGTGGCCGCGGCGCTGGATGCCGCGCGGCTGCCGGCCGACTTGTTGGAGCTGGAGATCACCGAGACGGTGGCGATGAGGTCTCCGGAGCTTGCGGCCCGCCACCTGGCGCGTCTGCGGGCGTTGGGTGTCTCGTTGGCTGTCGACGACTTCGGCACCGGCCACTCCTCGCTGGCGCGCCTGAAGCTGTTGAACGTGGACTGTGTGAAGATCGATCGGTCGCTGGTCGAAGACTGCACCGCCGACCCTCACAATGCCGCGCTTTGTCGTGCGGCGATCGCCCTGGGCCTGGCCCTCGGCCTGGAGGTCGTGGCCGAGGGCGTTGAAACCCAGGAGCAGCGTCAGTTCCTTACTCAGGAACACTGCAGCACCATCCAGGGATACCTGGTCGCGCCGCCGATGCCTGCCGAGGAGGCGTTCTCGCTCCTCAGCTCGCTGTTCGAAGTACCTCGCCTGCGAAACAACCTCGCTCAGGCGTAAGCAGCGCCCAGCGTGGTCGGATGGAACCGTCTCACGCAGACGACCCCGATCACGATGAAGGCGAGCATGAGAGTTACCTGTGCGGCGACGAAGGGAGGTTCATTCCCCTTTGGCGCCAGTGCGTGGAGCGCCGGGATCTTCTGAAATGATTGCACCACGGCCACGAAGCAGTTCAGGTAAAGGGCGATCAAGGCCGTGGTCACGTAAATCCAACGCCATGCCCCGGCTACGTGAAAGACGTAGAACCCGAGG